>DATCYZ010000143.1:0-10324 GCA_036526195.1 Burkholderiales bacterium
GCTCGATTCCGTAGCCTGAATTCTGCTAGCTGAAATGCAACTCCCCGAACTCTGCATCCGCCGCCCGGTCTTCGCCACGGTCATGAGCCTGATGATCGTGCTGGTCGGCGTGATCGCGTTCGAGAAGCTGACGGTGCGCGAGTACCCGAAGATCGACACGCCGGTGGTCTCGGTGCGCACGGTCTACAAGGGCGCGAGCGCGCAGGTGATCGAGTCGCAGGTGACGCAGCCGCTGGAGGACTCGATCGCGGGGATCGAGGGCGTGAGGACGCTGAAGTCGGTGTCGCGCGAGGAGGTGAGCCAGATCACGGTGGAATTCGTCACGGAGCGCAACGTGGACGCGGCGGCGAACGACGTGCGCGACCGGGTGGCGCGGGTGCGGGCGCTGCTGCCGGACGCGGCGGACGATTCCGTGGTCTCGAAGATCGAGGCGGACGCTCAAGCCGTCATGTGGCTGGCGTTCTCCTCGCAGCAGCATTCGTCGCTGGAACTGTCGGACTACGCCGACCGTTACGTCGCCGACCGGCTGAAGACGCTGCCCGGGGTGGCCTCGGTGATCGTCGGCGGAGCGCGGCGCTACGCGATGCGCATCTGGCTGGACCGCGACCGGCTCGCCGGCTACAGCCTGACGCCGCAGGACGTGGAGGCGGCGCTGCGGCGCCAGAACGTCGAGATCCCGGCGGGGCGCATCGAATCCGCGCAGCGCGAGTTCACGGTGCTGGCCGAGGCCGACCTGCGCAGCGCGCGCCAGTTCAACGACATGATCCTCACCGAGGTGCGCGGCTACCCGGTGCGGTTGTCCGACGTGGGCGAGGCGCGCCTCGGCGCGCTGGACGAGCGCAACATCGTGCGGGTGAACGGCAACCCGGCGGTGGGGCTGGGGGTGGTGAAGCAGTCCACCGCCAACACGCTGTCGGTGGCGCGCGGGGTGAAGGCCGAGGTCGCGCGCCTCGCGCCCGGCCTGCCCGAGGGCATGCAGCTGCGCGTCGCCTTCGACTCCTCGATCTTCATCGAGCGCTCGATCGAGGCGGTGTACAAGGTGCTCGGCGAGGCGGTGCTGCTGGTGGTGCTGGTGATTTTCCTCTTCCTGCGCTCGGTGCGCTCCACCCTGATTCCCTTCGTCACCATCCCGGTGTCGCTGGTGGGGGCGTTCTTCTTCCTCTACCTGCTCGGCTTCTCGATCAACGTGCTGACGCTGCTCGGCATCGTGCTGGCGGTGGGCCTGGTGGTGGACGACGCCATCGTGGTGCTGGAGAACTGCCACCGGCACGTCGAGATGGGCAAGTCGCCGCGACAGGCGGCGATCGACGGCTCGAAGGAGATCGCCTTCGCGGTGATCGCGATGTCGACCACGCTGGCGGCGGTGTTCGCGCCGCTCGCCTTCATCACCGGCAACACCGGCAAGCTGTTCACCGAGTTCGCGCTCACCGTGGCCGCCGCGGTGGTGGTCTCGGGCTTCGTCGCGCTCACGCTCACCCCGATGATGTGCTCGCGCCTGCTGAAGGCGCAGGAATCGCACGGCCGCGTCTACCAGGCCATGGAGCGCTTCTTCAACGGCATGACCGCGGGCTACCGCGGCGCGCTCGGCCTCGCGCTGCGCGCGCGCTGGCTGGTGGTGCTGGTGTTCGCCGGCGTGCTGGCGGGCGCGGTGTGGGCCTACCAGTCGCTCAAGCAGGAACTCTCGCCGCTGGAAGACCGCGGCTTCTTCCTCTCGCTCATCATCGCGCCCGAGGGTTCGACGCTGGACTACACCGACCAGAACGTGCGCACCGTGGAGAGAATCTACTCTGGCGTGCCCGAGATCCGCAACACCTTCGCGGTGGTGGCGCCGGGCCTGGAGCGCCCCACCCCGGTGAACACCGGCATCACCTTCAGCCAGCTGACCCCCTGGGAGGAACGCACCCGCAAGACGCAGCAGATCACCGCCGAGCTGCAGCCCAAGCTGTTCGGCGGCCTGCCCGGGGTGTTCGCCTTCCCGGTGAACCCGCCGTCCCTGGGCCAGAGCTTCCGCAACCCGCCGGTGCAGTTCGTGGTGCAGGCGAATTCCTACGAGGAACTCGATGCCGCGATGACGAAACTGCTGGCCGAGGCGCGCGCCAGCAAGGCGATCGCCAACCCGGATTCCGACCTGCGACTGAACAAGCCGCAGCTGGCGGTGGACATCGACCGCGACAAGGCCGCTGCCGTCGGCGTCGACGTCGAGACCATCGGCCGCACGCTGGAAACGCTGCTCGGCGGGCGCCAGGTGACCCGCTTCAAGCGCCAGGGCAAGCAGTACGACGTCGTCGTGCAGCTCGAGCCCAAGGACCGCAACACGCCCGGGGACCTGACCGCGATTTACGTGCGCGCCAAGGACGGGCGCCTGGTGCAGCTCTCCAATCTCGTCAAGGTGCGCGAGACCGTGGCGGCAAAGGAACTCAACCACTTCAACCGGCTGCGCGCCGCCATCCTCTCGGGCAACGTGTCCCCGGGCTACTCGCTCGGCGAGGCGCTGCAGGTGCTGGAAACCGCCGCCGACAAGGTGCTGCCCAAGAGCGCGCGCACCGAGCTCGACGGCGTCTCGCGCGAGTTCCGCGAGTCCGGCTCGGCGCTGCTCTTTACCTTCGCGCTGGCGCTCGCCTTCATCTACCTGGTGCTCTCGGCGCAGTTCGAAAGCTTCGTCGCGCCCTTCGTCATCCTGCTCACGGTGCCGCTGGCCGCGCTCGGCGCGCTGCTCGCGCTCGGCTTCGCCGGCGGATCGCTGAACGTCTATTCGCAGATCGGTCTCGTGATGCTGATAGGACTGGTGACCAAGAACGGCATTTTGATCGTCGAGTTCGCCAACCAGCTGCGCGAGCGAGGCATGACGAAGTTCGAGGCGGTGCTCGAGGCCTCCGCGTTGCGCCTGCGGCCGATCCTGATGACCTCCGGCGCCACCGTGCTCGGCGCCATGCCGCTCGCGCTCGCCGTCGGTGCCGGGGCGGAAGCGCGCCAGACCATCGGCTGGGTGGTGGTCGGCGGCCTGACGGTGGGCACCGCCTTCGCGCTGCTGGTGATCCCGGTGGCCTACACTCTGCTCTCGCGCGACGGGCCGCGTGCCGCCCCGGCGGGCGGGGCGACACCCGCGGGGGCGCCGGCGGCGCCGCGCGACTGATCCACGAGGAGACGAGATGAGCGAGAAGCTCTTTGCAGGAGACACCGCGCTGGTCACCGGCGCCGGCGGCGGCATCGGCCGCGGCATCGCCGAGGCGCTCGCGCGCGAGGGCGCGCGCGTGCTGTGCGCCGACGTGGGCGAGGGGGTGAGGCCGGTGGTCGAGGCGATCCGCGCCGCGGGCGGCAATGCCGAGGCGATCGTCGCCGACCTCGCCAAGGCGGGCGCCGCGGCGAAGCTGGCGGCGGACGCGATCGCCAAGCTCGGGAAGGTGACGCTCTTCGTGCACAGCGCGAGCCCGCGCCGCCACGAGGAACACACGGTGCTCGAGACGACCGAGGCGGTCTGGCGCGAGATGCAGGAGGTGAACCTGAACGCCGGCTTCTTCCTCGGCCAGGCGCTCGGGCGCCACATGCGCGGGAAGAAGGTCAAGGGACGGATGCTGTACATCACCTCGCTGCATGCCTATGCGCCGAGGAACCTCGCGCACTACAGCGCGGCCAAGGCCGGCCAGACCATGCTGATGAAGGAACTCGCGCGCGCGCTCGGACCCGACGGCATTCGCGTCAACGCGATCGCCCCGGGGGCGATTCCCGGCGGCGGCTTCGACGCGACGAAGAACCCGGGGCTGCTGGAATGCATCCCGCTCGGGCGCATGGGCACGCCGGCGGACATCGCCGGCATGGCGCTCGCGGTGCTCTCGGAGCGCTTCGGCGCCTATGTCACCGGCACCACCATCGCCGTCGATGGCGGCATCGCGCTGAAGAACTGGATCGAACCCCGTGGCTGAAGGAGGCCTGATGAAACATCGTTACCTGGTGCGCCAGCAGGACGTGAAACCCTATTCCCCTGCCAACCACACCGGCACGCAGAACTTCCGCATGATCGGCGCCGAGACGGTGGGCGCGAAGCAGCTGGAGATGCTGATCGGCGAGGTCGAGCGCGGCAAGGGCGCGCTGCCGCACGCGCACCCCGGCATCGAGCAGGTCTGCTACATGTTGCAGGGCACCGCGCACGTGGAAGTGGCGGGCGAGGCCTTCGAGATGGCGCCGGGCGAGGCCTGCTTCTTCCCGGCGGACGCGCCGCATTTGCTCACCGTTACCAGCGAGCGCGCGAAGGTGATGGTGATCTACGCGCCGCCCTACGAGGAAAACCCGGCGCGCACCACGCGCAAGGCCTGAGGCATGGATTTTTCCTTCACGCCCGAGCAGGAACAGATCCGCGAGGCGATCGCCAAGATCTGCGCGCGCTTTCCCGACGACTACTGGCTGAAGAAAGACAAGGCAGGCGGCGACCCGGTGGAACTGCACCAGGCGCTCGCGGCGGACGGGTGGCTGGGCATCGCCATGCCGGAAGAATACGGCGGCTCGGGCCTCGGCATCACCGAGGCGGCGATCATGATGCAGACCATCGCCGAATCCGGCGCCGGGTTCTCCGGGGCCTCCGCCGTCCACATGAACATCTTCGGCCTGAACCCGGTGGTGGTGTTCGGCACCGAGGCGCAGAAGAAACGCATGCTGCCGCCGCTGATCGCGGGGAAGGACCGCTCCTGCTTCGCGGTCACCGAGCCGAACACCGGCCTGAACACCACGCGGGTGAAGACCAAGGCCGAGAAGAGCGGCAAGAAATACATCGTCTCCGGGCAGAAGGTGTGGATCTCCACCGCCCAGCTCGCGCAGAAGGTGCTGCTGCTCGCGCGCACCACGCCGATCGAGGACTGCGCGAAGCCGCAACATGGCCTCTCGCTCTTCTATACCGACTTCGACCGCAAGTACATCGAGGTGCGCGAGATCGAAAAGATGGGCCGCAAGGCGGTCGACTCGAACCAGGTGTTCTTCGACGGCCTGCCGGTACCGGAGGAAGACCGCATCGGCGAGGAAGGCAAGGGATTCGACTACATCCTGCACGGCATGAACCCGGAGCGCATCCTGATCGCCGCGGAATCGGTGGGCCTCGGGCGCTGCGCGATCCAGCGCGCCACGGCCTACGCCAAGGAGCGCATCGTGTTCGACCGGCCGATCGGCAAGAACCAGGCGATCCAGCACCCGCTCGCCGAGAAGTGGCTGGCGCTGGAAGCCGCCAACCTGATGGTTTGGAAGGCGGCCTGGTTGTATGACTCCGGCAAGCCCTGCGGCGCGGAGGCAAACGGCGCCAAGTACCTCGCCGGCGAGGCGGGGTTCGACGCCTGCCAGCAGGCGCTGATGACCCACGGCGGCTTCGGCTACGCGAAGGAGTACCACGTCGAGCGGTACCTTCGCGAATCGCTGATCGGGCGCATCGCGCCGGTGAGCCCGCAGCTGGTGCTCTGCTTCATCGCGGAGCGGGTGCTGGGGCTGCCGAAGTCCTATTGAAACCGGGGCCGGCGCCGGGACCTGGATTTTGGTAACGTATATGTTACTATGTGGCATGAACCGGCGTTCCGCGCTGCCTGCCGATCCGGAATCCTCGTGCTGACCGTCGCATGAGGATCGGCGCCGCACTGGTCAGTTCGCTGCGCGACGGGTCGTTCTTCGGTTCGTTCGGCAGGAACGTGATCGCCGGCCTGACGGTCGGCGTGGTGGCGCTGCCCCTGTCGATGGGCCTGGCGATCGCCAGCGGCGTGCCGCCGCAGCACGGCCTGTACACCGCCATCATAGGCGGCTTCGTCATCGCGCTGGCCGGCGGCTCGCGCTTCAACATATCGGGGCCGACCGCCGCCTTCGTGGTGATCCTGCTGCCCATCGTGCAGCAGTATGGCCTGAGCGGCCTCCTGATCGCCGGCATCCTCTCGGGGTTCATCCTGATCGCGCTGGGGTTCTTCCGGGTGGGGCGCTTCATCCAGGCGATTCCCTACCCGGTGGTGATCGGCTTCACCGCCGGCATCGGCACAGTGATCGCCTTCCTGCAGGTGAAGGACCTGTTCGGCCTGAAGCCCGAGCCCGGCGGCATCCACTTCATGGAAAAGGCCTGGGCCTATGGCGCGGCCCTGCCGACGCTCGCCTGGCAGGAGGCGCTGGTGGGCCTGTCGACGCTGGCGCTGATCTTCTGGTGGAAGCGGGTGCCGAGCCGGATCCCGGGCTACCTGGTGGCGCTGGTCTGGGGCACGGTGCTGGCGCTGATCTTCAATGCCGTTGAGTTCCTGCCCGACCTCGACACCATCGCCTCGCGCTTCAACTATTCGGACGGCGCGGCGACCGGCGCCGGCATCCCGCCGTTCCTGCCCTCGTTCATCCTGCCCTGGCAACTGCCCGGGCCGGACGGCGCCCCGGTCGAGTTCTCCTACGAGTTCGCGCAGGCGATGTTCCGCGCCGCCTTCGCCATCGCCATCCTCGGGGCCCTTGAATCGCTGCTCTGCGCGGTGGTGGCCGACGGCATGACCGGCGCGCAGCACAACCCGGACAGCGAGCTGGTCGGCCAGGGCATCGGCAACGTGGTGGTGCCGTTCTTCGGCGGCATCCCGGTGACCGCCGCGATCGCGCGCACCGCTTTGAACGTGCGCACCGGCGCCACCACGCCGCTGGCGGCGATGGTGCATTCGGTGTTCGTGCTGGTGGCGGTGCTGCTGATGGCGCAGGCCCTGTCGCAGATTCCGATGTCGGCGATGGCCGCGGTGCTGGTGGCGGTGGCCTGGAACATGAGCGAGCCCAAGCACGTGGTGCACCTGGTGAAGAACGCGCCGGGGTCGGACGTCGCGGTGTTCGCGACCTGCTACGGGCTGACGGTGCTGATCGACATGCAGGTGGCGGTGACCGCCGGGCTGGTGCTGGCCGCGGTGATGTTCATCCGCCGCATGAGCGAGCTGACCGGCACCGCGGTGATGGCGCCGCATCCCTCGCACGCGCACGACGAGCGGCGCGCCGGGGTGGTGGTCTACGACGTCAACGGGCCGCTGTTCTTCGGGGCGGCGCACAAGGCGCTGAAGGTGATCCTGACGGTGGACCGCGGCGTGCACTCGGTGGTGCTGGACCTCGCCGACGTGTCGGTGATCGACACCACCGGCATGGTGAACCTGCGCTCGATCGCCGAGCTGCTGGCGGCGCGGCACATCAACCTCTACCTGCTGCACGCGCAGGAGAACATCGAGGCCAAGCTGCGGCGCTTCGGGCTGGGGTCGGCGCCGAGCAATCTGGTGCTGATCAAGGCGATGGAAGAGGTTGCGATGCCCGAGGCTGCGTCATGAGCCGGGTGCTGTATTTCGCCTACGGCTCGAACCTGCTCAGCCGCCGGCTGCAGGCGCGCACGCCCTCGGCGCGGCCGCTGGGGGTGGGGGGCTTGCGTTCGCACGTGCTGCGCTGGCACATGGCCGGGTCGGACGGCTCGGCGAAGTGCGACGTGGTGCCGGTGGGGGATTCTGCCTCGCAGGTGCTGGGGGTGGTGTACGAGCTGGCGCTGGCGGAGAAGCCGGCGCTGGATGCCGCCGAGACCCTGGGCGTGGGCTATCGCAAGACCGAGGTGTCGATCGAGATGGCGGGCGGTTCGATGCAGGCCTGGGTGTACCTCGCGCTGGACACCGATCCGCGGCGCGCGCCGTACGACTGGTACAAGGCCTTCGTGGTGAATGGCGCCAAGGAGCACGGGCTGGAGGCGGGGTATGTGCGCATGCTCGAGGCGGTGCGGGCGGTGCCGGATCCGGATGCGCGGCGCGCGGAGATGAATTTCAGGTTGTCGCGGTCGGGCTGAGCGCCGGTTTCGGCCTTTTGGTGACATATACGTCACTGAAAGGTTGTTTTCGGCGCCGGGCTGGTAGTGTGGCGGTCGTCCTTCCTCCTATTGGAGCGCCCCATGAAGATCGGCATGCTGATCTTTACCGACATGACCCAGCTCGATTTCACCTCGCCCTGGGAGGTGTTCGCGCAACTGCCCGGGTGTACGGTCAACGTCCTTGCGAAGAGTCTTGAGCCGGTGGTGGCGCGGGGCGGGCTTCGGTTTTTGCCCGATACCGCGCTCGCGGACGCGCCCCTGTATGACCTGATCTTCGTTCCCGGCGGGCCTGGGGTCGGTCCCTTGATGGAGGACCGCGAGGTGCTGGAGTTTTTGCGTTCGCAGGCGGCCCAGGCGAAGTACGTCACTTCGGTGTGCACCGGGGCGTTGGTTTTGGGGGCTGCCGGGTTGCTGAAGGGGTATCGCGCGACCACGCACTGGCTGTCGCTGGAGTTGCTGCCGGTGTTTGGTGCAACTGCCGTTCCTGATCGGGTGGTGGTGGACCGGAACCGGATCACCGGGGGCGGGGTGACGGCGGGGCTGGACTTCGCGTTGACGGTGGCGGCGGAGACCGTGGGGGTGCAGGTTGCGAAGTCGATCCAGTTGCTGATCGAGTACAACCCTGCGCCGCCGTTTGCTTGTGGGCATCCGGATACGGCGGATGCTGCGGTGGTGGAGGCGGTTAGGAAGGCTAGGGCGCCGATGCAGGCGGGGCGGTTGGCGCAGGCGAGGAGGGCGGCGGGGGTTTATTGTTGAGGGGCGGCGATCTCGAATTTAGATTGCTCGGGAGCGAGTAGTGTGTCAATTGAACCAATGAAGTACTCCTGTTGTTCGGCATTAACCACATCGGTCCAAAAATCATCGACGTTGGTGCGATCCCATGAGTACGGTCGCTGGAACCGTGGCACAGTGAAGAAGCCGTGTCCTAGAACTTGATGCATCGTTCTGTCGGTCGATGAGATCTTCATGGATGGCTTCTCCGCATTGGGCCTAAAAATGACGTGATCTTACGCTCCAGCTATAGGATTCAGTCCCTTTCTATTCGGAAACCAGAAAGGAAATGCGATGCAACAATGTCGTAAGAATGGAGGCAAGACGGCAATCATACGAAACGCGATTAGGGAGCAGGCTTTAGACTCGTCAAGAAAGGCGAGCCCATCAATGTGTTTGCCTTCCGCTTTAATCTACACCCCCACCCCCACCCCCACCATCTCCCCCGCCTTCTCCCCAATCATCAGCACACTCGCATTCAGATTCGCCGACGGAATCATCGGCATGATCGACGCATCGGCCACGCGCAGCCCGCGCACGCCATGCACGCGCAAGGCATCATCCACCACCGAATCCGCCACACCAGCCGGCCCCATGCGGCAAGTCCCCATGGGGTGATAGGCGGTGTTGCCGGTGCGGCGGGCGTGGTCCAGCAGTTCCTCGTCGCTCTGCCGCGCAACGCCGGGCCAGAGTTCCTCGGCAACGAAGGGCTTGAACGGCGCACTGCCTAAAACCGAACGGCTGAAGCGCATCGCCGCAACCAACACCCGCCGGTCCTCGGCCTCGGCCAGATAATTCCCCTGCACCTCCGGCGGCACGAACGCATCGGCGGACACGGCGCGCACATGGCCGGCGCTCAGGGGCCGCTGCTGCCAGCAGGCCACGGTCGCCCCCGGAAACGCATCCAGCCCGGACTGCACGCCCAGCGGATAGCTGGCCGGCGTGAAGGTGAGCTGGATGTCGCCGCGATCCAGCGACGGGTCGGACTTCCAGAAGCAGTAGACCAGGGTCGGCGTCAGCGCCAGGGCGCCGCGGCGCGTCGCGGCATAGCGCAGCACCTCCCACACGAGCGGCAGGCCGCGCGCCCGATCGTTGATGGTCTTCGCGCCGCGGATGCGCACCACGGAGCGCACCGCATAGTGGTCGCGGAAGTTCCGACCCACCCCGGGCAGCGCCTGCACCACCGGGATGCCGAGGGACTGCAAGTGCGCCGGGTCGCCGATGCCCGAGACCTGCAGCAGTTGCGGCGAGGCGATGGCGCCGGCGCAGAGGATCACCTCGCGCGCGGCGCGGATCGTGCGCACCACGCCCTCGCGTCCGCCGACCCGGTACTGCACGCCCGTGGCCCGGCCGTCCTCCACCAGGATGCGCTCGACGTGGGCCTCGGTGACCACGCGCGTGTTGCCGCGCTTCATCGCCGGGTAGAGGAAGGCACGCGCCGGGCTCACCCGGCGGCCGCGATGCACGCTGCGCTGCGCGTACGAGATGCCCTCCTGCACGCGGCCGTTGTAGTCGGGGTTCTGCGGCACGCCGAGCGAGACCGCGCCGCGGATGAACGCGTCCGAAAGCGGATCGGTCTCGTCGATGTCGGTCACCTCGAATGGGCCGTCGGTGCCGTGGTAGCCCGCGTCGCCGCCGCCGATGCGGCGCTCGCTCTTCCTGAAGTAGGGCAGCACGTCCTCGTAGCCCCAGCCGCGGTTGCCCTGTTCGGCCCAGAGGTCGAAGTCGGCGCGCTGGCCGCGG
>DATCYZ010000144.1:0-14418 GCA_036526195.1 Burkholderiales bacterium
GTTCACGATGAAGCCGTGAACGAAGAAGCGGCGACTTGATAAAAGCAAGACCGGGAAGCAGCGACCTGGAGAAGAGCGTTTCGGTCCGGGTTCCGCAGCCCTCAGCCCTGATCCTTCCCCGGCGCCTCCACCCGATTCACCGCATGGATCTTCTTCCACGCAGGCTCATGCACCTCGAGCAGCGCGAGCGCCTCGCGGTTGCCGCGCGCGGCGCGCTGGCGAAGGGAGATGAGTGGCGCCACGGTGCGGGTCAGGCGCGCGATGAAGAACAGGTTCATGCCGATCACCGAGGCGGCGATGTACGCCTCGCGCACCAGCAGCCAGGGCGAGAGCACCAGCGAGGCGAGGCCGAGCGCCGAGAGGATCGAGGCTGCGGCCGCAGCGAGGCCGGTGTAGGTGAAGTAGAAGCGGTAGCGCCCGACGAGGTCGGCTTCTTCGGGCGTGAACAGGTAGGGCGCCTCGCCCGGGGGCACCGGGGCGCGGCCGCAGGCGGCGATGCGCAGGAACAGCCACAGCTCGAAGGCGAGCGCCACGGTGACGTAGATCCACGGCATGCTGCGCGGCTCGAGTGCCGCGAAACCGGCGAGCAGGAAGGCGGCGACCGCCCCGAAGGGGGCCATTCAGGACGGAAGATGCGTTTGCATCGGCCCGATTCTGGCGGGGCGGCGCGCGGATGGCAATTCGCGCGATCCGCGGCACTGGTGTCTAATTCCCCGCTATGCGAAAGATACCGGGAGGCAGTGCGGCATGACGGTGACGAGTTCGGGACGTTTTCTCCTGTGCGCGTTGTTCGCATTCGGGGTGCAACTCGCGCAGGCGCAGGCGCCGACCGCGGCGCCCAAGCAGGTGCCGGCCGACGAGTGGGCGCCGAGCGAGGCGGACAAGCAGACGGTGCAGGCCCTCGGTGAGCGCTGGCTCGCGCTCAAGGACGCCGGCCAGGGCAAGGAAGCCTGGGATTTCTTCAGCCCGGCGTTTCGCGAGAAGGTCGCGTTCGCGGACTGGAACGCGCGACTGATCCGGTTTAACGCGATGGCCGGGCCGGTGCGCGAGCGACGCCTGGTGCGCATCACCTGGTTCAACGACCCGCCGCAGGCGCCGGCGCCCGGCACCTATGCCGCGCTCGAGTACCACAATGCCTTCGAGCGGATTCCCCAGCACCTGGAGAACGTCATCCTGCACCGGCCGCCGGGCGCCGGTTTCTTCACGGTGATGCGCAACGAGGTGGATTTCGCGCCGCCGAAGCCGGCCGCGGAATCGCCGCAGAAGAAGTAGCCCCGTGGCGGCGGCCTTGACGAGCGTGCAGGAGATCGCCTGGCGCCCGGATGCGGCGCAGGTCGAGCAGGCCGTGCTCACCGGTTTCCTGCGCGCGAACGGACTCGCGTCCTACGAGACGCTGCTCGAGCGCGCCGACGCGGATCCCGCCTGGTTCTTCGAAGCGGTGCTGAAGCACCTCGACTGGCGCTTCTACCGCCCCTACGAACGGGCGATGGACGCCTCGAAGGGCGTGCCGTGGACGCGCTGGGCGGTGGGCGGCACCACCAACGTGGTGCTGAACGCGCTCGATCGCTGGCGCGACACGCCCACCTGGGACAAGACCGCACTGGTCTGGGAAAGCGAGGACGGCACGCAGCGCGCGTACAGCTACCGCGAACTGGACCGCGAGGTCTGCCGCTTCGCGGGGGCGCTGCGCGCGCGCGGGATCGCGCGCGGCGACGTGATCGCGATCTACCTGCCGAACGTGCCCGAGGCGATGATCGCCATGCTGGCCGGGGCCAAGGTCGGCGGCATCGTGATGCCGCTGTTTTCCGGCTTCGGCGCCGAGGCGATGGCGTCGCGATTGACGCTCTCGGGGGCGCGCTTCCTCGTCACGGTCGACGGCACCCTGCGTCGCGGCAAGCTGGTCGACGCCAAGGCGATCGCCGATGCCGCCGCGGCGCTTTCGCCGAGCGTGCAGGAAGTGATCGTGGTGCGCCGCGCCGGCAATGCCGTGGCCATGACGCCGGGGCGCGACCACTGGTGGCAGGCGCTGTGCGAGGGGCAGCCGGACAGGGCGCCCACCGAGGCGATGGACGCCGACGCGCCGTTCCTGCTGGTGTTCACCTCGGGCACCACCGGCAAGCCCAAGGGCGTGGTCCACGGCCACACCGGCTTCCCGGTGAAGATCGCGATGGACCTGCACCTGTGCATGGACCTGAAGGCGGACGACCGCCTGCTGTGGATGTCCGACATGGGCTGGGTGGTGGGGCCGCTGATCGTCTTCACCACGCCCCTGGTCGGGGCGACGCTGGTGCTGGTGGAAGGCGCGCCGAACGCCCCGGACCCCGATCGCATGTGGCGCGTGGCCGCCGAGCACCGCGTCACCTACCTCGGCATTGCGCCGACCACCGCGCGCACCTTCGTCGCGCAGGGCAGCGAGCCCTGGCGCACGCAGGACCTCTCGGCGCTGCGCGTGATGGTCTCGAGCGGCGAGCCGTGGACGCCGGATGCCTGGAACTGGCTGTTCGGCAAGGTCGGCGCCGGCCGCGTGCCGCTCCTGAATTTTTCCGGTGGCACCGAGATGATGGGCATCCTCACCTGCACCGTGCTGCGGCCGCTGAAGCCCTGCAGCTTCAATACGCCGGTGCCCGGCGTCGGTGCGGACATCTTCGACGAGGCGGGCCGGCCGGTGCCGCCCGGCACCGTGGGCGAACTGGTGATGCGACGCGCCGTCTTCGGGCTCACCTGCGGCCTGTGGAACGACGCCACGCGCTACATCGAGAACTACTGGAGCACCTGGCCCGATGTCTGGCACCACGGCGACTTTGCCAGTCGCGATGCCGAAGGCTACTGGACCATCCACGGCAGATCGGACGACACGCTGAAGATCGCCGGCAAGCGCACCGGCCCGGCCGAGATCGAGGCGCTGCTGATGGCCACCGGCTCGCTGGCCGAGGCCGCGGCGATCGGCGTGCCGGACCCGATCAAGGGCTCGGCGCTGGTGCTGGTGTGCTCGCTGCGCCCCGGCGTGGCGGAGAGCGCTGCGCTGCGCGCCGAACTCTCGCAGGCCGTGGTGCAGGGCCTTGGCGTGGCGTTCCGGCCGAAGGACGTGAGGTTCGTCTCGGACCTGCCGAAGACGCGCAACCTGAAGATCATGCGGCGCGTGATCCGTGCCGCGGTGCTCGGCGAGGACGCGGGCGACCTGTCGGCGCTGGTGAATCCCGAGGCGGTGGCCGAGTTGCGCGCGCAGGCCGGTTGAGCCACGCAGACACGCGCACGCCGTCGGTTCACGCGGACAGAAAAAAGCCCGCTTGCGCGGGCTCCAGGGACCGCCCGCTGTGCGCGGGACGGGTCGCCTCCTGACATCTCTGTTTTGTGCGCGGCCTTCAGGCCGCCGCGGCGACGCGGGTGTCGCCCGCCCGGCTCCAGAGGAGTTGCACGCGGCGGTTCACGGCGCGCCCGCGCGGGGTATGGATGCTGCCCTGCGGGTTCGAGGCGCCGGCGACTTCAATGTTGATCTGGAACACGCGCGCGCCGCGGGACACCAGCGCTTCGCGTACGTTTTCGACCCGTTCCTGCGCCACGCGTCGTGCGCGGGAGGACGAGCCACGGGAATTTGCATAGCCCACGAGCGTGATGCGCAGCGACCGGTCGCGCCGCAGCCGGCGGGCCTGGTCGATCAGCGTCTGCTCGTTCCAGGCGCGCGGTGTGGTGGCGCCTGACTCGAAGAAAAGGATGTCCTCGACGGTGGTGTCGAAGGTCGGGGGGGTGGCTGCCGGAAGGCAATCGAACCAGCCGCCCGGCTGCTTCTCTGCGCGCGTGGAGCGCGTCCCGGAAGTCTTCACAGTTCGCAATTTGAGCTCCTTTGTGCTATTAAGTAGGTGCTAATAAATAACTTAACAATCAGCGTATTACAGATACATAGTTTAGCATACAAAAGTACTTTGGGGAAGTTCCCCCCGGGACGCACGCGAACCCGCACGGAATCAACATGGATTTGCCAGACTCCCCGATTTCAGCAGCCGTCGCGCCCCGGGAAGGCGCGCGCGACCTGCTCGAGGCCCGGGTGCTGACCGCCCTGCGCGTACTGTACAGCGCTTCCCACCGGCACTACCGGACGATCGAGCGCCGCAGCGGCGTCCCGGCCGCCGCGCTGCGCGCGTTGTCGGAGGTCAACCGTCAACCCGGCATCACCTCCGCGGCCCTGGCCGGCGCGCTCGGCGTACGCCCGGCGACCGCGAGCAACGTGCTGCGCGTGCTCGAGGCCGAGGGCCTCGTCGAGCGGGTGCGCGAACGCCGGGACCGGCGCGTGGTGCGCCTGCACGCCACGGCGCGCGGGGCGCGCCAGGCAGCCGCGAGCGGCGGGGCCGCGGGCGGGGTGCTGGCCACCACGGTGGCCGCGCTCGGCGAGAAGGACCTCGACCGGCTCGACCTCGGCTTGCAGGCCATGTTGCGCGCGATCCCGGAAAGCGGCCGGGAGGTTTCCCCGACCTCGCTCGCCTTCGGCCCGGATGCGCCGTCCGCGGCGCCGGCGCGCAGGCGCCAGCGCCGCACGCGCTGACTCAGCGCGCGCCGATCGGCGCGTACGCGCGCGGCGCCGCGCCGTTGTAGAGCGTCAGCGGCCGGATCAGGATGTTGGTTTCGAACTGCTCGAGCACCGACACCGCCCAGCCCGGCACCCGGCCGATGGCGAAGATCGGCACGAAGAGGTCCGAGGGGATGCCGTTCAGGTAGTAGACCACCCCGGCATAGAAATCCACGTTCACGTTCACCCCGTGGCGCGAGTAGGGTTTCATCGCCTCGACCAGCGCTTCCAGGATCCGGTACCAGTGCGGCTGGCCCATCTCGCGCGACAGCTTCTCGACGCCGGCGCGCATGTGGCGCGCGCGCGGGTCCTCGGCGCGGTAGACGCGGTGGCCGAAGCCCATCACCGCCTCCCGGTTCGCGCGCTTCGCCTTGACGTAGTCCGCGGCCTTCGCCGGGTCGCCGATCTCCTGCGCCATGTTCATCACGTTCTCGGCCGCGCCGCCGTGCGCCGGGCCGGAGAGCGCGGCGATCGCCGCGGTGACCGCGGCGTGCAGGTTGGCTTCCGTTCCGGCCACCACGCGCGCGGTGAAGGTCGAGGCGTTCGCGCCGTGCTCGGCGTGCAGGATCATGTCGGTGTCCATCAGCTTCGCGGTGTCCGCGCTCGGCTTCTTGCCCTGCAGCATCCAGAGGAAGTTCGTGGCGTGGCCGAGCGCCGCATCCGGCGCCACCGGCGCGCGGCCGTTGCGGATGTGCTCGTGCGCCGCGACGATCATCGGCACCTGCGAGGTCAGGCGGATGCCCTTGCGCAGGGTCGCTTCGGGGGAATTGTCCGCGACGTCGGGATCGCTCGCGGCGAGCGCCGAGACCGCGGTTCGCAGCACGTCCATCGGGTGCGCTGTCTTGATCGCGCGGATCACCTCGAGCACCGCATCGGGAAGGGTGCGCGCCGCCTTCAGTTCGGCCTCGAAGGCGGCGAGTTCCGCGGCGCGCGGCAACTCGCCCTTCATGAGCAGGTACGCGGTCTCCTCGTAGGTGGAGTGCGCGGCGAGGTCGTGGATCGAGTAGCCGCGATAGCGCAGTTCGCCCGCGCGGCCGTCGATGTCGCAGACCTTCGAGCGGTCGAAGTACACGCCCTTCAGGCCGCGGTGGATGTCGATCTTCTCGCCTGCTTCGCTCATCGGAGGACCTCGTTCAGGGTTCGGTTCAGTCGGAAAACATCGGCGCGATCGCTTCCGCGGCGCTGCGCACCCCCCGCAGGTGCGTGAGCGCGGTGGCGAGCGGCATGCGCGCCGCCGGCGCCTGCACCGCGACCGCCGCGCTCGGGCGGCCCTTCGCGTCCACCACCGGCACCGCGACGCAGACCAGGCCCGCAAGGTATTCCTCGTCGTCGGTCGCGTAGCGCTGCGCGCGCACCTGCGCGAGCGCCGCCTCGAAGGCGGCCGGGTCGGTGATGGTGGAGGGCGTGTGGCCGGTGAAGGCGAGGCTGGAGATCACGCGCTCGCGCTTGGCCTTCGGCATCAGCGCAAGCAGCAGCTTGCCGCTGGCCGAGCAATGCAGCGGCACGTGCGAGCCCGGCGACAGGCTGATGCGCAGCGGCCAGGACGATTCGACGCGATCGAGGTACACCACCTCGGCGCCTTCCAGCATGGTGAGGTTGCAGGTTTCGCCGACACCTTCGACCAGCCGCTGCAGCACGGCGTGGCAGGCCGCGCGCACCGTGGAGTGCAGCATCACGTTGCGCCCGAGCCGCGCGAGGCGTCCGCCCACCGTGTAGCGGCGCGTGCCGGGTTCGCGCGCGAGCAGGCCGGCCTTTTCGAGTTGCGCGAAGAGGCGGTACACCGTCGGCTTGGGCAGGCCGACGGTCGCCATCGCCTCGGCCAGCGTCACCGGACGCTCGGCGGCCGCCACCGCTTCGAGCAGGCCGAAGGCGCGCAAGGTGGCAGGCGTGTCGTCGATCTTTCTCAAGAGAGAACGTGAAATTATCGAAAAACGAGACTGCGGGTTATCAGTTCGGAGAATATTGTTGCCTGCAATGACTCCTCATGCAAGACTTTCATCCGTCGGTGCCGCGCCGTTTGCTGGAACAATGCAAGCGGTGCCCGGGACACCGGGCGAGGCTGTTTCGCCCACGGCGCGGCGCGCGCGCTCGGGCGTCGTACAACGAGAAGGAGGGAGCCATGTTGATGCGTCATGCAGCGATGCTGCTGTGCCTGTTTGCGGTCGTGCCGGCGGTGGCACAGGAGAAATTCCCGGCACGTCCGGTCGAGTTCATCGTGCCCTGGGGCCCGGGCGGCGGCGCCGACCAGCTGGCGCGCAAGATGGCGCGCATGCTCGAGCCCGAACTCAAGGTGTCGATGCCGGTGGTGAACGTGCCGGGCGCCACCGGCAGCACCGGGATGACGAAGATGCTCTCCGCGCCGGCCGACGGCTACGCGATCTCGGTCTACATCGCCGACACGCATGCGCTGCTCGCCACGGCCAAGCCGCGCTTCAGTGCGGACGATTTCATCCCGCTCGGCATCATGATCCGGCAGCCCTCGGCGCTGTTCGTGAAGAACGACAGCCCGTTCAAGACCTGGGCCGACGTCGTCAAGGCGGCGAAGGCGGAGCCGGGCAAGCTGAAGGTCGCGATCCTCGGCTTCGGCAGCGTCGATGACATGGCCCTCAAGTACATGGAAGGCAAGGGCATCCGCTTCACCGGCGTGCCGTATGCGAAGCCGGGCGAACGCTACACCGCGATCCTCGGCGGGCACGCGGACCTGCTCTACGAGCAGCCGGGGGACGTGCGCTCCTTCCTCGATTCGAAGCAGATGCGCCCGATCCTGATCTTCAACAAGGAACGCCTGCTGCCAGAATTCGCCGACATCATGGTGTCGAAGGAAGCGAAGCTGGAGGTGTACCTGCCGCAGTTCCGCTCGGTGGTGGTGCGTGCCGGGACCGACCCGGCGCGCGTCAAGGTGCTAGCCGACGCGGTTGCCAAGGCGGCCAACGACCCGGAGTTCTACGGCTTCCTGAAGGAAAGCCTGGCGCTTCGCGACAGCTTCATCCCGGCGGCGCAGGCGAAGAAGTTCCTCGACGGGGAACTCGCGGCCATGCAGAAGTTCGCCGATTCGCTGAAGAAGAAGTGAGCGTCGTCGCCCGCGCGGCGGGCGCGGCGCCCTATGCGGTGCTGCTCGCGTTTGCGGCCGGGTTCTGGGTGCTGGCCGACCGCATCGAGTATCTCGGCGCCGGTTCGCGCATCGGGCCCGATGCCTGGCCGAAGGCGATCCTGCTCTTCATGGGGCTGCTCTGCCTGTGGGAGATCGGCAAGCGGCTGTTTGGCCGCGGCGCGGCCGCGGTGGATGGCATCCTGCAAAGCCTGATGGAGAAGGCCGAAGCGGCCGATGCGCAGGCGGCCCCCGGCGCGCCCGTGGTCCCGCCGAGCGGCGCCCGGCTCGCCGCCGGCATGGCGGTCACCCTCGGCTACGTGCTGCTGGTCGACGTGCTCGGCTTCTTCCTCGCCACCACCGCCTTCCTCACCGGCTTCGCCCTGGTCGGCGGCTACCGGCGCCGCGGCCTGGCGCTCGGCATCGGCATCGCCGGCAGCCTCGTGCTCTTCGTCGCCTTCGTGAAGGTGGTCTACGTCTCGCTGCCGCTCGGGGTCGGGCCGTTTCGCGCGGTCTCGCTCGGGCTGATGACGCTCCTCTCGGTGCGCTAGGCCGATGGACGTGCTGGCGCAACTCGCGGCGGGATTTGCCCTGGTGCTCGCGCCGACCAACCTGCTGGTGCTGTTCATCGGGCTGGTGCTCGGCCTGCTGGTCGCGGTGCTGCCCGGGCTGACCCTGGTCATGGGCGTGGTGCTGGCGCTGCCCTTCACCTACGCCATGGACATCACGCCGGCCATCATCCTGCTCACGGCCATGTACGTCACCGGCACCTACGGCGGCGCGCTGACGGCGATCCTGTTCCGCGTGCCAGGCGAGCCGATCGACGTGCCGCTGCTGTGGGACGGCTACACCATGGCGCGCAACGGCGAGCCCGCGCGCGCGCTCGGCTGGACACTGGCCGCGGCCTTCGTCGGCGGATTGGTGGCTACCGGCGTCATGGTGGCCTTTGCCGAGCCGGTGGCGCGCATCGCGCTGACGCTGTCGACGCCGGAGTACTTCGCCATCATCTTCTTCGGGCTGGCGAGCGTGGTGTCCCTCGGCGGCGGCTCGGTGACGAATGCGCTGATCAGCCTGTGCCTGGGCCTGCTGATCGCCACGGTGGGCGTCGATGCCACCTACGGCGCGGAGCGCTTTGCCTTCGGCGTGCCGATGCTGGCCGACGGGCTGGAGTACCTGCTGGTGATGGTCGGCGCCTATGGCATCGGCGAGGTCTTCACCCGATTGCACCAGGGCTACGCCGCCACCTCGATCGGCACGGCGGGCCGCATCCAGACCCGCCTGCCCGGGCTGCGTCAGGTCGCGGCGCTGAAGGGCACCTTCGCGCGCGGTTCGCTGGTCGGGGTGATCGTCGGCCTGGTGCCCGGCGCAGGGGCAACGATCGCCTCGTTCGTCGCCTACGGCACCGAGGGCCAGTACGGGCGTCGCCGGGGCGAACTCGGCACCGGCATCGCCGAGGGCATCGTCGCGCCGCAGACCGCGGCCACCTCCTCGGTGGGCGGGGCGATGATTCCCCTGCTCACCATGGGTATCCCGGGCAGCGGTGCCACCGCGATCATCCTCGGCGCCTTCCTGCTGCACGGCGTGCAGCCGGGCCCGCAGATCTTCGCCAACCCGGAGCAATCGGCCGTGGTCTATGCGGTTTTCGCCTCGATGTTCCTCGGCGTGATCGGCATGTGCCTGATCGGCTTCTTCGCCATCAAGCTGCTGGTGCGGGTGCTGGCGTTTCCCGAGGCGATCGTCTCGGCCTTCGTCGTGATGTTCTGCTTCATCGGTGCCTTCGCCGCGCGCAACACGCTGTCGGACCTGTACGTGATCACCGCCTTCGGGGTGCTCGGTTTCCTCTTCGAGCGCTTCCGCTTCCCGATCGCGCCGCTGGTGCTCGGGTCGATCCTCGGGCCGCTTGCGGAGAACACCTTCATGACCACCATGATCAGCTTCGACAACGACTGGACAGTGTTCTTCACCCGCCCGGTGGCGGGCACGGTGATGCTGCTGGCACTGGTGGCGCTCGGCTATCCGGCGGTACGCCGGCTGAGGGAAACGCGCCGCGCGGCGTAGAATCGCGGAACGACGAATCGGGGGCAGGACATGGGGGCAGAACCCGGAAAGCAGGCGCTGCAGGGTGCGGATCCGAGCGACGCAAAGGCCGTGGTCGGCGCGCTCGTCGAGCGCGCGCGCCGCGCGCAGGCGCTTGCCGAAAAATGGACGCAGGCGCAGGCAGACGAGGCCGTGACCGCCTGCGGCTGGGCGATCTGCCAGCCGGAGAACAACCGGCGGCTGGCCGAACTCGCGGTGCGCGACACCGGCCTTGGCAACGTGCCCGACAAGATCGCCAAGAACGAGCGCAAGACCATGGGCCTGCTGCGCGACCTGAAGGGCGCGAAGTCCGTGGGCGTCATCGCCGAGCATCCCGAACTCGGGCTGGTGGAGATCGCCCGCCCGGTCGGCGTGGTGGCGGCGATCACCCCCTCGACGAACCCGGGGGCGACGCCGGCGAACAAGATCATCAATGCGCTGAAGGGCCGCAACGCGGTGATCCTCGCGCCCTCGCCCAAGGGCTGGTCGACCGCGGCGCTGCTGCTGGAGTTCATGCACGCGGAACTGGACCGCATCGGCGCGCCGCGCGACCTGGTGCAATGCCTGCCGACGCCGGTGACCAAGGCCGCGACCCACGAGCTGATGCGGCAGGCCGACCTGATCGTCGCCACCGGCTCGCAGGCGAACGTGCGCGCCGCGTACAGTTCGGGGACCCCGGCGGTCGGCGTGGGCCTCGGCAACGTCGCGGTGATCGTGGACGCGGGCGCGGACGCGGAGGACGCGGCGCGCAAGATCATGCAGTCGAAGTGCTTCGACAACGCCACCAGCTGCTCCTCCGAGAACAGCCTGGTGATCGTCGAGGCGATCCACGCGCGCATGCTCGCGGCGCTCGAGGCGGTCGGCGGCGTGCTGCTCGATGCAGCCGAACGCGAGCAGCTGCTCGCGGCGCTGTTCGCCGGCGGCAGGCTGAATCCGGAGATGATGGCGCGGCCGGTGCCGGACCTGCTGCGCATCGCGGGCCTCGGCAACCCGCGGCTCGGCAAGGCGCGCTTCCTGATGGTCGAGGAGGCGGGCATCGGGCCGAAGGCGCCGTTCTCCGGGGAGAAGCTCTCCCTCGTGCTGACGCTGTACCGCGTGCCGGATTTCGACGCCGCCTTCGACACGGTGCGCCGGCTGTATGCCTTCCAGGGCGCAGGCCACTCGGTCGGGATCCACACCACGGACGAGGCCCACGTGATGCGCCTCGGGCTGGAGATGCCCGCGGCGCGGGTGATCGTCAACCAGGCGCACGCCATCGCCAACGGCGGGGCCTTCGACAACGGGCTGCCGTTCTCGCTTTCCATGGGCTGCGGCACCTGGGGGCGCAATTCCATTTCGGAAAACATGAACTACCGTCATTACCTGAACACCACCCGCATCGTCCGCACGATCGCGCCGCGGGTGCCGAGCCAGGACGAGCTCTTCGGCGACTGGCTGCGGAAGTACCCGCGCTAGTGCGCACCGTCCGGTACTACCTCGACCGGCACGCCCGCGAGCGTCCCGGACGCACCTGGCTCGTGGCCCCGGAAACCGGGCGCGAGTTTTCCTTCGGGCAGCTGCGGCGCGAGGCGCGCAACCTTTGCGCCTGGCTGCTTTCCAGCGGCCTGCGACCCGGCGACCGGGTGGGGTTCTACGCGGTCAACGGCTGGCAGACCGCGGTGGTGTTCCTCGGCGCCATGTACGGTCGCTTCGTCTCGGTGCCGCTCAATCTGGTCGCGCAACCGGCGCAGCTCGAGTACGTGCTCGCGCATTCCGGCGTGCAGATGGTGTTTGCCGACCCGGAGCATGCGCCGGCGCTCGCGGCGCGCATCGAGGCCGCGGGGCTGTCGACCCGCATCACCGTGATGGACGTCGATGCACCGAGCCTGTTCCTCGAGGACCGGCTGCCGCGCGGCGAAATCCCGGCGCCGGCGGAAGGCGATCCGGCGCTGCTGATGTACACCTCGGGCACCACCGGACGGCCCAAGGGCTGCCTGCTGACCCACCGCAACATCGTCTCCGGGGCGCTGTACGTGCAGCAGGCGCACCGGCTCACGGGGCTGGACCGGGTGCTGTCGTCGCTGCCGCTGTATCACATCAACGGGCAGATCGTCGCCACGCTCGGCACCGCGGTGCAGGGCGGCAGCGTGGTGGCGCCGCACCGCTTCTCGGTCTCGCAGTTCTGGGACCTGCTCGCGCGCCACCGCTGCACCTGGTTCAACGTGGTGCCGACGATCATTTCCTACCTGGTGGCGACGACGGAGACCGCGGGGCTCGACCTGTCGAAGGTGCGCTTCGGGCGCTCGGCTTCGGCGCCGCTGCCGCCGGAGCTGCACCGGGCCTTCGAGGCGAAGTTCGGCCTGTCGATCATCGAGACCATGGGCATGACCGAGACCGCGGCGCCGATCTTCTCGAACCCGCTGGAGCCGAAGGCGCGCAAGATCGGCTCGGTGGGCGTGCCGGTGGGCAACCTCGCGCGCGTGGCACGGCCCGACGGCACGCCGGCCGCCGTGGGCGAAGTCGGCGAACTTCAGGTGCGCGGCGACAACGTCATGCCGCGCTACTACCGCAACCCGGAGGAGACGGCGAAGGCCTTCACCGAAGATGGCTGGCTGAAGACCGGGGACCTTGGCTGTGTCGACGCGCAGGGCGCCTACTTCGTCACCGGGCGGATCAAGGAGCTGATCATCAAGGGCGGCGAGAACATCGCCCCGCGCGAGATCGACGACGCCCTGCACCGGCACCCGGCGGTGCTGGAGGCGGCGGCGGTCGGGGTGCCGGACGCCCACTACGGGCAGGAAATCCTTGCCGGGGTGGTGCTCAAGCCCGGCAGCACGGCCTCGGAAGCCGACCTGCGCGCGTTCTGCGAGAAGCACCTCGGGCGCTACAAGACGCCGAAGCTGTTCCGCTTCTTCGAGTCCCTGCCGAAGGGCCCCTCGGGCAAGGTGCAGCGGCTGAAGCTGCTCGCCGACTGACCTGCGACTGTTGGCAGGCGTCGTTGCGTCGTCGCGTCACGACATCGGGGACATTTTTCGAAAGGCGTTCAACCTTTTCGCCGTTCGTCCGTTATAGAGGGTAAGGAAACGCCCTCGAGACGGACCAACGGCCATGATCGGGAAACTCTTCAACCGGATGAGGCGGCGCGAAAGCGCCGCGGCCCGTGCCGAGCGCGCCTACGACGAGGCGCTGCTCGCCGGCTGGGTGCCGCCGACCCTCGCGCAACCGGCGCCGCCGCCGCGCTCGAGCGCCGGGCGCCCGCTGGAGGCCTCGGCCGATTCCTTTGCCGAGGCCTTCCTCGCCCGGGTCTACGCCGCCCAGCAAGCCTGACGGGCGACGCCCCGGGCCATGGCCCGGATGCGGTGAGCGAACCTGCCTGATTCAGGGCCCCATGGCCCGGTATAGTCGGCCGGGTCCCCATGCAACTTCCCGGCCCGACGATTCGCGCCATGTTGTGGATGGCCGCCACCGGGCTGCTGTTCACGATGCTGAACGCGACCATGAAGGTGCTCGCCCACCAGCTCGATCCCTGGCTGGTCGGCGCGCTGCGCTATGCCATGGGCGCGGTGGTGATGCTGCCGGTGGTCCTGCGGCTGGGCCTGCGCGCCTCCTGGCCGAAGGCGCCGCGCATGCAGTTCGTGCGCGGCGCCTTCCATACCGGCGGCATGGCGATCTGGTTCATCGCCCTGCCGCTGGTGTCGCTCGCGGAACTCACCGCCATGAGCTTTGCCGGCCCGATCTTCATCTGCCTCGGGGCGGCGATGTTCCTGCACGAGCGCATGACCGGGGCGCGCTGGGCGGCGGTGCTGGTGGGCTTTGCCGGGGTGATGCTGGTGGTCAAGCCCTGGGCGGCCAGCGGCGGCACCCTGACCGGCAACCTGCTGCTGCTGTGTTCCGGCGTGGTGTTCGCCGGGTCCTTCCTGACCGCCAAGGCGCTGACGAGGTACGACCGCCCGGAAGTGGTGGTGCTCTGGCAGCACCTGTGGGTGACCTTCCTCGGACTGCCGGTGGCGCTCTTCTGGTGGTCGCCGCCCAGCCTCGTGCAATGGGGCCTGCTCGCGTTCTGCGGCGTGGTCGGCTCCGCGGGGCACTACTGCATGACGCGGGCGTTTCGCATCGCCGACATCTCCGCGGTGCAGTCGGTGAAGTTCCTCGAGCTGATCTGGGCGGCGATTCTGAGCTGGGCGATCTTCAGCACCCTGCCTTCTGGCTGGACCGTGGCCGGGGGGCTGGTGATCTTCGCCAGCACCTTCCTGCTGGCGCGCCACGAGTCGCGCGTTGCGGGGCGCGCCGCCTGAGCCGCGGGCCCCGGCCCCTCAGGCCGTGGCCGGGCGGCGGGCGGCGTTGCGGCGAAAGCGCCTCAGGAGCTCCGGTTCCCAGGGCCGCATGCCAAGGAGCAGCGTAATCGGCACGCGCTCGGCGTCCGGCACGCCGGCGTCGTCGTGGCGCAGCTCGGCGAACTCCACCGCGAGGCGCTTCAGGCGCGCATGCAGGCGCGTCACCGAGGCCTTCGACAGCGCGCCGTTGGCGAGCACCATGAACTCCTCGTCGCGCTGGAAGCCCGAGCGGAAGAAGTCGGTCTGCATCGCGGTCTTGAACAGCGTCTGGATCGGCCCGTTCGGGATCCAGGAGAACGCGCGGCTCACCAGCAGGCGAATGCGGTTGTTCGGCAGCAGCTCGATGAACTTCAGCTTCTCC
This sequence comes from Burkholderiales bacterium, assembly GCA_036526195.1. GTDB lineage: Bacteria > Pseudomonadota > Gammaproteobacteria > Burkholderiales > SG8-39 > DATCYZ01. The sequence goes on from DATCYZ010000144.1 coordinate 14,400, forward strand.
AGCCGCAGGAGCAGCCGCA
>DATCYZ010000145.1:0-2461 GCA_036526195.1 Burkholderiales bacterium
AGCCGCGCGCTCGAGCCTTCCGGGTCGCGAAAGCCCTGCTGCTCGAGCAGCGCCGTCACCGCCTCGCGGTCGTCCTGCCAGAGCGCGGCCTCGCCCGATTCCGGCGTCTCGGCGAACGCCTCCTGGAAGTGGCGCGTGACCGCCTTGCGGTGCACCTCGAGCGCGGCCGAGAACGCGGCCCAGTCGGCGAAGCCGCTCATCCGCGCGATCGCGGCGCGGTCGCGCGCCTCCTCGGGCAGCGTGTGGGTCTGGCGATCGTCGAGGTACTGCAGCCGGTGCTCGACGTTGCGCAGGAAGACGTAGGCGGCCTCGAGTTCCGGCACCGCCTCGGCAGGCAGCAGGCCGCGCTCGGCGAGGCGCGCGAGCACCTCCAGCGTCGGGCGCACCCGCAGCTGCAGGTCGCGCCCGGCGCGCACCAGCTGCAGCGCCTGGGCGATGAACTCGATCTCGCGGATGCCGCCGGGCCCGAGCTTGACGTGGTCCGCGAGGTCGCGCCGGGTGACCTCGCGCCGCACCTCGTTGTGCAGGCGGCGCATCGAGGCGAGCGTGGCGAAATCGAGGTACTTGCGGAACACGAAGGGGCGCACGATCGCCTCGAGCGCCTCGTGCTGGCCGCCGGTGAGCGCGCGCGCCTTGATCCAGGCGTAGCGCTCCCACTCGCGGCCCTGCGTGACGACGTAGTTCTCCAGCGCGTCCAGGCTCGCCACCAGCGGGCCGCTCTCGCCGTAGGGCCGCAGCCGCATGTCGACGCGGAACACGAAGCCGTCGGCGTTCACCTCGCCGAGGATCGCGATCATGCGCTGGCCGAGGCGCGCGAAGAATTCGTGCGCCGAGAGCGGCGTGGCGCCGTCGGTCTCGCCCTCCTCGGGGTAGACGAAGACGAGGTCGATGTCCGAGGAGACGTTCAACTCTCCGCCGCCGAGCTTGCCCATGCCGACGACGATCAGGTCCTGCGCCGCGCCCGCGGGGGTGCGCGGCACGCCGTGGCGCGCCGCCAGCCGGGCCTGCGCCCAGGCCTGCGTCGCCTGCAGCGTGGTTTCGGCGAGCGCGGTCATCGCGCCGCAGACCTCGGCGAGCGTGGCCTCGCCGGAGAGGTCGCGCGCCATGATGCGCAGGAGCACGCGCTGGCGCAGCCGGCGCAGGCGCGCCTTGAGCGCCGGCTCGTCGTCGTCCTGGGCGCCGGCGAGCGCCTGCGCGAGGACGTCCGGCGTCACCGGCCCCGCGCCGGGCCGGGCCTCGGACGCGAGTTCCGGGTGCGCGAGCAGCAGGCTGGTGGCGTAGCGCGAAAGCGCAAGCAGATCGGGCAGTGGGACGGTGCTCAAGCGGGGGCTCCCGGAGTGGCGGCGCAGGCTTACGGTTTAGAATGAAACCGGGTGTTCTGCCGTCCGGCGCAGGGCCGGCGCACCCGGCCTGCAACGTGCTGCGCCCTGCGTTGTCTCATGGCGGGGATCGTGCGTTTGCATGGGGTCAGCGCACGAACGAGTGTGGGGCAATGCGAGCCGCGATGCAAACCGATGCAAGCTGAGCCAGTCGCCGAGCCGGCGCGCGCCGCGCCCGGCCGCGTCACGCCCGCGGCACGCGCGCTGCACGCCCTGCAGGCGATGCTGTCGCTGCCGCGCGCGCGCCGCGCGCTTGCCTTCCTGGAGGGTCTGGCCTGGGCGACGCTCGTGGTGGTCGCGATCGGCGTGCTGACGCTGCGCTACTGGGTGCTGCCGAACATCGAGCAGCACCGCGAGGCGATCATCGGCGCGTTCTCGCGCGGCATCGGCCTGCCGGTGAGCGTCGGTGAAATCGAGGCCGACTGGCGCGGCCTGCGCCCGCGCCTGGCCTTCACCGACGTGCGCATCTTCGACCGCGAGGGCCGCGAGGCGCTGCGCCTGCCCTCGGTCGAGAACACGATTTCGTGGCGCTCGATCCTGCACGGCGACCTGCGGCTGCACGCGCTGGTGATCGACGGCCCGCACCTCGCGGTGCGGCGCGATCGCGAGGGCCACCTCTACGTCGCGGGCCTGAAACTCGAGGCCGGCGAGGGCGGCAAGGGCGGCTTTGCTGACTGGCTCCTCGGCCAGCGCGAGATCGCGGTGCGCGCCGCGGAAATCCAGTGGGTCGACGAGGCGCGCGGGGCGCCGCCGCTCGCCCTCGGCGCGCTCGAGTTCCGCATGCGCAACGAGGGCCTGGTGCATTCCATTGGCCTCTCGGCGCGCCCGCCCGCGGCGCTCGGCACCTCGCTGGTGGCGCGCGCCGAGCTGATCGGGCGCACGGTCACCGTGCCGGCGGCCTGGAACGGGCGCGTGTTCGCCGAGCTGGGCGACACCGACCTCGCGGGCTGGCGCACCTGGATCGACTATCCGGTCGACGTACGCCAGGGCCGCGGCGCCCTGCGGCTCTGGGCGACGCTGGGCGGTGGCCAGCCGGGCCGCGCCACGGTGGACGTGCGCCTGTCGCAGGTGGTGGCGCGGCT
>DATCYZ010000146.1:0-8935 GCA_036526195.1 Burkholderiales bacterium
AGCTTGCCGACAGGGCCGAGGAGGCGCGCGCAAAGCTGCGGTCGCGCTCGATCAGCACCACGCTGCGCGCAGGATCGAGTTGCCGCAGCCACCACGCGATCGAAGCGCCGATCACCCCGGCGCCGACGATGGCCACATCGACGCGCACCGCCGGCCTCAGTCCGGGACGGGCGCCTGCCCGGCGCGGGCCGCGTCGTAGACGAGGCGCGCCGAGACCGCGTCCTCGACCGCCTGCCCGAGCGCCTTGAAGACCACGGTTGCGCCTTTGTCGGGCAGCGGCCGCGTGCCGGCAAGCAGTTCGCCGATCTCCGCGTACACCGCGGCGCCCGAGAGCATCACGTCGCCCGCCTCCTGCTCCGCCGAGTGGCGGCTGTCGGCCACGACGATGTTCGCCATGGCGGCGTCGTCGAGCTCGCGCCAGGTCGGGCGCGGCGCGCCGACCGCAGCGACGAAGGCACCCGGCTTGAGCCACGCGCCCTGCAGCACCGGGGTCGAGGCATTGGTGACCGTGCAGACGATGTCCGCGCCGCGCACCGCCTCTTCCGCACTCGCGCAGGCCACGCCCTGCACGTCGCTCGCGCAGCGCGCCACGTTCTGCGGATCGCGGCTCCAGACGCGCACTTCGCGCACCGGGCGCACCGCGCGCAACGCCAGCGCATGGCTGCGCGCCAGCGCCCCGCTGCCCAGCATCGCCACCACCTTCGGCCCCGGCGGCGTCAGCAGGTCCGCGCCCACCGCCGAAACCGCCGCGGTGCGCAGTTCCGTGATCCAGGTACCGTCCATCACGGCGAGCGTCTGTCCGGTCGACGGATCCATCAGCACGATGGTGGCGAGCAGGGTCGGCAGGCCGCGCGCCGGGTTGCCGGGCACCAGCGTGATCAGCTTGGTCACCAGCGCGTCGCCGGTCAGCGCCGGCTTGAGGAACAGCATGCCCTGCGACGCGGGCAGGTCCATGACGGTGCGCAGCGGCTGGACCACGCGCCCGGCCGACAGGTCGCTCAGGGCGCCGCGGATCGCCGGCAGCAGCGCGTCCAGCCGGAGCAGGCGGCGCACGGCCGCGTCGTCGAGGTGCAGCGTCATGGCCGCGATGATAGCGGCCGGCTGCGGTCCGCGCTCAGTCCGGCTTCTTCACCCGCCCCGCCGCCTCGAGGATCGGCCCGATCACGTCCATCGGCACCGGGAAGACGATGGTGGAGGACTTGTCGCCGGCAATCTGCGTCAGCGTCTGCAGGTAGCGCAGCTGCATCGCCTCGGCGCGCTGCGAGAGCATGTGCGCCGCCTCGAGCAGCTTCTCGGCCGCCTCCTGCTCGCCCTGCGCGTGGATCACCTTGGCGCGCCGCGCGCGCTCGGCCTCGGCCTGCTGGGCGATCGCGCGCACCATGGACTCGTTCAGGTCGACGTGCTTGATCTCGACGTTGGCCACCTTGATGCCCCAGGCGTCGGTCTGCGCATCCAGCACCGTCTGGATGTCGATGTTGAGCTTCTCGCGCTCGGCGAGCATCTCGTCCAGTTCGTGCTTGCCCAGCACCGAGCGCAGCGTGGTCTGCGCCAGCTGGCTGGTGGCGTCCAGATAATTCGCCACCTGGATGATCGCCAGCTGCGGGTCGACGACGCGGAAGTAGACCACCGCATTGACCTTCACCGAGACGTTGTCGCGCGAGATCACGTCCTGGCTCGGCACGTCGAGCACCAGCGTACGCAGGTCGACGCGCACCATCTGCTGGATGCCCGGCACGACGATGATCAGGCCCGGCCCCTTGACGCGCTGGAAGCGCCCCAGCAGGAACACCACCCCGCGCTCGTACTCGCGCAGGATGCGGATCGACGCGGCAACAAGGATGATGACGAGCGCAAGCGCCCCGCCCCAGAATGTCAGCATGTTTCCTCCTTTCCCGGGGTGCCCGGAACGGGCTCCACATCGAGGATCAGTCCAGTCATGCGCACCACGCGCACCCGCGCTCCGGCCGCAAGCGGCACCGGGCTGCGCACCTGCCAGCGTTCACCGCGCACCCTCGCCCAACCGCTCGCCTCGAATGCCTCCAGCACCTCGCCCGGCGCGCCCTGCATGTCCTCGCGGCCGCTCACCACCGGCCGCCTGCGCGCACGCACCGCCATGCCGACCACGCCGAACATGAAGGCGGCGCTCGCCGCCGTGACGCCGCCGATCAGGGCGTAGGGAATCTCGAAGCCGGGCGCGGCGTCACTGTCGATCAGGATGATGGAGCCGAAGGCGAAGGCCGCCATGCCGCCGATGCCGAGCGCGCCGAACGAAGGCAGGAAGGCTTCGGCCACCATGAAACCGATGCCGAGCAGGATCAGCGCCACGCCGGCGTAGTTCACCGGCAGCAGGTGAAAGGCGTACATCGCAATCAGCAGGCAGATCGCCCCCACCACGCCGGGGACCAGCAAGCCGGGATTGGAAAACTCGAAAAGCAGCGCATAGATGCCGAGCAGCACCAGCACGTAGGCGACGCTCGGGTTGGTGAGCGCGGCGAGGATCTTCGTGCGCCAGTCGGGTTCGACGGTATCGAGCGGCGCGGCGCCAGTGGCCAGCGTCACCGAGCCGCCGGCCACCTCGAGCGTGCGTCCGTCGATCTGCTTGAGCAGGTCGGCGACATCCTTCGCCACCAGGTCGATCACCTTCAGCTTCAGCGCCTCGGCCGCGGGCAGGCTGACGGCTTCGCGCACCGCGCGCTCGCCCCAGTCGGCATTTCGCCCGCGCATCTGCGCCAGGCTGCGGATGTAGGCCGCGGCGTCGTGCGTCACCTTGCGCATCATGGTGTCGGCGGGATCGGGCGGCTTCGACTCGCCGGTCTTGCCGTCCTTCTCCGTCTGCGCCGGCGGCTTCGCGCCGGGCGTCGCCGGCGCGCCGATCGCCACCGGCGAAGCGGCACCGAGGTTGGTGGCCGGCGCCATCGCTGCGATGTGCGCCGCGTACAGGATGAAGGTGCCGGCGCTCGCCGCGCGCGCGCCATTCGGCGAGACGAAGCCGGCCACCGGCACCGGCGAAGCGAGGATGTCCTTGATGATGGCGCGCATCGAGGTGTCGAGCCCGCCCGGCGTGTCGATGGTGAGCACGACGAGTTGCGCCTTCTCGCGCGCGGCACGCGCCAGGCTCTTGTGCACGAACTCGGCGGTGGCCGGGCCGATGGCGCCCTCGATGGGCACGACGAGAACCGTGGCCGGCGCGGCATGCGCGGTGCCAATCAGCAGTGCAGCGAACATCAGCATCCATCGGGCCGGCATGGGCATTTCCCTGTCCAACCGCGTCCCGCCGACTATAGACCGATTTCGCGCGCGCCGTGCATGATGCCGCCCCGGGGCCAGTGCCGCGCCAGCTTCACTCCGCCTTGATGCCGGCGGTATTGATCACCCGTGTCCATGCAGCAAGGTCGTCCCGCGTGAGCTGCGCGAGCTCGGACGGCGGACCCGACTTCACCGTCATGCCGAGCTTGCTGACCGTTTCGCGCACGCCGGGATCGGCGAGGACCGCCACCAGTTCGTCGTTCAGTTGCGCGATCGCCTCGGGCGGCGTCCTGCCGGGCGCATAGAGTCCGTACCAGAGGTCGACCGCAAAGCCGCCCAGCCCCTGTTCCTGGAACGTCGCAAGCTGGGGCATGGCGGGCGCGCGCGTCGCCCCGGCCACGCCGAGCAGCCGGATGCGATTGTCCAGCGCGAGCGGCCGCGCCGTGTGCACCGGCAGGATCATCGCCTTGACGGTGCCGCCGACCAGGTCCTGCACCGCGCCCGCCGAACCGCGGTAGGGAATATGCGTGAGCGAAATGCCCGCGGCGAGCTTCAGCGATTCCATCGACAGGTGCTGGGGCGTGCCGACCCCGGGCGAGGCATAGTCGATCCGGCCGGGCGCCGCCTTCGCCGCGGCGATGAACTCGCGCAGCGTGCCGACGTTCAGCGACGGATGCACCGCCAGCGCCAGCTGCCCGATGGCGACCTGGCCGACCGGCGCAAAATCCTTCACCACGTCATAGGGCACGTTGCGGTACAGCGGCGGCGTGATGACGAAGGTGTTGGCGGTCATCATCAGGGTGGTGCCGTCCGGTGCCGCCTGCGCCACCGCAAGGCTGCCGATATTGCCGGAGGCGCCCGGGCGGTTGTCCACCACCACCGTGCTGCCCCAGCGCTGCCGCACCTGCTCCGCGAACAGGCGCGCGAGGGAATCCATGCCGGTGCCCGGCGTGAACGGCACGATGATGCGGATCTGCTTCGCCAGCACGCCGGTGGGTTTCCCCTGCGAGCCGTCGGCATGGGCGGTCGACAAGGCGCCAGCGAATACGAGGCTGAGGGCGGCGATCCTGGCAGCAACGCTGTGCAATGTGGCAAAGGACATGGTGTCAGCTCTCCCGGTTGTTTGCTGCGAGCGCCTGCTTGTCGTAGCCCGCGACTTTCTTGTATCCGTCCGACAGCGCGACCAGTTCCTCGCGACTGATCACCTCGTCGATGTGGCGAAAAGGCTTGTCCCCGGTGCGCCGGTATACCTCCCCGATGATCGCATCCGGCGGCGCGCTGCGGTTGGTCAGCACCACCCTCGAGGTCGCCTCGCGGCGAACGGCCTCGTAGGTCGCAAGCGCCGCCACGGGCTCGCCCGGCGTCGAGGCAAGCGCATCGGCGAGCGCGCGCGCGTCCAGGATGGCCTGGCCCGCGCCGTTGGAGCCGCGCGGCACCATCGGGTGCGCGGCATCGCCGAGCAGGGTCACGCGCCCGAAACTCCAGCGCGGCAGCGGATCGCGGTCCACCATCGGATACTCGAGGATCTCGCGCGTCCCCCGGAGCAGCGCCGGCACGTCCAGCCAGTCGAAGTGCCAGTCGGCAAAGGCGTGCGCGAAGTCCTCCAGCCGCCCGGCCCGGGTCCAGTCCTGCCGGTTGTAGGTCGGCGTCTCGATCTCCGCCACCCAGTTGATCAATTGCCGGCCGCTGCCGTCGGGTTCGTTGCGGATCGGGTAGATCACCATCTTCCCGGTCGCCAGCCAGCCGGCGCGAATCATCGTCGACCCGTTCAGGATCCGCGCTCCGCTCACGACCCCGCGCCACATGTTGACCCCGGAATACCGCGGCGGGCCCTCGTCCGGGAAAAGCTGGCGCCGGATGGCCGAATGGATGCCGTCGGCCCCGATCAATGCGTCGGCGGGGTGCGCCGGAAGCGACGCACCGGTCGCGGCCTGCAGGTGCAGGCGGACCCCGAGGGCGTCCTCTTCGAACCCCATGGCGCGATGCCCCAGGTGCAGGCGATCGGCGCCGATACGCTCGACGAAGGCCTCGACGAGCACGGCCTGCAGGTCGGCACGATGAATCGACAGTTGCGGCCAGGGGTAGCCGGCGAACCGGCCCAGCGGCTCGCTGTAGATCAACTGTCCGAAACGGTTGTAGAACGCGGCGGCCGATGTGGTGACGGCGCGCGCCTCCAGCGCCGGCTGGAGGCCCAGGCCGGCGAGTTCCTTCATGGCGTGCGGCAGCAGGTTGATGCCGACACCGACCGGCCGGATCTCGGGCGCGGTCTCGAACACGCGGCACGGGCGTCCGGTCGCATGCAGCATCAGGGCAAGCGTGAGCCCGCCGATTCCTCCGCCGACGATCGAGATGTCCAACGCAGCCCCCTCCCGGGAATCGAGTCTAACCGCCCGGCGCGCCGGACCGCAGGAAATGCGCGATGCCGTCCTGGCACGCGGACTTCACATTCTCCCTTAACATATTCATGCAATATGTTATTAATGTTTTTATTACCGATCATTGTGTTATGGACTTTATTTAATGTGAACTATTAAACTAATAAGGTCAGGTTCCGGATGCATTACGCTGGCCTCCAACCCCGCCTCCCCGTGCGCCATGGAACAGCGCCCACCTGCGCAGGTCGTCCGCCCGGATCCGGCATCGATACCGACAAGATGATGTCCGCCGCACCCGGTGTTCGCCCCTGCGTTGCGTCGACAGGATCCGGTCGCGCCACCCCGAGCCGTTAGAATTCCCGTCTTTCGCCCGCCTCCCGCACCGTCCCCTGTGAAGCAGGAATCCCTCCCCGGCGCCGCCATCATCATCCGCGGCGCGCGCCAGAACAACCTGCGCAACCTGGACCTCGCGCTGCCCACCGGCGAACTGCTGGTGGTGACCGGCGTTTCGGGCTCGGGAAAGTCGTCCCTGGTCTTCGACACCCTCTACGCCGAAGGCCAGCGGCGCTACGTCGAGACCTTCAGCCCTTACGCGCGGCAGTTCCTCGACCGCATGGACAAGCCGCAGGTGGACTCGGTGGAGGGCATCCCGCCGGCGATCGCCATCGACCAGACCAACCCGGTGCGCACCTCGCGCTCGACGGTCGGCACGATGACCGAGCTGAACGACCACCTGAAACTGCTGTTCGCGCGCGCGGCGCGCCTGCACTGCCGCGGCTGCGCGCGGCCGGTGGTGCGCGACACCCCGGCGACGATCCTCGCCGACCTCGGCGCGCGCGCGCCGGCGCTCGACGACCCGCGCCTGACCGTCACCTTCCCGGGGCCGGTGCCGAAGAACTTCACCGAGGCCGAGGTCACCCAGCTGCTCGAGCGCCAAGGCTACACCCGCCTGCACGCGCGCAGCGACGGGCTGCTCGAAGTCGTGCAGGACCGCTTCCGCGTCGGCGCCACCGAGGCGGCGCGCGCCAGCGACGCGCTCGAGGCGGCGCTGCGCTTCGGCCAGGGCCGCGTCAACGTCTACCTCGAGGACGGCAGCGCCTGGCGCTACTCCGCCGACCTGCACTGCGCCCAGTGCGACCTGCACTATGCCGAGGTCACGCCCGCGGCCTTCTCGTTCAATTCCCCGGTCGGCGCCTGCGACACCTGCCGCGGCTTCGGCCGGGTGATCGGCGTCGATTTCGGACTGGTGGTGCCCGACGACGCGAAGACGCTGCGCGACGGCGCGGTGCGCCCCTGGCAGACGCAGAGCTTCAAGGAGTGCCAGGAAGACCTGATGAAGTACGCGCGCAAGCGCGGCATCGCCATCGACACGCCGTGGCGCGAGATGAGCGAAGCGCACCGGCACTGGGTGCTGGAAGGCGAGCCCGAGTGGAAGAGCTGGAAAAAGTCCTGGCCCGGCACCTGGTACGGGGTGCGCCGCTTCTTCGTCTGGCTGGAGTCCAAGGCCTACAAGATGCACATCCGGGTGCTGCTCTCGAAGTACCGCGCGTACACCCCCTGCACCACCTGCAACGGCACGCGCCTCAAGCCCGATGCCGCGCTCTGGCGGCTGGGCGACGCGCAGGCCGCGGGCGCCGCGATGCCCGGCGACTCGATGCACGACCTGATGCTGCGGCCGATCAGCACCCTGCTCGAAGGGTTCCAATCCTACGCGCCCGGCGACGCCGCGGACGAGGCCACCACCATGCTGCTCGGAGAGATCCGCGCGCGGCTCGGCTACCTGTGCCGCGTCGGCCTCGGCTACCTGACGCTGGACCGGCAGTCGCGCACGCTCTCCGGCGGCGAGGTGCAGCGCATCAACCTCACCACCGCGCTCGGCACCTCGCTGGTGAACACGCTCTTCGTGCTGGACGAGCCCTCGATCGGCCTGCACCCGCGCGACATGGGCCGGGTCATCGGCGTGATGCAGCGGCTGCGCGACGCCGGCAACTCGCTGGTGGTGGTCGAGCACGACCCGCAGATCATGCTGGCGGCCGACCGCATCCTCGACATGGGGCCCGGGCCGGGCGAGCGCGGCGGGCAGCTGGTGTTCATGGGCACGCCGGAGGAACTGAAGGCGAGCAACACGCTGACCGCGGACTACCTCGCCGGCCGCAGGCAGGCGCGCCTCGGCGCATCGAGCCGGCCGATTGCCGAGACCACGCCGCGGCTGCGCCTGTACGGCGCCGCCGAGCACAACCTGAAGGGCATCGACGTCGAATTTCCGCTCGAGCGGCTGGTCTGCGTCACCGGCGTGTCCGGCTCCGGCAAGTCGACGCTGGTGCAGGACGTGCTTGTGCCGGCGCTGTTCAAGGCCAAGGGCAAGCCTACTGAGGCCGCCGGCGCGCACCGCGAGCTGCGCGGCGCGGCGCTGATCAGCGAGGCGGTGTTCGTCGACCAGTCGCCGATCGGCAAGACCACCCGCTCGAACCCGGCGAGCTATGTCGGCGCCTGGGACGCGATCCGCGCGCTGTTCGCGCGCGCGCCGCTCGCGCGCGAGCGCGGCTACGGGCCGGGCACCTTCAGCTTCAACGCCGGCAACGGCCGCTGCCCAGCGTGCGGCGGCAACGGCTTCGAGCATGTCGAGATGCAATTCCTTTCGGATGTCTACCTGCGCTGCCCGGATTGCGACGGCAAGCGCTACCGGCCGGAGGTGCTCGAGGTTTCGGTCGGCGGGCGCGGCGCCGACAGCCGCCGGATCGAGAAGACGGTGGCCGAAGTGCTCGACATGACGATCAGCGAGGCGGCGCACTTCTTCGCCGACGTGCCCTCGGTCATCCAGCGCCTCGCGCCGTTGGCGGAAGTGGGGCTCGAATACCTGCGCCTCGGCCAGCCGGTGCCGACGCTCTCCGGCGGCGAGGCCCAACGCCTGAAGCTCGCGGGCCATCTTGCCGAGGCCGCGGCGCGCAAGTCGCCGGCCGAGGCCGCGAAGCTGTTCCTGTTCGACGAACCGACCACCGGCCTGCATTTCGACGACGTTTCGAAGCTGCTCGGGGCCTTTCGCAAGCTGCTCGCCGGCGGGAATTCCCTCATCGTCATCGAGCACAACCTCGATGTCATCCGCAGCGCCGACTGGATCCTCGACCTCGGCCCCGAGGGCGGCGACGCCGGCGGCCTGCTGGTCTGCGCCGGAACCCCGGCGCAGGTCATGGACCACCCGACCTCCCACACCGGCGCCGCCCTGCGGGATTACGCGGCGTCGTTTGCGAAAAAGGGGTCTGACCCCTTTTCCGGGGCTGCGGCGCTGATTAAATCGGGGTCTGACCCCTTTTCCT
>DATCYZ010000147.1:0-7522 GCA_036526195.1 Burkholderiales bacterium
GGCGCCCATCGGGTCGTCGAAGTCGAACATGATGCGCGAATGCTCGCCGCGCCCGGCGTAGCCGATGACGTCATTCGCCTGTTCCTCACGGCAGGCGCGCACGCAGCGCGTGCACTGGATGCAGGCATCGAGGTTCACCGCGATCGCCGGGTGCGACAGGTCGCGCTTCGGCTGGGCGCGCGCGGCGAAGCGCGGCAGACCGACGCCGAGCTTCTTCGCCCAGGCGTCGACCTCGTTCTTCGGCGTGTGGCGCTTCTCGCCCATGTCCGAGAGCAGCAGTTCGAGCACCATCTTCTGCGAGGTGAGCGCGCGCGCGCTGTCGGTGGTGACGTCCATGCCCGCGCTCGGAAACCGGCAGCACGAGGGCGCGAGCGCGCGCTCGCCCTTGATCTCGACCACGCAGGCGCGGCAGTTGCCGTCCGGGCGCAGGCCGGGCGAATAGCACAGGTGCGGGATGTCGATGCCGTTGGCGCGCGCGGTCTCGAGGATCGGCTCGTCGGGGCGCCCGACCACGGTCCTGCCGTTCAGCTTGAACTCGACCGGCATCGCCGCCTGCTGCTTCCTGCTTGCGCGATCCATCAGGCCACCTCGTTCGGGAAGTACTTCATCACGGTGAGCGCCGGGTTCGGCGCCGCCTGCCCGAGCCCGCAGATCGAGGCGTCCATCATGGCCTGCGACAACTCGGTGAGCAAGGGTGCGTTCCAGCGCTTCTCCTGCATCAGCGCAAGCGCCTTGACGGTGCCGACGCGGCACGGCGTGCACTGGCCGCAGGATTCGTCGCGGAAGAACTTCATCAGGTTGCGCGCCGCGTCGCTTGCGCGGTCCCGGTCGGAGAGGATCACCACCGCCGCCGAGCCGATGAAGCAGCCGTGCGGCTGCAGGGTGTCGAAATCGAGCGGCAGGTCGCCCTTCGAGGCGGGCAGGATGCCGCCCGAGGCGCCGCCGGGCAGGTAGCCGTAGAACGCGTGCCCCTCGAGCATGCCGCCGCAGTATTCGTCGATCAGTTCGCGCACCGTGATGCCGGCGGGTGCGAGGTGCACGCCGGGGCGCTTCACGCGGCCCGAGACCGAGAACGAACGCAGGCCCTGCCTGCCGTTTCGCCCCTGCTTGGCGAACCAGTCGGCGCCGCGCTCGACGATCTCGCGCACCCACCAGACGGTTTCCATGTTGTGCTCAAGCGTCGGGCGGTCCCACAGGCCGACCTGCGCGACGTAGGGCGGGCGCAGCCGCGGCATGCCGCGCTTGCCCTCGATGGACTCGATCATCGCGGATTCCTCCCCGCAGATGTAGGCCCCGGCGCCGCGGCGCAGGTGGATCGGCGGCAGGGCGCAGGGCGCGCTCTTCGCCAGTCGCGCGAGCTCTCGCTCGAGCAGCGCGCGGCAGCCGGCGTACTCGTCGCGCAGGTAGATCCAGATCTCGCCCACGCCGGCGCACCAGGCCGCCACCAGCATGCCCTCGAGGAAGCGGTGCGGGTCGCGCTCGAGGTACCAGCGGTCCTTGAAGGTGCCCGGCTCGCCCTCGTCGATGTTCACCGCCATGACACGCGGGCCCGGCTCGGCGGCGACGATGCGCCACTTGCGCCCGGCCGGGAAGCCCGCGCCGCCCAACCCGCGCAGGCCCGAGTCCTCCATGGTCTTCGTGATGCCCTCGCGGCTGTGTTTCCCCGCCAGGCAGTCGGCGAGCAGCCGGTAGCCGCCGCCCTTGCGGTAGGCGGCGAAGTCGATCGCCTGCGGCATCGCGCAGGTGGTGCGCTTCGCCTTCACCGCGGCCTGCACCGCCTCCGGGGTCGCCTTCTCAACCGGGTGCTGGTGCACCACCGCCACCGGCGCGGCCTCGCAGCGCCCGACACAGGGCGCGGCAATCACGCGCACGTCCTTGCCGAGCAGCTTCGGCAGCCTTGCCAGCAGGTCCTTCGCGCCGGCGAGTTCGCAGCCGATCGAATCGCACACCCGCACGGTGAGCGCGGGCGGCGCGGCCTCGCCCTCGCGCACGAGGTCGAAGTGATGGTAGAAGCTCGCCACCTCGTAGACCTCGGCCATCGCCATGCGCATCTCCTGCGCCAGCGCGGCGAGGTGCGCGGCCGACAGGTGGCCGAAGCCGTCCTGCAGCCGGTGCAGGTGCTCGATCAGCAGGTCGCGGCGGCGCGGCGCGTCGCCGAGCGTGGCGCGCACGGCTTCCAGCGCCCGTGGATCGACGCTGCGGCCCTTCGGCGTGCTGCGAACGCGGTTGGCTTTCACGGGTTCCGATTCCTCACGACGGCGACCGGTCCATTATCCGGCAGGGCTCGGCCCGCCGGTCTTGACTGCGGTCAAGGCGACCGAGCCCGTGCCCGGCCTCAGCAACGCTGCAGCACGGGCGCCCGGCAGGTCGCGTCGAACAAGGCCTTGCGCAATTCGCTGCCGACGCCGCGCATCGGCGCGCGATGCCCCGCGCCCGGCACCAGAAACAAGCGCTTCGGCTCGGGCGCGACCGCGTACAGGCGCTCGGCCATGCGGGCGGGCACGATGCCGTCGTTCTCGCCGTGCACGATGAACACCGGCATGCGCACGCGCGGCAGCTTGGTTCCGACTTCGAAGTGCTGGGTGATCAGGCCCTCGATCGGCAGGAAGGCGGCGCGCGTTTCCGCCATCTCGCGGATCGAGGTGAAGGTGGCTTCGAGCACCAGCGCGCCGGCATCCGGCGCGCGCAGCGCGAGTTCCACCGCCACCGCGCCGCCGAGCGAATGCCCGAAGATCACGCGCCGGCGCGCGTCCGGCGCGCGCGCCGCGAGCCAGCGCCAGGCGGCCTCGGCGTCCTCGTAGACGCTGTCTTCGGACGGCAGCCGCGCGCTGCTGCGGCCGAAGCCGCGGTAGTCGATCGCCAGCACGTTGAAGCCCATCTGCGCGTATCCGCGGATGCGGTAGACGCTGCTCGTCAGGTTCACGCGCGCGCCGTGCAGGTAGAGCATCGCCGGGGCGTTCGCCGCCTCACGCCCCTGCGCCGGCACCCACCAGGCGTGCACCCGCTCGCCCGCCTCGCCCACCGGGATCCAGACCTCCTCGTGCTCGAGGATCGCGGGCGAAAAGCCCGCCCAGGTCTCGATGTTCGGCCGGAAGATCAGGTTGCGCTGCGCGGTGTCGAGCAGCGCGCAGCTCGTCAGGGCGACGAGCAGGGCGAGTGCGACGAGGCGGCGCGGCAGGCGGTTCACGGGGGTCGGACCGCCGCCGGTGGCCCCGGGTTCCCGGCCGGGTGCCGGTTTCGGCCTTTTAGTAACATACATGTTACCATCAGGCGGGGGCCGGCGCAGGCGCGGCTATTTCAGCAGCGCCTGCAGCGTGCGGCCCATCTCCGCCGGGTTGCGCGTCACCTTGATGCCGCAGGCTTCCATCACCGCGATCTTCTCCTGCGCGGTGCCCTTTCCGCCGGAGATGATCGCCCCGGCATGGCCCATGCGCTTGCCAGGGGGCGCGGTGGCGCCGGCGATGAAGCCGACCACGGGCTTTTTCATGTGCTGCTTCACCCACTGCGCCGCGTCTTCCTCGTCCGTGCCGCCGATCTCGCCGATCATCACCACGGCATCGGTGTCCGGGTCGTCGTTGAACAACTGCATCACCTCGAGGTGCTTCATGCCGTTCACCGGGTCGCCGCCGATGCCCACGGCGCTCGACTGGCCGATGCCGAGTTCGGTCAACTGTCCCACGGCTTCATAGGTCAGCGTGCCGGAGCGCGACACCACGCCGACGCGGCCCTTCTTGTGGATGTGGCCCGGCATGATGCCGATCTTGATCTCCCCGGGGGTGATCAGCCCCGGGCAGTTCGGCCCGATCAGCCGGGTGCGGCTGTTCGACTTCTTCATGCGGTCGCGCACCATCACCATGTCGCGCACCGGGATGCCCTCGGTGATGCAGATGACCAAGTCGAGCTCGGCGTCCACCGCCTCCTGGATCGCGGCGGCGGCGAAGGGCGGCGGCACGTAGATCACCGAGACGTTCACCCCGGCCTTCTCCTTCGCGTCTTTCACCGAGCCGTAGATCGGGATGCCTTCGAAGTCCTCGCCGGCGCGCTTCGGGTTCACGCCGGCGACATAGCAGGCCTTGCCGTTGGCGTACTCGCGGCTGGTGCGCGTGTGGTACTGGCCGGTCTTGCCGGTGATGCCCTGCGTCACCACGCGGGTGTTCCTGTCGATGAGGATGCTCATTTCCTTCTCCCCTTCCGGGCCGGCTTCTTCGCGGCGGCCCGCCTTGCCGGCTTCTTCGATGTCCTGGCCGCGGCCTTCTTCGGCGCGGCCTTCTTCCGTGCTGCAGGCGTCCTTTTCGCCGCGGGTTTCTTCTTCGCGGCGGGCTTCTTCTTCGCGGCCGGCTTCTTCTTTGGCGCCGGCTTCTTCCTCGCCGCGGCCTTCTTCGCCGCAGGTTTCTTCGCCGCGGGCTTCTTCTTCGCCGGGGCGGCCTTCTTCGCCGGCGCCTTCTTCGCCGCGGGCTTGAGCGCCTTCACCGCCGCGGCCACCTTCTGCGCGGCCTCACCCATGTTGTCCGCCGAGATGATCGGCAGGCCCGAGTCGCGCAGGATCTTCTTGCCGAGTTCCTCGTTGGTGCCCTTCATGCGCACCACCAGCGGCACCGAGAGCTTCGTCTCGCGCGCCGCCGCCACCACGCCCTGGGCGATGGTGTCGCACTTCATGATGCCGCCGAAGATATTGACCAGGATCGCCTTCACCCGGGGGTTCGACAGCATGATCTTGAACGCCGCGGTGACCTTCTCGGTGGTGGCGCCGCCGCCGACGTCGAGGAAGTTCGCCGGCGTGCCGCCGAACAGCTTGATGGTGTCCATGGTGGCCATGGCGAGCCCCGCCCCGTTCACCATGCAGCCGATGTTGCCGTCCAGGCTGATGTAGGACAGGTCGTGCTTCGAGGCCTCGATCTCCAGCGGGTCTTCTTCGTCGAGGTCGCGCATGGCGACGATCTCGGGCTGGCGGAACAGCGCGTTGTCGTCGAAGTTCAGCTTCGCGTCCAGCGCCACCACGCGGCCCTGGGTGGTGACGATCAGCGGGTTGATCTCGGCGAGCGAGGCATCGGTCTCGACGAAGCAGCGGTACAGGCCCTTCAACAGTTCGCGGCCCTCGACCAGCGCCGGCTGCGGCACGCCGATCTTCGCGGCGATCGCCTCGGCATCGATGTCGGTGAGGCCCGTCTGCGGGTCGATCGACACCTTGTGGATCTTCTCCGGGGTCTTCGCGGCGACTTCCTCGATGTCCATGCCGCCCTCGGAGGACGCCATCAGCACCACCTGCTGGGTGCCGCGGTCGACCACCATGCCGATGTAGAGCTCCTTGGCGATGTCGGCGCCCTCCTCGACCAGCAAGCGGCGCACCTTCTGCCCGCCCTTGCCGGTCTGGTGGGTGACCAGCTGCATGCCGAAGATCTTCGAGGCGATCGGCCGCACCTCGTCCATCGATTTCGCCACCTTGACGCCGCCGCCCTTGCCGCGGCCGCCGGCGTGGATCTGCGCCTTGATCACGCACACGCCGCCGCCGAGCTTCTTCGCGGCGTCGACCGCCTCGTCGACCGAGAAGCAGGCAATGCCGCGCGGCGTGGCCACCCCGTACTTGCGGAACAGTTCCTTGCCCTGGTACTCGTGGATCTTCATTCGCCTCTCCCTTGCCTTGCTGCGTCGTGCCGCGACCGTCGGTCGCGCCCCCGTTGCGCCCCCCCTCAGGCCTCCGCGGCGTCGTTGCGGTGCCAGCGCGGATACCATTGGCGCACGGTTTCCGAGCGCGTGTCCAGCGCATGGCACTGGTCGAGCTGGAACGGCTTCGCCTCGCCCGCGTCCTCGGCCATCTCGCCGGCGAAGGTCTGGATCGCCGCCGTCGGCAGCCCGCCGAGCATCTCGGTCAGGTGGGTGCAGCCGCCGGTGCCGCCGAATTTCTCCGCCACCTGCTTGCGAAAGCCCTTCACCAGGTTCATGCCGACGAGTTGCTGGTAGGTGTCGCCGTAGTCGGCGCAGCCCGGGGCGTAGGGCATGGCATCGGTCACCGCGATCGCCTCGAGGATGTTGAAGCGGCGGTCGATGCGGATGCGGATCCACATCTCGTGGATCGGCTGGCCCGCGCGGCGCACGCCGGTGGCCAGCGTGTAGTCGTGGCTCTTGTGGTCGGTGATGTGCCCGTCGATGTCCCAGGTGCCGTCGGCGCGCTTGTAGCCCTCGTAGCGCACCCGTCGGGTGTGCGTGAGTTCGCGTTCGATGTCAGAGACGGGCAGCGGCATCCGGGTCGTGGTTCATGCTGCAGTGCAGTGGACGATTCTACACGCCGTCGCCTGCTATCATTTTTTCATGCGCTACGTCCTCGCCCTCGACCAGGGCACCACCAGTTCGCGGGCCATCCTCTTTGACGAGCGCGGCATGGCCGTCGCCAGCGCGCAACGCGAGTTCGGCCAGATCTTCCCGCAGCCCGGCTGGGTCGAGCACGACCCGGTGGAGATCCTGCAGTCCCAGCGCGAGACCGCGCGCGAGGCGCTGCGCATGGCGGGCGTGTCGCTGAAGGACGTGATGGGCATCGGCATCGCCAACCAGCGCGAGACGACGATCGTCTGGGACCGGCAGTCGGGCGAGCCGATCCACAACGCCATCGTCTGGCAGGACCGGCGTACGGCGCCGGCCTGCGCGGAGTTGAAGGAAGTGGGCGCGGAGAGCCTGGTGCGCGAGCGCACCGGGCTGGTGATCGACCCGTATTTTTCCGCGACCAAGGCGGCGTGGATCCTCGACAACGTGCCCGGGGCGCGCGGGCGCGGCGAGCGCGGGGAACTCGCGTTCGGCACCGTCGATACGTGGCTCATCTGGCACCTGACCGGCAACCGCACGCACGTCACCGACGTGTCGAACGCGTCCCGGACGATGCTCTTCAACATCCATACCGGGGACTGGGACGACGAGTTGCTGAAGCTGCTTCGCGTGCCGCGCGCCATGCTGCCGGACGTGCACCCCTCGTCGCAGGCCTTCGGCATGCTGCCGAAGAACGTGTTCGGCGAGCCGCTGGTGATTGCCGGCGTGGCCGGGGACCAGCAGGCGGCTTTATTTGGCCAGGCCTGCCATCGTGCCGGCATGGCGAAGAACACCTATGGCACCGGCTGCTTCATGCTGATGCATACGGGTTCGAAGGCGGTGGTGTCCGCGCATGGGCTGGTGACCACGGCGTGCGCGCAGACGCAGGATCGCGAGTACGCGCTGGAAGGTTCCGTCTTCATTGGCGGGGCGGTGGTGCAGTGGTTGCGCGACGGGCTGGGGTTCATTTCTTCGTCTGGCGAAGTCGAGCGCCTGGCCGCGAGCGTGCTGGATACCGACGGCGTTTATCTGGTGCCTGCGTTTGTAGGATTGGGGGCGCCGCACTGGGATGCCGATGCGCGCGGGGCGATCGTTGGTCTGACGCGCGGGACCACTAAAGAACACATTGCGCGGGCCGCGCTTGAGTCGATCGCCTTTCAGTCGGCCGAGGTGCTCGAGGCGATGGTCAAGGATTCCGGGGAGTCCTTGAAGGAGTTGCGCGTCGATG
>DATCYZ010000148.1:0-3970 GCA_036526195.1 Burkholderiales bacterium
CGACCTGGAGGCGCTGTGAGGCGACGCATCGAGGTCCGCGTCGGCGACGCCGACGAGGCGCTTGACCGCTTCGAGGCGGCGTGGAACGCGATCGACGAGGAACGCGAGCTTTCGCCAAGGCGCCTGCTCGCGCTGCCCGACCTGCCCTCGATGCTGAAGGCCTTGTCGCCCGCGCGCCTCGCGCTGCTCTCAGCGCTGCGCGAGGCGGGACCGACGAGCGTGTACCAGTTGGCGAAACGGCTCGGGCGGGACTACAAGAACGTCCATACCGACGTGCGGCAACTGGTCGAGCTTGGGCTTGTCGCGCGAGACGAGAGCGGGCAGGTCGGCGTGCCTTGGGACGCCGTGCGCGCGGAGATGTTGCTTTAACCTGCCACTGCGGCCTTCGCCGCAATCGGCAGCCACAGGGTCACGCAGGTCCCGCCGCCGGGCGGCGTCGCGATCTCGAGCCGCCCCCCCAGGGTGCTCGCGCGTCGCTGCATGATCATCAGGCCGCGTCCGCCCGCGGGGTAGGTGCCGTTCATCCCGCGCCCGTCGTCGGCGATGCTGACCTCGACCGCCTGTGCCGCCGCGTCTGCCCGCGCCGTGACCACGATGTGCTTGGCCCGCGCGTGCCGCAGCGCGTTGGTCAGCGCCTCGATGACGATGCGCTGAAGCTGCAGGATGCGGCTCGGCGTGAGTTGCGCGAGCTGTGGCAGCTCTGCGACCTGCCAGTCGAGTTCGACTCCGGACGCCTCGAGCGCGTCGCGCAGGCGGTGTCGGACGGTGCCAAGCGCCATGTTCAGGTCGCCCGGCGGGGTGTCGAGAGAGTCCACCGCGAGGCGCAGTTCCTGCAGCGCACCGTGCGCGCGCTGCTCGAGGTCTGCCCGATCCGCCTTACCCGCCTGGATCGCCCCGAGCAGGCCGACGAGGCTTGCGCCAAGCCCGTCGTGCATGTCGGCCATGATGCGCTGGCGTTCCCCGATCGTGGCCTGCTCCTGCTCGAGCGCGCGCAGGTGCTCGTGCGCGTGCTCGATGTCGAGCGTGCGCTCGGCCACGCGCGCTTCAAGCATCGACTTGGCCAGTTCCAGGCCGTGGACAGCCTCGAAATGCCGGGTCACGAGCAAGGCGCCGAGCGACAGGGCGAGGGCCGGCGCGGCGAAAGGAAACAGGGCGAGCCGGTCGAAGTCGATCCATCCGAGCCACAAGGCAAGGTCGTGCATGGCGAGCCCCACCACCACTGCAATCGCCGCCCCCACCGTGGTGCGCAGCCACACCGGCACCGCCCTGCCACGCCGGATCGTCAGCATGAAGGAGGCGGCGAGGGCGGTCACGAATACCACGCCAAGCGCGGCGAACACCTGGGCGAAGACGGCTTCGTCCGCGAGCCATGGCACGGCGCAGGCCGCAAGCAGCAGGCCCCACAGCAGCGTCGCGGGGACCCGCGTCGCTACACCGGCCAGTGCCAGCGCCCCGATGGCCAGAGGCGGCATATAGCCATACACATCCACCAGCTGCAGGAGGTTGCGCCAGGCGCCGGTCGGGAGGCTGCCGAACCAGAAGGTCAGTAGCGTTGGAACGGCGATCAGGATCGCTGCCTGGCCGAACCAGAAAAACGCCGCATCGCGCCGCGTGCGCGCCCAGAGTGCAAGCGCGGCGATGCCGGCCGTGAGCGCCATCAGCGCGAGCGCGATCACCAGCAGCACGTGCACCTTGTAGTGCTCGGCCCAGATCGTGCGCAGGGCGATGGAATCGCCGAACCAGACGCGGGTCAGGCCCTGGCGCAGGTCGCTGCGCGCCTCGACGTAAACGTGCAACAGGTTGCGCCCGTCGCGGATCATGTCCGGCGTCACGCCGGTGACGTAGGGCTGCTGGTGCAGGCGTACCACCGGATCGGGGCGCACCGTGCTGCCGATGATGGTGCCGTTCACGTACAGGCGCATCACCGGCGCCGAGTCGCGGGGCAGGTAGATGGCATGGATGCGCGTCGTGGCGCGCTCGACCGGCAGGACGATCCGGTACCAGCCGGCGCCGCTCGCTCCGGGGCGGCTGCGATGCCAGTTGTCCGGCAGCGTGACCGGTTCCCACGCGGCCTCGTCACCGGGTGGTCGGCGTGCGGTCGAGGCGACGAACTCGGCCCGCTCGATCGACACCGGCGGCGTGGGCGGGCTGAGGGGTTGCGCGATCGATGCCGCTGCAAGCGCGCCGAGCAGGAGCGCGAGCCACGCCACGCCGGCCCCGCGGCTCACAACAAGCCCATTCGATTCGCTTCGAAGATCGCCTCGGTCTTGGAGCGCACCTCGAGCTTGCGGTAGATGCGGCGCAGGTGCGTGTGCACCGTGGCGGCGCTGATGCCGTGCAGTTTGCCGACCTCGGCATAGGTATAGCCGCGCGAGATGGCGTTCAGGATCTCGCGTTCGCGCGGCGACAGCGCGGCGTCTTCCGACTTCGGCGCGGGCGGCTCCATGCGCTTGAGCAGGTGCCGCGCGATCAGCGGCGAGAGCGGCGAGCCGCCGGCCTTCAGGTCGCGCACGTCCAGGCCGATGTCGTGCGACAGGTTGCCCTTGAGCAGGTAGCCGCGCGCGCCGGCCTCGAGGCAGGCAAGCACGTGGGCCTCGTCGCCGAAGGCGGTGAAAACGAGAAGGTCGCAGTCCCGGAACTGGTGCGCGACGATGCGGATCAGGTCGAGCCCGGGCATGTCGGGCAGGCCGAGGTCGACGAGCAGCACGTCCGGCGGGCTGGTTGCGATCCCGGTGAGCGCGGCGCCGCCGGTGGCGTACTCGCCGGCAACCCTGATCTCGGCGTCCGCCGCAAGCGACTGCACGATGCGTGCACGCGTGGCCGCATCGTCCTCGACGACCGCAACGCGGATCGGCCGGGCCGGATTCATGGGTGCACAGCATAGCGCCGGCGGGCCGCGGCAGGCGGGTTTCGAGGCGGCGCGCTGTCACCGGATTGGAGGATAGGCGAGCGAGGGGGCGGCCGATAGTCTCGCCCCCACGCAATCTGGCCGTGGAGGGCACGTGGACATCGGACGCAGGCGGATTCTCGGGACCAGTGCGGGCGTGGCCGGCTCGCTCTTTCTGCCCGTGCCCTGGGCGTGGGTGTGGGCGCAGTCGGGCAAGGAGGGGCTGGAAGGGGCGCTGAAGCTGGTGAAGGCCCCCAAGCTGGCGCTGGTGATCGGCAACAGCAAGTACAAGGACGCCCCGGAGCTGAAGAACCCGGCGAACGATGCCAAGGGGGTGGGAGAGGCGCTCAAGGCGGCCGGCTTTGCGGTGACGACCAAGCTGGACACCGGTAAGGAAGAGCTGATCCAGGCGATCCGTGACTACGTGAACGGGATGGAGAAGCAAAAGGCGGTGGGGTTGTTCTACTTCGCCGGGCACGGGGTGCAGCTGGCCTGGCGCAACTACATGCTGCCGGTGGACGCGGTGATCGACAAGATCGACGACGTGGCGAAGCAATCGGTGGACATCGCGCGCCTGATGGAAGGCCTAACCAAGGCCGGGAACCCGATGAACGTGATCATCCTGGACGCGTGCCGGGAGAACCCGTTCGGCAAGGACTTCAAGGTGGAGCACAAGGGCCTGAGCCAGATGGACGCCCCGACGCACACGATCCTGGCCTATGCCACCAGCCCGGGGAACGTGGCAAGCGACGGGGACGGGGCCAACGGGCTGTACACCGAGAACCTGCTTCGCGAGATGAAGGTAAAGGAAGCGAAGATCGAGGACGTGTTCAAGCGGGTGCGCCTGGGGGTGAGGAGAAAGACCAACGGCGCGCAGATCCCGTGGGAGAGCACGAGCCTGGAGGACGATTTCTGGTTCCTGCCGCCGGCAGAACTGAAAAAACTGTCGGAGGAGGAAAAGGAAGAGGCATTCACCGTGGAGTTGGCGCTGTGGGAGAAGATCGCCGAAGCGAAGGACGCGGCGCCCTTCGAGGACTACCTGAGGCGGTACCCGAGCGGACGGTTCGCCGAGCTTGCGCAGCT
>DATCYZ010000149.1:0-7237 GCA_036526195.1 Burkholderiales bacterium
GAATTCGAGCAGCGACTCGGCCGCGGGGTCCGGCGACCAGTCGAGCCAGCTGATTTCGTTGTCCTGGCAGTAGGCATTGTTGTTGCCCTGCTGGGTGCGGCCGCGCTCGTCGCCCGCGAGCAGCATCGGCACCCCCTGCGACAGGAACAGCGTGGCGAGCAGGTTGCGCTTCTGGCGCTCGCGCAGCGCGCGGATCGCGGGGTCGTCGGTCGGGCCCTCGACGCCGCAGTTCCATGACAGGTTGTGGTTGTGCCCGTCGCGGTTGTCCTCGCCGTTCGCTTCGTTGTGCTTGTCGTTGTAGCTGACCACGTCGGCCAGCGTGAAGCCGTCGTGCGCGGCGACGAAATTGATGCTGGCGTGCGGCCGCCGGCCCTCGCGGCCGTAGAGGTCGGACGAGCCGGTGAGCCGGCGCGCGAACTCGTCGATCACGCCGCCGTCGCCCTTCCAGTAGGCGCGCATGCCGTCGCGATAGCGGTCGTTCCACTCGGTCCAGCCCAGCGGGAAGTTGCCGACCTGGTAGCCGCCGGCGCCGAGGTCCCAGGGCTCGGCGATCAGCTTGACGCGGTTGAGCACCGGGTCCTGGCGGATGACGCTGAAGAACCCGCCCCAGCGCTCGACCTCGTCGCCCTTGCGCGCCAGCGCCGAGGCGAGGTCGAAGCGGAAGCCGTCGACGTGCATTTCCTCGACCCAGTAGCGCAGCGAGTCCATCACCATCTGCAGCACGCGCGGATGCTCGAGGTTGAGCGTGTTGCCGCAGCCGGTGACGTCGTGGTAGTGGCGCCGGCTGTTCTCGGAGAGCCGGTAGTAGGAGGCGTTGTCCAGGCCGCGGAACGACAGCGTCGGGCCGAGCTGGTTGCCCTCGCAGCTGTGGTTGTAGACCACGTCGATGATTACTTCCAGCCCCGCGGAATGCAGGGTCTTCACCATGGTCTTGAATTCCTTTGAACTGCCCGAAGCCGAGTAGCGCGGCTCCGGCGCGAAGAAGCCCAGCGTGCTGTAGCCCCAGTAGTTGCGCAGGCCGCGCTCGAAGAGGAAGCGGTCGTCGACGAAGGCGTGCACCGGCATGAGTTCCACCGTGGTGACGCCGAGGCGCTTCAAGTACTCGATCGCCGGGGCCGAGCCGAGCCCGGCGTAGGTGCCGCGCTGCGCCCCCGGGACCTCGGGATGGCGCATGGTGAAGCCGCGCACGTTCAGTTCGTAGATCACGGTGTCGTTCCAGGGCACGTCCGGGCGCCGGTCGTCGCCCCAGGTGAAGGCCTGGTCGATGACCCGGCACTTGGGCATGAAGGCGGCGCTGTCGCGCCGGTCGAAGGCGAGGTCCTCGCGCTTGTGGCCGACGGTGTAGCCGTAGAGCGCATCACTCCAGCGCACCGTGCCGACGAGTTCCTTGGCGTAGGGGTCGAGCACCAGCTTGTTCGGGTTGAAACGCTGGCCGTCCTCGGGCCGGTAGGGGCCGTGCACCCGCCAGCCGTAGGCCTGGCCCGGTCGTGCCTCGGGCAGGTAGCAATGCCAGACCTCGTCGGTGCGCTCGCGCAGCTCGATTCTCTGGCGTTCGCGACGGCCGCTTTCGTCGAACAGGCACAGTTCCACCTTTTCGGCATGCTCGGAGAAGAGCGCGAAGTTGACGCCTTCGCCGTCCCAGGTGGCGCCGCGCGGGTAGGCGCGGCCGGGCCAGACGGCGGTGAAGCGTTGCGAATCGTCGGAGCGGGAGGGCATGGAAGTCTTCCTGGCGGGGGTCGGTGCGTCGGGCGCCGGCTATCGTAATCGGATCGGCATCAGGTATCGAGGGCCGCGGCGGCGGCACCGCGCAGGCCGAGGCGCGGATCGGTGACCACGGCGAGCGGCATGCGCCGCGCGTGCGGCTCGAAGGCGCCCTTGTCGTTGAAGGCGGCGCAGAAGCCGCCCGCGGCGATGCGCGGCAGGATCTTCGGGGCGATGCCGCCGGCGATGTAGACGCCGCCGCGCGCGAGCGCCGTCAGCGCGAGGTCGCCGGCGCAGGCGCCGTAGCAGGCGATGTACAGGTCGAGCGCCGCCAGCGCCAGCGCATCGCGCTGCTCGAGGGCATGGCGGGTGATGGCCGGGGCCTGCGCGCCGGCGCCGCCGAGCTCGGCGCGCAGCGCGGGCGACTCGGGCAGCGCGCCGCCGGCGGCAAGGTAGCCGTAGATCCGCGCAAGGCCGGCGCCGGAGAGCACGTGTTCCAGCGTGACGCGGCGAAACCGCGCGTGCAGGTGGCGCCACAGGCCGAGCTGCGTCTCGTCCGCGGGCGCGAAGGCCGCATGTCCGCCTTCGCCGGGCAGCGGCCGGTAGCCGCGGGTGCCGTGCACCAGCAGGGCGATGCCGAGCCCGGTGCCGGCGCCGACCAGCAGGCGCGGGGCGTGTTCAACCGGTTCGCCGGCCTGCAGCACCTCGAGCGACCCGGCGGGCAGGTGGGCGAGACCGCGCGCGGCGGCGTCGAAGTCGTTCACCAGGCGCAGGTCGGGCAGGCCGAAGCGCGCGCCGAGCGCGGCGGCGTCCAGCGACCAGCCGAGGTTGGTCATGCGCACCCGGCCCTCGCTGACCGGGCCGGCGACGCCGAGGCAGGCCGCCTGCGGCGCGGGTGCGCCGGCGTCCGCGAGGAATTTCTCCAGCACCGCTTCGATGCCGCGAAAATCCGCTGCGGCGTAGTCGCGCTCGAAGTCCGGCGTCGCCCCGGGCGTCGCGACCAGGGCGAAGCGCAGGTGCGTGCCGCCGAGGTCGCCCGCGAGGATCACGCTTTCGGGCCTGCGTCGCCGCCGCCGTCGGGTTTGCGCGGCAGCCAGCGATCGAGCAGGTCCGCCGCGTGTTCGCGCCCGCCCAGGCCGAAGGCGAGCGCGAGGGCGAACACCAGGCCGGCAAACAGGATGAGGAAGCTCTGGCGCACGATCTCGCCGCCGACCTCGACCTGGTCGAGCGCGATCAGCGCGACGAAGACCAGGATCGCGTACTGCGCGATCCGCCCGAGCATCTCGGCGTCCTGCATGCCGACCGTGCGGCAGTACGTCACCACCGTGCCGCTCACGACGCGCGCGAAGTAGGCGCCGAAGGCGACGATGACGATGGCCACCGCCAGCTTGGGCACGAACAGCACCACCTGGCCGAGCAGCTCGGTGATCGTGGTGAGCCCCAGGCCGTTCAGCGCGATGACCAGCGCCGCGAGCACCACAAGCCAGTAGCCGAGCAGCGCCACGACCGCCGTGGTGTCGATGCGCAGCCCGCCGCGCGCGAGGAAGGCGTCCATGCCGGAGCGCTCGGTGAGGACGTTGAAGTTGATCGCGCGCAGCAGCTTGTCCACTGCGACGCGCGCGAGCCGCGCCAGCAGCCAGCCGCCGACCACCACCAGCGCGGCGAGCGCAAGCCGCGGCAGGAAGTCGCCGAGGTGCGCGAGGAAGACCCTGACCGGTTCGAGCAGTACGCTGACGTTTTCCATGTGTGTCTCCTTGGGGCGCGGCTCAGTCGCCGTCGTTCGCGTGGTGCGTCAGGGCGAGCACCCCGGTGAGCGGAATGCGTACCCAGCCGGGACGGTTGCGCAGTTCGTAGCGCAGCTCGTAGAGGGCCTTCTCGAGTTCGAAGAGTTCCAGCAGCCCACGGGCGTCGGCGAAGGCGGTGTAGACCGGCGCGGGCGCAACGGCCTCGGCATAGGCTTCGAGGAAGGCGGCGCGCATCTCGCGCTCCCAGTCCGCGGCGAGCGGCTCGAGCCGCGCCGCGTCCTCGGGCCGCTGCACCGCCTGCTGCAGGGCGCTCCCGCGCCCGTAGCTGAACGAGCGCAGCATGCCGGCGACGTCGCGCAGGGGGCATTGCTTGGCGCGCCGTTGCGCCAGCGTGCGACCGGGCTCGCCCTCGAAGTCGATGATCAGGAAGTCGTTGCGCGCGAGCAGGACCTGGCCGAGGTGGTAGTCGCCGTGGATGCGGGTGCGCAGGGCGGCGCCGCCGCCCGCGCCCGCGGCGGCGATACGCGCGAGCACGTCGCTCGAGCGCGCGAGCAGCACGCGGGCCTCCTCGTGCGCCGGCCCGGCGAGCTGGCTGCGGTGGCGCTCGAGCATCGCAAAGCTCTCGATCGCCTCGTCGTGCACGCGCTTGCGCCAGGCCGCGCGGTCGGCGTCGGTGACCGGTTCCGGGTCGAAGGCGGGGTCGCCGCTGCGCAGGGCAAGAGCCGCATGCAGTTCGGCGGTGCGCCGGCCGAGGGTGCGTACCAGCTCGGCGCTTGCGCCATGGCCGCCCTCCGGCGGCGCCTCGCCGCGCAGGCAGTCCGTCAGGAAGCGCTCGAGCCGGCCGACCAAGTGCGTCCAGCCGTCGCCCTGGTTCGGCACATAGGCCTGCAAGAGCGCGAGCGCGCTGGGCGCGCCGTGCGCGGGAACGAATTCGAGCGTGCCGGCGAGCGGCACGCAGTTGGGAAACTTCGCCACTTCCGTCAGGAAGCGACCGATCTCAGGTTCCGGGTTGGCGCCGATCTGCACGCGGCGATAGGCCTTGAGGAACAGGCGCGAACCGAGCGTGACCGCGGTATTGGTGCCCTGCGCCGGCGCGCGCGCGACCGGCAGGGTGTCGATGTCCACCTTGTCGAGGAGGCCGGCGAGCGCCTGCGTCGGACGGAACTCGAAGCGCCCCCCCGCGGCGGGCAGGTCGACGCCGTCGCGCACCGCGGCGAGCAGGCGGCGGCAGAAGGGCTCGTCGGCCAGGGCATCGGCCAGCACGCCGACATTCGCCTGCTGGCGCACCTTGGCCACGGCCGCGGGGCCAAGCGCCTTCATGCGCTCCTCGTCGCCGTGTTCCCAGGCGAGCGCGAGCGGCACGAAGTAGCGCTCGGGCGCGGTGCCGGGCGCGCCGTGCACGTCGTACAGGCCGAGCATCCAGCTGTGCTTCGATTTCGCGTCCGTCCAGATCGCGTGCGCGGCGATCGCGGCGCGCGTCACCGTCGCGTCCTTGCCGGCGTACCAGCGCTGCGGCTGGAAATGCCCGGGGAGCACCTCGGTTTCCAGCTGGAGGCGGGTCTTCTCGGCCAGCGCGATGCGCCAGGGCACGACGCGGTCGCGGAAGAAGCTCGTCCAGCCGTCGAACAGCACCATCACCGGCAGGTCCTCGCGCGCCAGCACTTCCTCGTGCCAGCGCGGCACGTCGACCTCGCTGCCGAGGGCGAGGCGAAACCAGTAGAAGCCGTGCGCCGGCAGCGTCAGCAGGTAGGGCAGTTCGCCCACCGGAGGGAACGCGGTGCGCCCGACCATTTCCACCGGGATGCGGCCGCGAAACTGCTTCAGGTCGAGTTCGACCGGCTGCGCCGAGCGCCCGAGGTTGGCTACGCAGAGGATCGCCTCGCCCTCGAACGCGCGCAGGTAGGCGAGCACCTTGCGGTTGCCGGCGCGCAGGAACTCGAGCGTGCCGCGGCCGAAGGCGCGCGTGGTGTTGCGCACCGCCAGCATGCGGCGCATCCAGTTGAGCAGCGAGCCCGGGTCGCGCGACTGCGCCTCGACGTTGACCGCCTGGTAGCCGTAGACCGGGTCCTGGATCGCCGGCAGGTACAGGCTCTGCGGGTCGGCCTTCGAGAAGCCGGCATTGCGGTCCGGGCTCCATTGCATCGGCGTGCGCACGCCGTCGCGGTCGCCGAGGAAGATGTTGTCGCCCATGCCGATCTCGTCGCCGTAGTAGACGATCGGCGAGCCCGGCATCGAAAGCAGCAGGCTGTTCATCAGCTTGATGCGGTCGACGTCGTTCTCCATCAGCGGCGCGAGCCGCCTGCGGATGCCGAGGTTGATGCGCGCGCGCTTGTCGGCGGCGTACATCCGGTACATGTAGTCGCGCTCCTTGTGCGTGACCATCTCGAGGGTGAGCTCGTCGTGGTTGCGCAGGAAGATCGCCCACTGGCAGGCCTCGGGGATCGCCGGGGTCTGCTGCATGATCTCGACGATCGGGTAGCGCTCTTCCTGCGCGATCGCCATGTAGATGCGCGGCATCAGCGGGAAGTGGTAGGCCATGTGGCATTCGTCGCCGTTGCCGAAGTACTCGCGCACGTCCTCGGGCCACTGGTTGGCCTCGGCGAGCAGCACCTTGCCGGAGTGCTTCGCGTCGAGCAGGGCGCGGATCTCGCGGATCACGGCGTGGGTCTCGGGCAGGTTCTCGTTGTTCGTGCCCTCGCGCTCGACGAGGTAGGGAATGGCGTCGAGCCGGAAGCCGTCGACGCCCATGTCGAGCCAGAAGCGCATGCTGCGCACCACCGCCTTCAGCACCTTCGGGTTGTCGAAGTTGAGGTCGGGCTGGTGCGAGAAGAAACGGTGCCAGAAATAGGCTTTGGCCACCGGGTCCCAGGTCCAGTTCGACTTCTCGGTGTCGGTGAAGATGATGCGCGTGCCCTGGTACCTGTCGTCGCTGTCGGACCAGACGTAGAAGTCGCGCTTGGACGAACCCGGCGGCGCGCGGCGCGCGGCCTGGAACCAGGGGTGGGCATCCGAGGTGTGGTTCACCACCAGTTCGGTGATGACGCGCAGGTCGCGCCGGTGCGCCTCGCGCACGAAGTTGCGGAAGTCCGCGCGCGTGCCGTACTGCGGGTGCACGTTGTGGTAGTCCGCCACGTCGTAGCCGTCGTCGCGCAAGGGCGACGGGTAGAACGGCAGCAGCCACAGGGTGTTGACCCCGAGGTCCTTGACGTAGTCGAGCTTCGAGGTGAGGCCCTTGAAGTCGCCGAGCCCGTCGCCGTTGGAGTCGAAGAACGCCTTGATGTGCAGCTGGTAGATGACCGCATCCTTGTACCAGTGCGGGTCGCCCGTCGTCGTCGTCGACGGGGCGGGGGCGTTCACCGCGGGGCTGTTCACGTGCCGGCCTCCATCAGAGGAAGTAGTCGAAATCCTGCTCGCGCCGCACGCGGCGTCGCAGGCAGAAGACGTGCGCCGGCGCGTTGGCGGGATCGAGGCGCACGAAATTGCGCGCGCCCTGCCAGAGGAAGCGCGCGCCGGAGAGCAGGTCGTGCATCTGGTAGGGCAGCGCGGGGTCAATGCCGAGCGCCGCCAGGTCGAGCTCGATCCAACCCGAGTGGGGGTTGTGCGGGTCCAGGCAGACCACCGTGATGACGACATTCTCGAGGTCGTCCGTCGCCTTCGCGTAGCACAGCAGTTGTTCGTTGTCGGTGGCGAAGAAGCGCAGGCCCCGGTCCGAGTGCAGCGCGGGGTTCTCCCGGCGGATGCGGTTCAGCCGGCCGATGAAGGGGGCGAGGCTGTCCGCGCGCTCCAGGTCG
>DATCYZ010000150.1:0-3156 GCA_036526195.1 Burkholderiales bacterium
GTGTAGCCCGTGAGCTTCTGCCCGTCCACGTGCACGATCGAGCCCACCACGGCGTCGAGGAACTCGCGGTCGTGGGTGATGAGGAGGAGCGCGCCCGGGTAGGCCTTGAGCCAGTCCTCGAGCCACAGCACCGCGTCCAGGTCGAGGTGGTTCGTCGGCTCGTCGAGCAGCAGCAGGTCCGAGGGGCACATCAGCGCCTGCGCAAGGTTCAGGCGCATGCGCCAGCCGCCGGAGAAGCTGGCCACCGGGCGCTCGAGTTCCTCCTGCGCGAAGCCGAGGCCGCGCAGCAGCCGGTGCGCGCGCGCGCGCACCGTGTAGGCATCCGCATCGCCGAGCGCGGCGTGCAACTCACCGATGCGCGTGCCGTCGTCGGCCTGTTCGGCGTTCGCGAGTTCCGCCTCCAGCCGGCGCAGCACGGTATCGCCGTCGATCGCGTACTCGAGCGCGCTGCGCTCGAGCGCCGGGGTTTCCTGCGCCACCTGCGCGACGCGCCATTGCTTCGGGAAGTCGGCGTCGCCCTTGTCGGCGTGCAGCGTGCCCTGCAGCACCGAGAACAGGCTCGACTTGCCCGAGCCGTTGGCGCCGATCAGGCCGACGCGCTCGCCGGGGTTGATCGAGACGTCGGCGCCCTCGAGCAGCACCTTGGTGCCGCGACGCAGCGTCAGTTGGGAAAAGCGGATCACGGAATGCGAAAAGCGAGGTCTGAAACCCGATGATTCTACAGGACGGGCCACCTGCGGGCGTCCTGCCCGACCCGCCTCAGCGCACCTTCGCGGGCCCGCCGGCGTAGCGCAGGTTCAGCCAGATGCCGCTGAAGATGATCGCCGCGCCGAGGTAGACCCACGGATCCACGGTCTCCGCGTACAGGAACCAGGCGATCACGGCCGCGAGCGGCAGGCGCAGAAAGTCGATCGGGATCACCACCGTCGCCTCGCCCGCCCCGAGCGCGCGCGACAGGCAGTAGTGCGAACTCAGGCCGCACAGGCCCACCATCAGCACCCAGGGCCAGAGCGCGGGCGAAGGCGTCACCCAGACGGGAATCGCGCTCGCCGCCGCGAGCGGGAACTGCACGATGTTCATCCACAGCAGGATCACGATCGGCCGGTCGCGCGCGACCAGGTCCTTGGTGAAGATATAGGTGACCGCGTAGCCGAAGGCCGCGGCGAGCGCGGCCAGCGCCGCCGGCTGCACGATGCCAAGGCCCGGACGCAGGATGACGAGCGTGCCGATGAAACCGAGCGTCACCGCGGCGACGCGCGCCGGCGTCAGCCGCTCACCGAGGAACAGCGCGGCGAGCAGCGCGGTCCAGATCGGCGAGGTGAACTCGATCGCGAACACCTCGGCGATCGGGATGCGCGCGATGGCCCAGAACCACGCGACGGTGCTGGCGAAGTGCACGATGTTGCGCATCACGTGGCGACCGGGCCGCGCGGTGGCGCCGTGCCGCCAGCCGATGCGCGTCAGGATCGCCGCCAGCACCGCGAGGCAGACGAGGTTGCGAAACAGCACGATCTCCGCCGGCCCGACTTCCGCCGAGAGCTCGCGTCCCGCGATCGCCATCAGCAGAAACGAAACCACCGTGGCGAACATCCACGCCACGGCCTGCGGCAGGGATTTTTCGCTCATGCCGGCGGGCCGGGCCAGCCGGTGGCGGGATCCTCTTCCAGAAGCGGAAAGGCCGACAGCGCCGAGGGCACGGACACCGGCGGCGCCGCGGCGAGGAGCGCGGGCTTCAGTTCGGCCAGCGCGGTCACGCCGAGCAGGCCGAGCGTGGTGCGCACCTCTTCCTCGAGGATTTCGAGCGCGCGCACCAGCCCGGCCGGTCCGCCCGCGGCGAGGCCGAGGCAGGCGAGGCGCCCGAGGCCGACGCAGCGCGCGCCGAGCGCGATCGCCTTCACCACGTCGGTGCCGCGCATGAAGCCGCCGTCGACCCAGACCTCGGCGCGCCCGGC
Source organism: Burkholderiales bacterium (assembly GCA_036526195.1). Taxonomy (GTDB): domain Bacteria; phylum Pseudomonadota; class Gammaproteobacteria; order Burkholderiales; family SG8-39; genus DATCYZ01. The sequence goes on from DATCYZ010000150.1 coordinate 1,953, forward strand.
GACCGCTTCGACGATCTCCGGCAGCACCGCGATGCTGCCCAGGCCGTGGTCGAGCTGGCGTCCGCCGTGGTTCGACACGTACACCACCTCGACGCCGTGCCGGCAGGCGAGTTCCGCGTCCTCGATGGTGGCGATACCCTTGAGGATCAGCGGCACGTCGTGGCGGTCCTTGAAGCGCGCCACCTGCTTCCACGACAGGCCGGCCTGGAAGGCGAAGCCCTGCGCCGCGTCCGAGCGCCAGGGCTTCACGTAGCGCGCCACGATGTCGCGCTCGCGCCGACTGTAGTGCGCCACGTCAACCGTCAGGCAAAACGCCGAGAACCCGTTGTCGCGCGAGCGCCGCACCCAGTCGTCGATCGAGGCGTCGTCGCCGCGCACGTAGAGCTGGAACACGCGCAGCGCCTCGGCCGCCTGCGCGGTCGCCTCGAGCCCGGGATTGCACACCGAAGACAGCATCTGCGGCACGCCGAAGGCCGCCGCCGCGCGCGCGGCGTCGGCCGCGCCGCCCGGGGTGAACGATTCCATGCCGCCCACCGGGGCGAGCAGCACCGGCAGGCGCACCGGCTGGCCGAGAAAGGTCGCGCCCACGTCGACCTTGCTGACGTCGCGCAGCACGCGCGGACGGAAGGCGAGCGAATCGAGCGCGAGCCGGTTCCTGCGCACCGTGGTCTCCGTCTCGGTGCCGCCGATCAGGTAGTGCCAGGCGCCGGGCGGCAACCTGCGGCGCGCGGCGGCGACGATCTCCTGCAGGGTGAGGAATTCCTGCGCGCCGACCGCTTCTGACTCCTTCATGGTCCTCGTTCCCTCAGGAAAAATACCGCGTCGGCACGAACTCCGCGAGCGGTTTTCCGCTTGGCTTGAGCATCGCGTTGACGCGCGCCACGACGGTACCGTTCACGGTCATGCGCCCCTCCGTGAACAGCAGGCTGCGGCCTGCGCGCAGTACCTCCATGCGCCCCTCCAGCCAGTCGCCCGCCTGCACCGGCCCGACGAAGTCGATGTCCAGGCTCACGGTGAGCAGAAACTGTCCGAGCTTCGTCTGGATGTTGGCGCCGAGCAGCAGCAGCATGTCGGCCAGCGTCGCCAGCATGCCGCCGTGGCAGGCCATCATCGGGTTGCAGTGGCGTTCCTCGCACAGGAAGCCGAGCACGAAGCGCTCGCCGTCCATGCGCCCGTACAGCGGCCCGTTGGCCTCGATGAACGG
>DATCYZ010000151.1:0-6977 GCA_036526195.1 Burkholderiales bacterium
CCCGAAAAAAAGGGGTCTGACCCCTTTTTCGCCGACAAGGGGTCAGACCCCTTTTTCGTCCTTTGCGGTGGCCCAGCGGCTGGCGGCCGCATCGTCGGTGGCGCGGGCGGCGACCCAGCGCTCGCCCTCGGGGGTGGCTTCCTTCTTCCAGAACGGCGCGCGCGTCTTGAGGTAGTCCATGATGAAGGCGCAGGCCTCGAAGGCGTCGCCGCGGTGCCCGCTCGCGACCACGACGAGCACGATCTGGTCGGTCGGCTTCAGCGCGCCGACGCGGTGGATCACGGTGCAGTCGATCACCTCCCAGCGCGCGCGCGCCTGCTCGACGATGGTGCCGATGGCGCGCTCGGTCATGCCGGGGTAGTGCTCGAGCCGCATCGTCGCCACCTGCGCGCCGTCGTTGGCATCGCGCACCAGCCCGACGAACGAGACCACCGCGCCGACCTTCGGGTTCGAAACCGACAAGGCGCGCGCCTCGGCGCCGGCGTCGAAATCGCCTTCCTGGACGACGATCTTCATGGCGCCGGCCTCAGCCGCCGGTGACCGGCGGGAAGAAGGCGACCTCGTCGCCGGCACGCACCAGCGTGTCCGCCTGCCCCATGTCCTGGTTGACCGCCGCGCGCAGCAGGCGCGTTTCGCCCAGCGCCTCGGCCCAGGCGCCGCCGCGCGCCGCAAGGTGCGCGCGCAGCGCGCCCAGCGTCGTCACGCCGGCCGGCAGGTCGATTTCCTCGGCGGACACGCCCACCTGCTCGCGCAGCGCCGCAAAGTAAAGCAGCTTCATCCGTAGAGTTCCGAGTAGGGCAGGAAGCGGACGCGATCGCCGCGCCGGATGGCCTGCGCCGCGGGATTGTCGATCAGGCCATGGGCCCAGGCGGTCGAGGTCATGACCGCGGAATCCTGCGAGGCGTACAACTCGAGCCCGCCAGCGTCGTTCCAGCGCGCGCGCAGGAACTCGCGCCTTGCATCCGGTTCGTTCCAGTCGAAGTCGGCGCGCGCGTCGATGGCGCGCGGCGCGACCTGCTCGATGCCCTGCATGCGCAGCAGGAACGGCCGCACGAAGATCAGGAAGGTGACGAAACTGGACACCGGGTTCCCGGGCAGCCCGATGAAGGCCGCCTCGCGCCCCTGCGCGCGCACGCGCCCGAAGGCGAGCGGCCGGCCGGGTTTCATCGCGATGCGCCACATGAGCAGCGAACCCTCCGCCTCGACCGCGGGCTTGACGAAATCCGCGTCGCCCACCGAGACCCCCCCGGAGGTCACGATCAGGTCGCACTCGGCCGCCGCGCGGCGCAGCACCTCGCGCGTCGCCTCGAGCGAATCGGGCACGATGCCGTAGTCGTGCGTCTCGCAGCCGAAGGCCGCCGCAAGGCCGCGCAGGGTGAAGCGGTTCGAGTTGTAGATGCGCCCCGGGGCCAGCGGCTCACCCGGCATCACCAGTTCATCGCCCGTGAAGAACAGGCCGAGGCGCACGCGGCGCATCACCGGCAGGCGGCCGATGCCGACCGAGGCGGCGAGACCGGTGTGCTGCGGCAGCAATCGGGTGCCCGCCGCGATGACGGTCGCGCCCTTGCGGATGTCGCTCGCCGCGCGACGGATCCACTGGTCCTTGCGCGGCAGCTTGTTCACCGCCACCGAATCGCCCTCGGCCGTGCAGTCCTCCTGCATGACGATGGCATCGGCGCCCGCGGGCACCGGCGCGCCGGTGAAGATGCGCGCCGCGGTGCCGGCTTCCAGCGTCGTGCCGACCGAGCCGGCCATGATGCGTTGCGAGACCCGCAGCCGCATGCCGGGCGCGGACAGGTCGGCAAGGCGCACCGCGTAGCCGTCCATCGCGCTGTTGTCGAGCGGCGGCACGTCCATCTCCGACACCTGCGCGCGCGCGAGCACGCGCCCCGCCGCCTCGAGCGTCGGCACCGCCTCGACGCCGTCCACCGCGCGCGCGCCCGCGAGCAGCTGGACGAGCGCCTCATCGACTTCGAGCAGGCCCTTGTTCATGCAAGCTCCAGATGCGTGACGATGAAGGCCGTGACGGCCTCCGGGGCGTTCAGGTCGAGCACCGGCAGGGCCGTGTCAACCGGGGCATCGCTCGCCACGGCGACGATGTGCGGATCGTTCGGGTGCAGGGGCGGTTCCCCGGTGACCGCGCGCCAGACTTCCATCTTCGGCACCGGCGCGAACTTGAAGCCCTCGACCAGCACCAGGTCGCAGGGCGAGAGCTGCTTCAGTTGCGCCTCGAAGGGCGGTTCGCGACCGCTGCGCAATTCGTGCATCAGGACCCAGCGCCGCGAGGACGTGACCAGCACCTCGGTGGCGCCCGCCTGCCGGTGCCGGTACGAATCCTTGCCCGGGTGGTCGACGTCGAAGCTGTGGTGCGCATGCTTGATCAGCGACACGCGCAGGCCGCGACCCACGAGCAGCGGGATCACCTTCTCGACCAGCGTGGTCTTGCCGCTGCCAGACCATCCCGCGAATCCGAATACCTTCATGACGGTCGTATTCTAGGTGAGGATCATCTTGCCGCCGGCGATGCCGAGCACCGCGGCCAGCAATTGCCGGATGAGGGGGTTGGTCAGGCGGCGACTGCCGTACTCCGCGCCGACCCAGCCGCCGAGCAGGACTGCCGCGAAGAGCGGCGCGAGCATCACCGGGAACACCGCGCCCCCCGCGACGGCGTAGGGCGCGAGTCCGGCGATCGAATTGACGAAGATGAACGGCGCGGCGACGGCGGAGGTCTCGCGCGTGCCCGCCCAACCGAACATCAGCAGCAGGGGCGAAAGGAAAATGCCGCCGCCCACGCCCGTGAGTCCCGAGAGCAGGCCGAGCCCTGCGCCAATCGCCACCGCGACCGGCACCCGCAACGCGCGCCGGGGACGCGCCTCGGCGCCGGCACGGGCGCTCCACCACATCTGCCACGCCGCGTAGACGAGGACCGCCCCGACGAGCAGTCGGTAGGGCAGGCCCGGGAGCACGAGTGCGCCGCCGAGCGCGGCCGCGGGAACCGAGGCGAGCGCAAACGGCCAGAACAGGGGCCAGCGGAAATGGCCGGCGCGCCAGAACTTGTACGTTGCGATCGCCGAGACGAGCACGTTGAGTTGCAGGGCCACCGGCCGCATCTCGGCCGGCGCCACGGCCGCCAGCGCCATCACCGCGAGGTAGGCCGAGGCGCCGCCGTGCCCGACGGACGCGTAAAGGAGCGCGGCGACGAGCATCGCCGGTGCGAGCATGGCAACGAGAGAGGCATCCATGGGTTCCCCCGTTATATACCACAGGATATAACGGGGTCGACGCCCGGCTCAGGGCTTGCGCAGCGCGCGCGCGAAACGGCCGAGCTCGGGAGCGATCGCCGCGTGGGCCTTGCGTTCCATGGCGCGGTAGCGCGCGACGAGCCGCGCGCCGTAGGCGGTGACCTGCGCGCCACCGCCCCGCCGCCCGCCCACCGCGGTGGCCACCACCGGCTGGCGGAAATCGGCATTCAGCGCCTCGACCAGCACCCAGGCGCGCCGGTACGACATGCCCATGGCGCGCGCCGCCGCCGAGATCGAACCGGTCGCCGCGATGTGCTCCACGAGTTCGGCCTTGCCGGGCCCCATCGCCGCGCCGCGCGTCCCCAGCACGCGCAGTGTCAGCCCGCGGTAGCGCAGCGCGCTCATTTCTCCGCGTCCGGAAAGAACAGTTGCTCGCCGCCGATCCGGTAGGCGGCGATCGCCTGCTGGCCCGCAGGCGAAACCAGCCAGTCGATGAACGCCTGACCGAGGGCCTGCTTCACGTTCGGGTGCCGCGCCGGGTTGACCAAGATGACGCCGTAGGGGTTGAACAGCCGCGCATCGCCCTGCACCAGGATGCCGAGCGCGCCGCGATTGCGGAACGACAGCCAGGTCGCCCGGTCGGCAAGCACGTGGGCGTCCATGCCGGAGGCGGTATTGAGCGCAGGCCCCATGCCCTGCCCGGTTTCCCGGTACCAGGCGCCTTTCTCCTTCGCGATGTCGATGCCGGCCGCCGCCCACAACGCGAGTTCGGCGACATGGGTGCCGCTGCGGTCCCCGCGCGAGACGAACGCGGCGCGCGCGGCGCGGATGCGCCGGAAGGCCTCGAGCACGTCGCGCCCGCCCGTCAGTCCGGCCGGGTCGGCCTTCGGCCCGACCAGTACGAAATCGTTGTACATGAGCGCATGGCGCTTCACGCCGTGGCCCTCGGCGACGAATTTCGCCTCGAGCGCGCGCGCGTGCACCAGCACTACGTCCGCATCGCCGCGCCGGCCGAGTTCGAGCGCCTGGCCGGTGCCGAGCGCGACCACGCGAACGCGAAATCCGGCCTTCGCCTCGAACTGCGGCAGCAGGTGCCTGAACAATCCGGATTGCTCCGTGGAAGTGGTGGATGCGACCGTGATGAACGATTCCGCGCGGGCGAGCAGGCAGAAAAGCATCGTTCCCAGCAGCACCAGCCCTCTCAAACCCATGGCAATTCCCCCTTCACGAAGGCGGCGGCTTCCGCCGTCGCCGGTTGCGCGAAAAACCGCTCGATCGGCGCGCATTCCACCAGTCGACCCTGGTGCAGGAACACCACTTCATCGCCCAGGCGCCGGGCCTGGCCGAGGTTGTGGGTGGACATCACGATCTTGGTCCCCGCGGCGTCGAAGGCCTTGATCACCGTTTCGATCTCGCGCGTCGCGGCCGGGTCCAGGTTGGCGGTCGGCTCGTCCAGGAACAGCACTTCCGGGTGCAGCGCCCAGGCGCGCGCCAGCGCGAGCCGTTGCTGCTCGCCGCCGGAGAGCACGCGCGCCGGGCGGTGCGCGAGCCCTGCCAGGCCGACCTCGAGCAGCGCCGCCATCGCCTGCGCCTCGCGCTCGCGGCGCGCCACGCCGGCCACGGCGAGCGCGTAGACGACGTTGGCAAGCGCCGAGCGCCGCAGCATCACCGGACGCTGGAACACCATGGCATGCGAGCGGCGCGCGTTTCGCGCTGCGCCGGCGCGCCATGCGACCGTCCCCGAGTCGGGCGCGATCAGCCCGTGCATCAGGCGCATCAACAGGCTCTTGCCTGCGCCGTTCGCGCCCAGCAGGATGGTGGAAGCGCCCGCTTCCAGCGTCAGCGAGACACGGTCGATGAGCGTGCGCCCGCCTTCGCCCCAGGACACTTCCTCAAGCCGCAGGGGAAGGATCATCCGTACCGCCTGCGCGCCACGGCCTGCACGAGGTAGGCCGCCGTATTCAGCGCCAGCACGATGGCCATCAGCACCGTGCCCAGGCCGAGAGCCAGCGACAGGTCGCCCTTGGAGGTCTCCAGCACGATCGCCGTGGTCATCACGCGCGTGACGCCGTCGATGTTGCCGCCGACGATCAGCACCGCGCCCACCTCCGCGCTGGCACGGCCGAGTCCGGCGAGGACCGCGGTGAGCAGCGAGAACCGCGTGTCCCACAGCACGGTCACGGCCGCGCGCACGCCCTCCACGCCGAGCGAGCGCAGTTGCTCCGCGTACTCGCGCCAGGCGTCTTCCACCGCCTGCCGCGTCAGGGCGGCGATGATCGGGATCACCAGCACGGTCTGCGCGATCACCATGGCGCCCGGGGTAAACAGCAGGCCGAGTTCGCCCAGCGGCCCGGCGCGCGAGAGCAGCAGGTAGATCAGCAGGCCCGCCACCACCGGCGGCAGGCCCATGAGGGCGTTCAGCGTGACGATCAGCACGTGCCGGCCGCGAAACCGCCCGACCGCCAGGGCGGCGCCGAGGGGCAGGCCGACCAGCATGGCGAGCAGCACCGCCGCCAGGCTGACCTGCAGGCTGAGGGCCACGGTTTGCCAGAGGCGCGCATCGAAGCTTCCGACCAGCGCGAGCCCGTCGCGCAGCAGCGCGCCTGGATCCATATATGCACCCTATTGCATAATCAATGCGTCAGTTCTACTGTATACGGACTTTCCAAGGGCACGAATAGGATAGGGCGTGCATACCGCCTTCGAAATCGGCTTCGATCCGGCATGGCTCACCGGCACGGGGTTTCCACGCGAGCGCAGCCGGGTCCTGCTGCGCCTGCTGGGCGAGCTGGCGCGCTCGGGCTCGCTGCGCGAGGCCGCGCGCACCGCGGAGGTATCCTACCGCTCCGCCTGGGGCACGCTGGTCGACGGCGCGCGGCTGTTCGGCGCCCCGCTGGTCGACATGGGGCGGGGTCGACCGGCGCGGCTGAGCGCGCTCGGCCTGCGCGTGCTCGAAGCGGATCGCCACGTGCGCGCGACGCTGGCCGGCGCGTTCGAGGGCCTGCGCAACGAGATCCCCGGGATGCTTGCCGACGCCCTGCCGGGGACGCGCCCGCGCCTGGTGCTGCATGCGAGCCACGACCTCGCGCTCGTCGCCCTGTCGAAGCTCGCCGATCGCAGCATGGACCTCCGGGTCACCTTCTGCGGGGCGGAGGACGCGCTTGCCTCGCTGGCGCGCGGCACCTGCGACATCGCCGGGTTTCACGTCGCCGATGCGCTGCCGCGCGCCGCCGCGGCGGCGGCGGCGCTCGGGCGCTGGCTCGACCCGCGGCGCCATGTCCTGATGCATTTCGTCAGCCGCGAACAGGGACTCATCGCGCGGCGCGGATCGCGCATCCGCGGCCTGCACGACCTGACGCGCTCGGGCCTGCGCTTCATCCACCGCCAGGACAACCGCGCGCCGGAATCGGCTGAGGCCTCGGTGGCGGGCGCGGTGGCCGAGGGCCGCGCCGACGCCGGCTTCGGCCTGCGCGCGGATGCGGCGCGACACCGGCTCGCCTTTACGCCGCTCGCCGTGGAACGCTACTTCCTCGCCTGCCCGCGCAGCGCCCTGCGCGGGCCGGGCCTGACGACGCTGCTTCGCCTGCTGCGCAGCGCGGAGTTCGCTGCGCAGGCGGCCGCCGTTCCGGGTTACATTGCGCGCCATGCAGGCAAGCGCGTGTCGCTTGAAGCGGCGCTTGCCTGGGTGAAACGCCCCTCGCCCTCGCCCCGCCCCTGAACCGACCCGCCCCCCCC
>DATCYZ010000152.1:0-3333 GCA_036526195.1 Burkholderiales bacterium
CGCGCGCGCTCGGCTACGACCTGCCACTCGCGGTGAAGCGCGGCTACCACATGCACTACCGCGCCGCGGGCGAGGCGAAGCTGAACCACCCGATGCTCGACGCCGAGGGCGGCTACTTCCTCGCGCCGATGCAACGCGGCATTCGCCTGACCACCGGTGCCGAGTTCGCGCTGCGCGACGCGATCCGCACGCCGGTGCAGCTCGGACGCGCCGAGCCGATCGCGCGCAACCTGTTCCCGCTCGCCGAGCGGCTCGACGCCGAGCCCTGGATGGGCGCGCGTCCCTGCACGCCGGACATGCTGCCGGTGATCGGCCCGGCGCCGCGCCACGCCGGGCTGTGGTTCGCCTTCGGCCATGCCCACCACGGGCATACGCTCGGGCCGGTGACCGGGCGCCTGATCGCCGAGATGGTGACCGGGGAGACGCCGTTCATCGATCCGGCACCCTACGCGGCGGCGCGCTTCGGCAACTGAGCGGCAACCGGGCGGCGGCGCCACCGGTTTCGCGCGGAGAACGCCGCAAGCGGCTATATTCAGGCGTCCCCCAAGCCGGAACCCGCCATGAGCGCAGCAAGCGACCGAGTGACCGACCATCCCGGCCTGCGCAACGCAGGGCCCGCCGAGGCGCGCCGCCTGATCCGCAGCGGCGACTACACCGGCCACACCGCGGGCATCGCCAGCGACTTCGTCCAGGGCAACGTGTGCATCCTGCCCGCGGCGCTGGCGCTCGATTTCGCCGCCTTCTGCCAACGCAACCCGAAACCCTGCCCGGTGATCGGCATCGGCGCGGCCGGCGACCCCGGCCTCGCGCCGCTCGGCGACATCGACATCCGCACCGACGTGCCGCGCTACCGCGTGTTCCGGGACGGTCGCCTGGTCGACGAGCCGACCGATCTGATGGACATCTGGTCCGATGACCTCGTGACCTTCGTGCTGGGTTGCTCGTTCTCCTTCGAGCGACCTCTGGTCGACGCCGGGATCCCGCTGCAGCACTGGACGCACAACACCACGGTGCCGATGTACCGCACCTCGATCGACTGCGTGCCGGCGGGTCCGTTCTCCGGCAAGCTGGTCGTGTCGCTGCGCATGCTCTCGCCTTCCGACACGGTGCGTGCGATCCAGATCAGCTCCCGCTTTCCCGCGGTGCACGGGGCGCCGGTCCATGTCGGCCATCCCGAGGCGCTCGGCGTGGCCGACCTGATGAAGCCCGACTTCGGCGATCCGCCCGCGTCGACCGAGGGCCTGGTGCCGGTGTTCTGGGCCTGCGGCGTCACGCCGCAGGTCGCGATCGAACAGGCGCGCCCGGCGCTGTGCATCACGCACAAGCCCGGCTGCATGCTGATCACCGACCGGCTGAACGCCGAGCTTGCGTCGTCCTGAGCGCGGCCCCCATGGAGCGCGTGCACCGGGAGCCTGAAGCGCGCGCACGCACCGCCCCCGGGAGCGGCGCATGAATCCGGAGCGCAGGCCGGCCGCGAAGTGGCAGTTCTGGATCGACCGCGGCGGCACCTTCACCGACATTGTGGCGCGCCGGCCTGACGGCACGCTGGCCACCCACAAGCTGCTCTCCGAGAACCCGGAGCACTACGACGACGCGGCGCTCGCCGGCATCCGCGCGCTGCTCGGCGTCGCCCCCGGCGCGCCGATCCCGCCGGGGCAGATCGACGCGGTGAAGATGGGCACCACGGTGGCCACCAATGCGCTGCTCGAAAGGAAGGGCGAGCGCACCGTGCTGTTCATCACGCGCGGCTTCGCCGATGCCTTGCGCATCGCCTACCAGAACCGGCCGCGCCTCTTCGACCTGAACATCCTGCTGCCGGAGATGCTCTATTCGAAGGTGGTCGAGGTCGACGAGCGCGTCGGCGCGCGCGGCGAGCTGCTCGTCGCGCTCGACGCGGCCGGCGCGCGCGCCGGGCTGGCGGCCGCGCACGCGGAGGGCTTCCGCTCGATCGCCATCGTCTTCATGCACGGCTACCGCTTCCCCGCGCACGAGGCGCGGGTCGCGGCGCTGGCGCGCGAAACGGGCTTCACCCAGGTGTCGGCCTCGCACGAGGTCAGCCCGCTGATGAAGCTGGTGGGGCGCGGCGACACCACCGTGGTGGACGCCTACCTGTCGCCGATCCTGCGCCGCTACGTCGATCGCGTCGCCGCCGAACTGGGCGGGGCACGGCTGCTGTTCATGCAGTCGAACGGCGGCCTGACCGACGCGCACCGCTTCCAGGGCAAGGATTCGATCCTCTCCGGTCCGGCGGGGGGCTTCGTCGGCGCGGTGCGCACCGCGCTCGCCGCCGGGTTCGAACGCATCATCGGCTTCGACATGGGCGGCACCTCGACCGATGTCTCGCACTTCGCCGGCACGCGCCTCACCGACATGGAGCGCGCCTTCGACACGCACGTGGCCGGCGTGCGCATGCGCGCGCCGATGATGAGCATCCACACCGTGGCGGCGGGCGGGGGCTCGATCCTGCACTTCGACGGCGCGCGCTATCGCGTCGGACCGGACTCCGCAGGCGCCAACCCGGGACCGGCCAGCTACCGGCGCGGCGGTCCGCTCGCGGTCACCGACGCCAACGTCATGCTGGGCCGCATCCAGCCCGAGCATTTTCCCGCCGTCTTCGGCACCGATGGAAGACAGCCGCTCGATGCCGCCATCGTGCGCGAACGCTTCGCCGCGCTGGCAACGAAGATCCACGCCGCCACCGGCGACGCCCGCGCGCCCGAGGCGGTGGCCGAAGGCTTCATCCGCATCGCCGTGGGCAACATGGCCAACGCCATCAAGCACATCTCCGTGCAGCGCGGCCACGACGTCACCGCCTACACGCTGTGTTGCTTCGGCGGCGCCGCCGGCCAGCATGCCTGTCTGGTGGCCGACGCGCTCGCCATGACACGTGTCTTCATCCACCCGCTCGCCGGCGTGCTCTCCGCGTACGGCATGGGCCTTGCCGACCAGAGCGCCATGCGCGAGCAGGCGCTCGAACTGCGCCTGGAGCCGGGCAACGAAAAGCGGATCGCGGACACGCTCACCGGCATCGAAGCCGCCGCGCGCGACGAACTGCTCGCGCAGGGCGTCGAACCGGCCCAGGTGCGCGCCCTGCGGCGCGTGCACCTGAAGTACGAAGGCACCGACACCGCGCTGATCGTCGAGGCCGGATCGCAGGACGAGATGCGCGAGCGTTTCGAAACCGCCTACCGCAAGCAGTTCTCCTTCCTGATGCCCGGCAAGGCGCTGATCGTCGAGGCGGTGTCGGTGGAGGTGGTGGGGGCGGGAGAGGACGTGCCCGAGACAACGGACAATCCGGGCGGTGGGTTTTCAACGAACCGGGGGACTTTAAAC
>DATCYZ010000153.1:0-2737 GCA_036526195.1 Burkholderiales bacterium
TTAGTAACATATATGTTGCCATAAGGACGGAGGCCGCCCGATGCCTGCCATGAACGAGGGATCGCCTGCGGCACGGCAGGCGCGCGCGCGCGCCCTGTACCGCAGCATGGCGCGCATCCGCGCCTTCGAGGATGCCGCCGAGGAGGCCTCGCGCGGCAGCGTGGCGGCCTTCGGCGGCAAGGTGGCGGCCAGCAGCCTGGTGCGCGGTCCGCTGCACCTGTCGACCGGCCAGGAGGCGGTTGCCGCGGGTGTGTGCGCGAACCTCTCGCTGCAGGACCTGCTGACCTCGACGCATCGCGGCCACGGCCACTGCGTGGCGAAAGGCGCGTCCGTCGAGCGCATGTTCGGCGAGCTGTTCGGGCGCAGCACCGGCTTCAACGGCGGCAAGGGCGGCTCGATGCACATCGCCGATTTTTCGGTGGGCATGCTGGGCGCGAACGGCGTGGTGGCCGCCGGCATCCCGATCGCCGTCGGCGCCGCGCACGCGCTGCACCTGCGCGCGGCGCGCGAACTGGTGGCCTGCTTCTTCGGCGACGGCGCGATCAACCGCGGGCCGTTCCTCGAAGGCCTCAACTGGGCCGCGGTGCACCGCCTGCCGGTGCTCTTCGTCTGCGAGGACAACCGCTGGTCCGCGACCACGCCGACCGGGGCGACCACCGCCGGCGAGGGCGTGCTGGCGCGGGCCGAGGCCATCGGCCTGCCCGGCGAACGGGTCGACGGCAACGACGTGTTCGCCGTCGACGCCGCGGCGGCGCGGCTGGCGGCGCGCATCCGCGCGGGCGAGGGCCCGCAGCTGCTGCACGCGGTCACCTATCGCTTCAAGGGGCACGTCTCGGTGGATGTCGCGGCCTACCGCGATGCCGGCGAGGTCGCGCGCGCGCTGGCCGACGACCCGCTGCAGCACGCGGACGCGCAGTTCGACGCCTGCGGCCTGGACGCCGGCGCCCGCGAGGCGATTCGTGCCGAGGCGCGCGCCGAGATCGCGGCCGCGGTGGCGGCGGCGGTCGCCGCGCCCTGGCCGGAGGTGGCCGCCGCCTATACCGACGTGCAGGATACGGGGGCCGGACGATGGCTCGCCTGAGCTACGCGCAGGCGGCGTGCGGCGCGCTCGCGCGCGCGATGCACGCGGACCCGCGCGTGGTGGTGCTCGGCGAGGACGTCGGGCGCGGCGGCGTGTTCGGCCAGTATCGCGGGCTGATTGACACCTTCGGCGCGCGCCGGGTCATCGACACGCCGATCTCCGAGGCGACCATCATGGGCGCGGCGGTGGGCATGGCGCTGGCGGGCCTCAAGCCGGTGGTCGAGATGCGCGTGGTGGATTTCGCGCTCTGCGCCATCGACGAGCTGGTCAACCAGGCGGCCAAGGCGCGCTACATGTTCGGCGGGCAGGGCCGGGTGCCGGTGGTGGTGCGCATGCCGAACGGCCTGTGGAACGGCTCCGCGGGGCAGCATTCGCAAAGCCTCGAGGCCTGGTTCGCGCATATCCCGGGCCTGGTGGTGGTCGCCCCGTCGACGCCGCAGGACAACGACGGCTTGCTGAGCGCCGCGCTGGACTGCGGCGACCCGGTGATCTACATGGAGCACAAGGAGCTTTGGGGACTGGAGGGCGATGTCGTCGCGGCGGCGCCCACGCGCCTCGGCGAGGCGCGGGTGCTGCGCCCGGGCAGCGACGTGACCGTGGTCAGCTGGTCGCGCGGCGCGCAGGCCGCGCTCAGCGCCGCGGAGGCGGCGGCCCGCGCCGGCCTGTCGCTGGAAGTCATCGACCTGCGCACGCTGTGGCCCTGGGACCGCGACACCGTGTTCGCCTCGGCGGCGCGCACCGGGCGGGTGCTGGTGGTCCACGAGGCGGTGCGCGTCGCGGGCTTCGGCGCGGAGATCGCCGCGACGCTCGCCGAGGAACTCGGCGTGCGCGTGGCGCGCCTCGGCGCGCCGCGGGTCCCGGTGGGCTATTCCACCCCGCTGGAAGATGTGGCGCGCATCCTGCCCGGGGCGATCGTGGCGCGCGCCGCGGCACTGGTGGCGGGGCGCGCGGCCTGAGCCATGCGTCCGATCCTCACCGCCGACAGCGTCACGGCGCTCGATGCGCGGGCGCGCGGCGCGGTGCTGGTCGCCGGCTCGCATGGCGGGCGCATCGCCGGCTGGTATGCCGCGCAGGCCGGGGTCCATGCCGTGATTCTGAATGACGCGGGGGTCGGCCTGGATGCCGCCGGCATTGCTGCGCTCGCCGAACTGGACGCCTGCGGCATGGCGGCCGCGACCGCGTCGCATGACAGCGCGCGCATCGGCGACGGCGCGGACATGCTGGCGCGCGGGCGCATCAGTCATGTGAATGCGCTGGCGGCGGGCTGCGGGCTGGTCGCCGGCCAAGCGGTGCGCGATGCCGCCGTGCGGCTGATGCGCGCCCCCGTGCCGCGCGGCGCGCCGGCGCGCGAAACCGAGGGCCGCCTGCGCCTGCGCGCGGGCGCCTGCGAGGTCTGGGGGCTGGACTCGATCGGCCTGCTCGAAACGCAGGATGCCGGGCGCGCGCTGGTGATCGGCTCGCACGGCGCGCTGCACGGCGGGCGCGCCGACTCCGCGCTCGGGGTCGAAGCGCGCGTCGCGGTGTTCAACGATGCGGGCATCGGGATCGACGGCGTCGGTGTGACGCGCCTGCCGGTGCTCGCGTCCCGCGGCATGCCTGCCGCCACCGTGGCCTGCGCCAGCGCGCGGATCGGCGACGCGCGCTCGATGTGGGCGA
>DATCYZ010000154.1:0-23708 GCA_036526195.1 Burkholderiales bacterium
ATCGCGACCGGCTTCATCTATGACCTCCTTGCGACGCGCGGATTCTAGACTGAGCCGGTACGGCCTGCGCGTGGCGATCGCGCTGATGCTCGCCTTGCCGCCCGCCGCGTTCGCCGGCCTCGCGCTGATCGGCGTCGTGCCCGGCAAGGCCGCGGTCTTCTCGGTCGACGGCGGCAATCCGAAGCTCGTCAAGATCGGTCAGAGCTGGTCCGGCATCCGCGTCCTCGCGGTCGACAAGCAGCACGCGACCGTCGAGATCGACGGCAAGCGGCAACGCATCGCGCTCGGCCAGCACCACCGCTCGGGCACGTCGGCCTCGACCGACCGCCAGCAGGCAGTACTCGCGGCCGACCCACGCGGCCATTTCGTCGTCGACGGAGCCGTGAACGGAGGCGGCGTGCGCTTCATCCTCGACACCGGCGCCACCACGGTAGCGCTGCCCGGCGCCGACGCGGTGCGCCTCGGTATCGACTACCGCAAGGGGCGGAGCGGAACGATCGACACCGCGAACGGGCGCACCACCGCCTGGCTGGTCAAGCTCGACACGGTGAAGGTCGGCGGCATCGAGCTCGCCAACGTCGACGCGATCGTCGTCGAGACCGGGCTGAGCATCGCGCTGCTCGGCATGACCTTCCTCAACCGCGTCGAGATGAAGCGCGACGGCGCGACGATGACGCTGATCCGCCGCTACTGATCAGCGCGGCCCGGGTACCAGGGGTACGAAGCGCACCGCGAGCACGTGGCGCTGGTCGACGCCGCCGTCGGCGCGCTTGGTGGCGACGACGAGATACTGGATCGCACCCTCCGCGCCGACCGGGATCACCATCTTGCCGCCGGGGCGCAGCTGATCGACGAGCGCCTGCGGCACCTGCGGCGCGGCGGCAGCGACCACGATGCCGTCGAACGGCGCCTGCTCCGGCCAGCCGAGGTAGCCGTCGCCGGTGCGCACTTCGATGTTGCGATAGCCGATCGCGCCCAGACGCTCGCCTGCGCTGCGCGCGAGTGCATCGACGATTTCGATCGAATACACCTGCTTCACGATCTCGGCGAGCACCGCGGCCTGGTACCCCGAGCCGGTGCCGACGTCGAGCACGACATGATGCGGCTGCGGGTCGATCAGGTCGGTCGAAATCGCGACGATGTAGGGCTGTGAAATCGTCTGCCCGCTGCCGATCGGCAGCGGATGGTTGCGATAGGCGAGCGGGACCTGGGATGCCGGCACCAGCCGATGGCGCTCGACCTTGGCCATCGCCGCGCGCACCACGGGCGACATCGCGCCGCGCCCGGTCTCGCCCCGCGTCTCGGCGTACATCGACTCGATCTCGGCGACCATGCGCGCCCGCGCGGCGGCGTGGTCCGGCTCGGCGTGCAGAGACGTCATCACGAGTAGGGCGGCCAGGCTGCACAGGGCGCCTGCGCGGCGGGCCGCGGCGGTAACACGAACGCGCCAGTCCTGCGCCATGGCCACCGCCGTCAGCGCTTGGCCGCCTTGTCCTTTTCGATCAGCGCGTAGGCGCTGTGGTTGTGGATCGATTCGAAATTCTCCGCCTCGACCACGTAGGCCTCGATGCGCTCGTCCAGATTGAGCAGCGCCGCGACATCGCGCACCATGTCCTCGACGAACTTCGGGTTGTCGTACGCGCGTTCGGTGACGAATTTCTCGTCCGGGCGCTTGAGCAGCCCGTACAGCTCGCAGGAGGCCTGCTTCTCGACCAGGTCGACGATCTCCTCGATCCAGACGAAATCGTTCAGCTGCGCCGCCACCGTCACGTGGGAGCGCTGGTTGTGCGCGCCGCGCTCGGAGATCTTCTTCGAGCAGGGGCACAGGCTGGTCACCGGCACCAGCACCTTCATGGTGAAGGTCTGCCGTCCGGCGCGGATGTCGCCGACGAAGGTCACCTCGTAGTCCATCAGGCTGCGCACGCCCGAGACCGGCGCGGCCTTGTCGATGAAGTACGGGAAACTCATCTCGATGTGGCCTTCCTCGGCTTCGAGACGCTCGACCATCTCGCGCAGCATCACCTGGAAGGTCTCCACCGTGATCTCGCGCTCGTGGGCGTTCAGGATCTCCACGAAGCGCGACATGTGCGTGCCCTTGAACTGGTGCGGCAGGCCGACGTACATGTTGAAGCTGGCGATCGTGTGCTGCACGCCGCCGGAGCGCTCCTGGATGCGCATCGGGTGACGGATCGCCTTGATGCCCACCTTGTCGATGGCGAGCTTGCGCGAATCGTGCGAGCCCTGGACGTCCGGGATGTTCTGCAGGTCAGTCGGATTCATGGGCGGAGTATATCATCCGACAAAATTACTCAGGTATTGCCGTTTCACGCATCAAGTCCCGCGAACACGCGCACCGAGCGCTCGATGCCGGACGCATCCAGGCCGACCGAGGCCAGCAGTTTCGCCGGGTCGCCATGGTCGATGAACCGGTCCGGCAGGCCGAGGAGCAGGATCCGGTTGCCCTGTCCCGCGGCGGCGAGCGCCTCGCATACTGCGCTGCCCGCGCCGCCCATCACGGCATGCTCCTCGACGCTGACGAGCATCTCGTGCGTTGCGGCCAGTTCGGCCACCAGCGCCGCGTCCAGCGGCTTGACGAAGCGCATGTTCACCACGGTGGCGTCGAGCGCCTCGCCGGCCGCAAGCGCGGGCGCCAGCATCGAGCCGAAGGCGAGGATGGCGATGCGCCGGCCCTGGCGACGCACCTCGGCCTTGCCGATCGGCAGGGCGCGCGGGACCGGATCGAGCGCCGCGCCCGGGCCGGCACCGCGCGGGTAGCGCACCGCCGCGGGCCCCTCGTGCGTGATCGCGGTTTGCAGCATCTGGCGGCACTCGTTCTCGTCGCCCGGCGCCATGATCAGCAGGTTCGGCAGCGTGCGCAGGAACGCATAGTCGAACGCGCCGTTGTGGGTCGCGCCGTCCGCGCCGACCAGACCGCCGCGATCCAGCGCGAAGGTGACCGGCAGGTTCTGGATCGCCACGTCGTGCACCAGCTGGTCGTAGCCGCGCTGCAGGAAGGTGGAATAGATCGCCACCACCGGACGCAGGCCCTCGCAGGCGAGACCGGCGGCGAAGGTCACCGCATGCTGCTCGGCGATGCCGACGTCGAAGTAGCGCGTCGGGTACAGCTCGGAATACTTCACCATGCCCGAGCCCTCGCGCATCGCCGGCGTCACCGCCACCAGCCGCGGCTCGCGCGCAGCGGTCTCACAGAGCCAGTCCCCGAAGATCTGGCTGTAGCTCGGGCGCCCGCCGGTGGCCTTCTTCAGCCCCTCGGCGGGATCGAACTTGCCCGGGCCGTGGTAGGCGATCGGGTCGTCCTCCGCGAGCTTGTAGCCCTGCCCCTTGCGCGTCACCACGTGCAGGAACTGCGGGCCCTTCAGCTTGGCGATGTTGCCGAGCGTCGCCACCAGGGTGTCGAGGTCATGGCCGTCGATCGGGCCGATGTAGTTGAAGCCGAACTCCTCGAACAGCGTGCTCGGCGTCACCATGCCCTTGACGTGGTCCTCGGCGCGGCGCGCCAGCTCCCACATCGCGGGCAGGCGCTTGAGGATGTGCTCGCTCGCGCGCTTGGCGGTGTCGTACAGGCGCCCGGAGAGCAGCCGCGCGAGGTAATTGGTGAGCGCCCCCACCGGCGGCGAGATCGACATCTCGTTGTCGTTCAGCACCACCAGCAGGTCGACGTCCATCGCGCCGGCGTTGTTCATCGCCTCGAAGGCCATGCCGGCGGACATCGCACCGTCGCCGATCACGGCGATGGCGCGCCGGTTTTCGCCCTTCAGGCGGGCCGCGGCGGCCATGCCGAGCGCGGCCGAGATCGAGGTCGAGGAATGCGCGGTGCCGAAGGTGTCGTAGGGCGACTCGCTGCGCTTCGGGAAGCCCGAGATGCCGTCGAGCTGGCGCAGCGTGCCCATACGCTCGCGCCGTCCGGTGAGGATCTTGTGCGGGTAGGTCTGGTGCCCCACGTCCCAGACGATGCGGTCCTCGGGCGTATCGAAGATGTAGTGCAGCGCGATGGTCAGCTCGACCGTGCCGAGGTTCGACGACAGATGCCCGCCGGTCTTCGACACCGAGTCGAGCACGAAGGCGCGCAGTTCGTCCGCCAGTTGCGGCAGGTCGCGGCGATCGAGCCGTCGCAGGGCCGCCGGGTCGTCGATCGTCTTGAGCAGTTCGTACATGGAAGGATTGTAGCTGCCCGCCTCCCCACGCCCGTCGTCGCGCGGCAGTTCGCCGGAGAGTCCGCCGACCGCGCTCATCAGAACTTGCGCAGCACGATGAAGTCCGCCAGCGCGGCGAGGCGGGCGGCGCGCGCGCCCAGCACGCCGAGCGCGCCCTGCGCCTCGGCACGCAGCTCCTCGGCGAACGCGCGCGCGCGAGCCACCCCGAGCGCGGAGACATAGGTGGGCTTGCCCTGCTGCGCATCCTTGCCCGCGGTCTTGCCGAGCGTGGCCGTGCCAGCCTCGGTATCGAGCACGTCGTCGACCACCTGGAACGCGAGCCCGACGCATTTCGCGTAGCGGTCGAGCCCCTCGCGCGCCGCCGCCTCGAGCGGGGTGCCGCAGGCGGCGCCGAGCTGCACGGCCGCGCGGATCAGCGCGCCGGTCTTGTGGATGTGCATGAACTCCAGTTCCGGCACCGTGAGCGTGGTGCCGGTGGAGGCGAGGTCGATGGCCTGCCCGCCGGCCATGCCGCGCGAACCGGCGGCCTGCGCGAGCGTCTTCACCATGTCCAGCTGCACGCTCGCATCGTCCGCGAGGCGATGCTCCGAGAGCAGCTGGAAGGCGAGCGACTGCAGGGCATCACCGGTCAGCATGGCGGTGGCCTCGTCGTACTCGACATGCACCGTCGGCTTGCCCCGGCGCAGCACGTCGTCGTCCATGCAGGGCAGGTCGTCGTGCACCAGCGAGTAGGCGTGGATCATTTCGACGGCAGCGGCCGCGACCGCGACCCGCGCCGGGTCGGCGCCGGTCACTTCGCCCGCGGCGAAGGCGAGCAAGGGCCTGACGCGCTTGCCGCCCTCGAGCGTGGCATAGCGCATGGCGGCATGCAGGCGGGCCGGCGCGGTACGCGGATCGGGCAGCAGGCGCGCCAGCGCGCTTTCCATCCGCGCCTGGATGTCTCCCATCCAGGCGGGGAATGCCGGCTCAGTCGTCCTCGCCGTCATCGACCGCATCGGGCGCCAGCGACTTCAGGACCTCGCCTTCGAGCACCTTCACCTGCTGCTGGGCCGCCTCGAGGCGCGCCTGGCACAGGCGCGCGAGCTCAAGCCCGCGCTTGTGCGCGGCGAGCGCCTCTTCAAGCGTCAGCGTGCCGCCTTCCATCTGCTGCACCAGGCGCTCGAGTTCGGCCACCGCCTTCTCGAAACCGGGTTCGGGCGCGACCTTGTCTTGCGCGGGGGCGCTGCGGGGTGTCTTGCTCATGGGGGAGTCGAACCATAGCCGAACGCCGCAGCCACGGTCAAACGCAACCGCGGGCGCGGCGCACGACCGCGCGCCATGCGGCATGCCCCGGCCTGCGCGGACCGCCGGTGACGGGGCGTTAGAATGGCGGCTCCTGCGACCGTGTCCGGTACGCGCATCGACCCGGAGTTCCATGTCCGAATTCGCCGCGCAGCGCCAGCTTCGTCCCGCCGGGGGCCAGCTCCCCGTCGCCTGGTACGTCGATCCGCAGGTCTATCTTCGCGAGCAGCAGTCGATCTTCGCGCCGGGGTCACACTACGTCGGCCACGCGCTGATGGTGCCCGAGCCGGGCGACTACCAGACGCTTGCCTGGATGGACCACGCGCGCGCCCTGGTGCGCGACGGCAGCGGCATCGCGCTGCTGTCCAACATCTGCCGTCATCGGCAGGCGCTGCTGCTCGAAGGCCGGGGCCGCGCGCAGTCCATCGTCTGCCCGGCGCACCACTGGACCTACGACCTTTCGGGCGAATTGCTCGGCGCGCCGCACTTCGAGGACCGGCCGCCCCTGCGCCTCGAATCGGCGCCGCTCACCGACTGGCGCGGCCTGCTGTTCGCCGGCACGCGCGACGTGGCCGCGGAGCTGGCCGACTTTGCGCCGGCGGCGGATTTCGATTTTTCCGGCCATGTCTTCGACCATGCCGACATCGTCGACCTGCCCTTCAACTGGAAGACGTTCCTCGAGATCTACCTCGAGCTCTACCACGTCGAGGCGGTGCACCCGGGGGTGCGCCAGTTCGTCGATCCCGGCGTGTTTCGCTGGCAGTTCGGCGAGCACTGGTCGAACCAGGTCATGGGCGTGTTCCGGAACCTGCGCAACCCGGGCACGCCCGCCTACGCCCGCTACCAGGAAATGCTGCTGGCCTACCGCGGCGGCAAACCGCCGAAGTACGGCACACAGTGGTCGATCTACTATCCCAATGTGATGATGGAGTGGTACCCGGAGGCGCTCGTGATTTCGCACCTGATTCCCCGCAGTCCGACGCTCACCACGAACGTGGTCGAGTTCTACTACCCGGAAGAGGTCTTCCACTTCGAGCGCGAGCTCATCGCCGCGCACCAGAGCGCCTACCTCGAGACCTCGGCGGAAGACGCCATGGTCTGCGCGCGCATCGAGCGCGGCCGCGCCGCGCTGTGGCGCGAAGGGCGCGACGACCGCGGCCCCTACCAGTCGCCGCTCGAGGATGGCGTGGTGCACCTGCACGAATGGATCCGCGCGCGCCTCGGGGAGCCCGCGCGATGAGCGCCGCCGTGCTGATCGACGGCGCCACGCTGGCCGCCCGCCTGGGCGATGCCGGCGTGCGGATCTTCGACTGCCGACACGACCTCGCCAAGCCGGCGCTGGGCGCACAGCAGTACGCGCAGGCGCACCTGCCGGGCGCGCTGCACGCGCACATGGACCACGACCTCGCCCGCCATGGCGACGTCAGCAACGGCCGGCATCCGTTGCCCACGCCGGAGGCGTTTGCCGCCTGGCTTGGCCGCCAGGGCGTGCGGCCCGAGGACCATGTGGTGGCCTATGACGCCGGCGGCGGCACCTCGGCCGCGCGCCTGTGGTGGATGCTGCGCTGGATGGGGCACGCGAAGGTGTCGGTGCTCGACGGCGGCATCGCGGCCTGGGTCGCCGAGGGCCGGCCGGTCACTGCGGAGGTCGCCGCCTTTCCCAAGTCCGCCTATCCGGTGGCGCCGCGCGCCGCGCTGGCCGTCGACGTCGGCACGGTGGAGTCGCACCTGCGCGACGGCAGCATGCTGATCCTCGACGCGCGCGCCGCGGCGCGCTTTCGCGGCGAATCCGAGCCGATCGATCCGGTGGCGGGCCGCATTCCCGGCTCGCGCAACCGCTTCTGCGGCGAGAACCTCGACGGCGGCCGCTTCAAGCCGGCCGCGCAGCTGCGCAAGGAGTTCGAGGCCGTGCTCGACGGCACGCCGCCGTCGCAGGTGGTGCACTCGTGCGGCTCGGGGGTCGCCGCCTGCCACAACGCGCTCGCCATGGAGATCGCGGGCCTTCCCGGCTCGCGCGTCTACCCCGGCTCGTGGAGCGAGTGGATCGCGGATCCGGGCCGGCCGCGCGAGACCGGCTGATCCCTGCGGCGGCGCCGGCATGAGGCCTTACCTTGCCGACGCGTTGCTGGTGCTGCATTTCGGCATCGCCGCCTTCATCGTCGGCGGACTGGTCCTCACCTGGATCGGCGCCTGCGCGGGCTGGGGCTGGGTGCGCAACCCGTGGTTCCGCTGGCTGCACCTCGGCGCCATCGGCTGCGTCGCGCTCGAGGCGGTGGCCGGGATCGCCTGCCCGCTCACCGTCTGGGAGGACCTGCTGCGCGGCGGCCTGCGCCCGGACTCCTTCATCGGGCGCTGGGTGGAGAAGCTGCTCTACTACCGCGCGCCGGAATGGGTCTTCACCGCGGCCTACCTCGGCTGGGCCGCCGCTACGCTCGCGACGCTGCGCTGGATCCCGCCCAGGCGAAAAGCCGCCTGAAGACCGCTTCGCGAACCGGCGCGGCCGACAGCACCAGGTCGTGCAGCCCGCCGGGAAAGGCCGCCACCTCGACCTGCGCGCCCAGCGTCGGCGCAATGCGCGCGATGTCGCGCGCATCGAGCACGATGTCCGCGTGGTCGGAATGCATCGCCAGCACCGGCATCGGCAGGGCAAGCCCGGCGCGCACCGCCGCGTGCGCGGCGTTGATCGCCCGCACCCAGCCGAAGTAGGCCGGAAAGCCGAACTCCGGTTTCAGCGCGAGGTCGAACTCCCACTCACCGCCCCAGTCACGGTGCAGGCTGCGCACGTACTCGGGCCGCAGGGCCTTCGGGCTGTTCAGGTAGGGGAAAAACCGCCCGAGCGCGGCGGCGACGCGCAGCTGGCGGCGTTGCGCGGCGGTGGCGCGCCATTCGAAGAACGGGCTGTTCAGCCACAGCGCGCGCACCTGTTCGCGTCGCGCCCCGCGCGCCGCATACAGGGAACAGACCAGCCCGCCGGTGGAATGCCCGGCGAGCAGCACCGGCGCATCGATCGCCTCGAGCGCGCGGTCGATCTCGGCGAAGTACGCCTCGATCGCGTCGCAATAGCAGGGATGCTGGTACGGCAGCAGCGCGCGTCCGTGCTTCCTCAGGTCGAGCGCGTAAAAGGCGTGGCCCCCGGCGGCGAAGCGCTCGGCCATGTGACGCTGGAAGAAATAATCGACGAAACCGTGCACGTAGAGCACCGCGCCGCGCGCGGCGTCCTGCGCGGGCAGGCGCACCAGGGTGGCGATGGCGGTGCCGTCCGCGTCGTCTGGCAGGACGAGGGTGCGTGCCTCGAAGCCCGGCAGGAGCCGGTCAGGCTGCCACGCGTTCATGTCGCGCAAGCGCCCAGTTGACGTGTTCGCGCACCAGCGCGGAAGGGTGGTCGGCGCGCGCGCGCAGCGCCGCGACCACGGTCGGCCGGTTCGGCGCATTGCCGAGGCCCACGGCGAGGTTGCGCAGCCAGCGCTCGTAGCCGATGCGGCGGATTGCGGAGCCGCGCAGGCGGGACTCGAACTCGCCCTCGCTCCAGGCGAACAGCTCGACGAGGCGGGCCGAATCGAGGCCGTTGCGCACCGCGAAGTCCGGCGCCTCGCTCGGTTGCGCGAAGGCGTTCCAGGGGCACACCAGCTGGCAGTCGTCGCAGCCGTAGACGCGGTTGCCGATCAGCGGCCGGAGGTCTTCGGGGATGGCGCCCTTCAGCTCGATCGTCAGGTAGGAGATGCAGCGCCGCGCGTCCAGCCGGTACGGCGCGCGGATCGCCTGCGTCGGGCAGATGTCGATGCAGCGCGTGCAACTGCCGCAATGCCCGGTCTGCGGCGCGTCCACCGGCAGCGGCAGGCCGAGGTAAAGCTCGCCGAGGAAGAACCAGGACCCCGCCTCGCGCGAGAGCAGCAGCGTGTGCTTGCCGCGCCAGCCGATGCCGGCGCGGGTTGCGAGCTCGACCTCCATCACCGGCGCGGAATCGGTGAACACGCGGTGCGCGCACTCGCCGGCCGCGTCGCGGATGCGTTCGTAGAGGGATTGCAGTTGCGCGCGCAGCACCTTGTGGTAGTCACGGCCGCGGGCGTAGCGCGCGACATAGGCGCGCTCGCCGTCGGCGAGCGCCGGCCATTCGTCATCGAGGGCGGCGGCGTAATCCATGCGGCAGCTCAGCACGCGCAGCGTGCCGGGCACCAGTTCCGCCGGCCGCGCGCGGCGCGCGCCATGGCGCGCCATATAATCCATCTCGCCATGCCAGCCGGCGGCGAGCCATGCGGCGAGCCCCTTCTCGGCCTCGCCCGGTCCGGCGTCGGCAATGCCGACCGCCTGGAAACCGAGTTCCCGGCCCCACGCCTTGATGTGCACTGCGAGCGACGCGTAATCCATGCCGCACCATCTTACCTTCGAGCTTGCAGACGAGGCCGCGACCCTCGCGCTGGGGGCTGCGCTCGCGCCCGGCATCGCGCCCGGGCGCGTCGTCTTCCTCTCCGGCGAGCTCGGCGCCGGCAAGACGACGCTCGCACGGGGCCTGTTGCACGCACTCGGCCACACCGGCCGCGTCAAGAGCCCGACCTACACACTGCTTGAACTTTATAGCCTTTCGAGATTAAACTTGTATCACTTTGATTTCTATCGGTTCAGAGACCGATCAGAATGGTCCAATTCAGGCTTCCGGGAACACTTCAATCCGGACTCGGCCTGCCTCGTCGAGTGGCCGGAAAAAGCGCAGGACCTGCTCACGGCGCCGGACCTGTGGATCCGGCTCGCCTACGCCGGCGAGGCGCGCAACGCCCGGCTGACGTCGCACAGCGCAGGCGGCGCCGCCTGGCTGCAAACATTGGCCGCGCCCTCGCCCGCGTCCTGAGCGGCGTCCTGCTGGCGGGCCTGGCGCTTGCGGGCGGCGCGCAGCCCGCGCTGGCTTCCCCCGAGGTGCTCGCCGCGCGCATCTGGCCCGCGCCGGACTACACCCGCATCACCCTCGAGACGCGCGAAGAACTCAAGTACGAGCTCTTCAGCGTCAAGGACCCGGAGCGCCTCGTGCTCGACCTGCACGGCGTCGGCGCGGCCGGCGCGCTCGCCCAGCTCCAGGAACGGGTCGCCGAGGACGATCCCTACGTGATGAAACTGCGCGTCGCGCGCAATCGGCCCGGCGTGGTGCGTGTGGTGCTCGACCTCAAGGAGCAGGTGAATCCGCAGGTGTTCTCGCTCAAACCGGTGGCGCAGTACGGCCATCGCCTGGTGCTCGACATCTATCCGCTGGTGGCGCGCGACCCGCTGGCCGCGTTGATCAATTCCGGCGCGCTGCCGGGCGCGGCGACGGAACGTCCCCAAACCTCGGAGAGCGCTTCCGCCCCGTCCGCGGCGCGCGCGCCCGCGACGCACACCGCGCCGGCACCGCGGCCTGCAGCGGTGGCGCGGCTCGCGACCATCGTCATCGACCCCGGGCATGGCGGCGAGGATCCTGGCGCCATCGGCCGCCGCGGCACGCAGGAAAAGGACATCACGCTGCTGATCGCGCGCCGCCTGAAGGCCTTGATCGACGCGGAGCCGGACATGCGCGCCGTGCTGACGCGCGACGGCGATTTCTACCTTTCGCTGCAGGCGCGCGTCGAAAAAGCGCGCCGCATCCGCGCCGACCTGTTCGTGTCGATCCACGCGGACGCCTTCATCAAGCCGCATGCGCGCGGCTCGTCGGTGTTCGCGCTCTCGGAGCGGCGCGCCACCTCGGAAGCGGCGCGCTGGCTGGCCAAGAAGGAGAACGATGCCGACCTGGTCGGCGGGGTGAACATCGACACCAAGGACCGTCACCTCGCGCAGACCCTGCTCGACCTGTCGCAGACCGCAACCATCGACCACAGCCTGCGCCTGGGCGGCGCGGTGCTGCGCGAGCTCGGCGCCATCAACACGCTGCACAAGCCGCGCGTCGAGCAGGCCAGCTTCGCAGTGCTGAAGGCCCCCGACGTGCCCTCGATCCTGGTCGAGACCGCGTTCATCTCGAACCCCGAGGAAGAGCGGCGCCTCGGCGACCGCGCCTACCAGGACCGCATGGCCCAGGCGATGCTGGCGGGCATCAAGGGCTACCTCGCCAAGCACCCGCCGCGCCCGAACCTGCCGGTGGCGCTGAACAACTAGAAAGGGGCGCGAAAAAGGGGTCAGACCCCATTTCCAGCAGAGGTGCTCGCCCAAAAAAAGGGGTCAGACCCCTTTTTCCGGATCAGCGACGCGTATCGAGTGCTCGCGGCGAAAAAGGGGTCTGACCCCTTTTTGCTCCGCGCCCCTTTTTTCACCCGCGCGAACGCAGCCAGGCGACGATGCCGGGCGAGATCGACAGCAGGATGATGCCCAGGATCACCGCGGTGAGGTTCTCGCGCACGATCGGCAGGTTGCCGAACCAGAACCCGGCGCTGACCAGCGACACCACCCAGACCAGCGCGCCGAGCACGCAGTACGCCAGGTAGCGCAGGTAGGGCATGGCGCCCACGCCCGCGACGAAGGGCACGTAGGTACGCACGATGGGCACGAAGCGCGCGATGACGATGGTCTTGCCGCCATGGCGCTCGTAGAACGTGTGCGCGCGCTCGAGGTATTTCGGGTTGAACCAGCGCGAGCGCTCGACGCGGAACACCTTCGGCCCCACCCAGTGGCCGATCCAGTAGTTGACGTTGTCCCCGAGCAGCGCCGCGCAGACCAGCGTCGCCATCAGCAGGGTGACGTCCATGCCGCCGGTCGCGGCCACCGCGCCGGCGACGAACAGCAGCGAATCGCCGGGCAGGAACGGCGTCACGACGAGGCCCGTCTCGCAAAAGACGATCGCAAACAGCAGGCCGTAGACCCACGCCCCGTGCTGGGCGACGAAGGCGGCAAGGTGACGATCCAGGTGCACCGCAAGGTCCCACAGCGTGGCGAGCAGTTCCATGGGCGCGGATTGTATCGGCATGCGCTCGATATAATGAATTTCCCATGTCTGACGTCCTCTCCAACCCCAGTGTCCTGCGGGTGCGTGCCGCGCTTGCGCAGGTCGGTCTCGACACGCCGATCGTCGAATTGCCGGGGGCGGCGCGCACCGCCGCGGCTGCGGCGGCGTTCCTTGGCTGCGATCGGGCGCAGATCGCCAACTCGCTGGTCTTCCGGGGCGAGGCGAGCGGCGCCGCGCTGCTGGTAATGTCCTCGGGCGCGCGCCGCGTCGACCTCGAGCGACTTTCGCGCGCTGCAGGCGAACCCATCGGCAAGGCCAACGCAGCCTTCGTGCGCGAACAGACCGGCTTTGCCATCGGTGGCGTGCCTCCGGTCGGTCATGCGAACCCGCCGCGCACCTTCATCGAGCGCGCGCTCGCCGGATTCGACGCCCTGTGGGCCGCCGCCGGGCATCCGCACACGGTGTTCCGGCTGGACTACGCCACGCTGCTGCGCATCACCGGCGGCACCGAGGTGGACGCGGCGGCGTAGGCGGCAACCGGAACGACCATGGCCGCCATTCGCATCCTGCCCGAACTCCTGATCAGCCAGATCGCCGCCGGCGAGGTCGTCGACCGCCCGGCGTCGGTGCTGAAGGAACTGCTCGAGAACAGCCTCGATGCCGGCGCGCAGTCGATCCAGGTGACGCTGGAGGCCGGCGGCACCAAGCGCGTGCAGGTCGACGACGACGGCGCCGGCCTCGGGCGCAACGACCTGCCGCTCGCGCTCGCGCGCCACGCCACCAGCAAGATCGGCTCGCTCGAGGACCTCGAAGCCGTGGCGACCATGGGCTTTCGCGGCGAGGCGCTGGCCTCGATCGCCTCGGTCTCGCGCTTTTCGCTCGCCACCCGCACTGCGGACGATCCGCACGGCCACGCGCTGCGCGCGGAGGGGCCGTGGATCGGCGAGGTGGAACCGACTGCGCATGCGCCCGGCACCACGGTCTCGGTCGAGGACCTGTACTTCAACACGCCGGCGCGCAGGAAGTTCCTGCGCACCGAGCCCACCGAGTTCGGGCACTGCGACCAGGTGTTCACGCGCATCGCGCTCGCGCGTCCCGAAGTGGCGTTCCTGCTGCGCCACAACGGGCGCGTCAGCACGCACCTGCCGAAGCAATCGCTCGGCGAGCGCGCCGCGGCGCTCCTCGGTCGCGAGTTCTTCGATGCCGCGATTCCCGTCGAGGCCGCCGCGGGACACTTGCGCCTGTACGGGCTCGCCGGCAGCCCGCAGGCGGCGCGCGCGCGCGCCGACCAGCAGTACTTCTTCGTCAACGGCCGCTTCGTGCGCGATCGCCTGCTCGCCCATGCCGCGCGCGCCGCCTGGCGCGACCTGCTGCACGGCGAGCGCCAGCCGGCCTACGCGCTGTGGCTCGAGATCGATCCGCGCATGGTCGACGTCAACGTCCATCCGGCAAAGACCGAAGTCCGGTTCCGCGAATCCGGCCCGGTGCACCAGTTCGTCCTGCACGCGCTCACCCGCGCGCTTTCGCCCGGCGCCGCCGAGGCGCCGGTGGCCTATGCGGGGATCGGACAGTCGGGGGAATCGGGCAGCACGCGCGCGAACATCGCCCCGGCCGGCGGGCGTGGCGCAGCCCCGGCGCAGGGCGCGCTCGGCATCGCCCAGCCCGCGGCGGCGTACGCGGCCTTCGTCGCGCGCGCCTTCGAACCGACGCCGGCGCCCGGGACCGGCATCGCCGCCGCGGTAGCCGCGGCGTCGGGGGACGTCTCGCTCGGCACCGCGCTCGCCCAGCTCCACGGCATCTACATCCTCGCGCAGAACGCCGCCGGCCTGGTGCTGGTCGACATGCACGCGGCGCACGAGCGCATCGTCTACGAACGCATGAAGCGCGACCTCGACGCGGGCGCCATCGCCCGGCAGAGCCTGCTGGTGCCCGCGGTCCTGCGCGCCGAGGCGATCGACATCGCCACGGTCGGCGAGCACGCCGAGGCGCTCGCCGCGCTCGGCTTCGAGCTCGAGGCAATCGGCCCGAACGAGCTGGCGGTGCGCGCGGCGCCCGCGCTGCTCGCGGGCGGCGACCTGCCCGCGCTCGCGCGCCAGGTGCTCGGTGAACTGCGCGAGTTCGGCGCCGCGCAGGCGATGAGCGCGCGCCGCGACGAACTGCTCGCCGACATGGCCTGCCACGCCGCGGTGCGCGCGCACCGCGTGCTCTCGGTCACGGAAATGAACGCCCTGCTTCGCGAGATGGAGGCCACCGAGCGCTCGGGCAGCTGCAACCACGGCCGCCCGACCTGGTACCAGCTGACGCTCGGCGACCTGGACCGGCTGTTCCTGCGCGGACGGTGAGCGCCGGCGCATGACGCATCCCGCGGCCCTGTGCATCATGGGCCCCACCGCCTGCGGCAAGTCGGCGCTCGCGCTTGCGCTCGCCGATGCGCTCGGCGGCGAGATCATCAGCGTGGACTCGGCGCAGGTGTTCCGCGGCATGGATCTCGGTACCGCGAAGCCCTCCGCGGCGGAGCGCGCGGCCGTGCCGCACCACCTGCTCGACCTGATCGCGCCGACCGAGGCCTATTCCGCGGGCCGCTTCCTCGTCGATGCGCGCGCGGCGATCGCGGACATCCGCGCGCGCGGTCGGCTGCCGATCCTCGCCGGCGGCACCATGCTGTACTTCAAGGCGCTGCTCGAGGGGCTGGACGCGCTGCCCGCGGCGGACCCGGATCTGCGGCGCAAGCTGGACGACGAAGCCGCGAAACTGGGCTGGCCCGCGCTGCACGCGCGCCTCGCCGCAATCGACCCGGACAGCGCCGCGCGGATCGCCCCCGGCGACGCGCAGCGCATCCAGCGTGCGCTCGAGGTGTTCGAGCGCGCCGGCCGTCCGCTCTCGGTGCTACAGGGGCAAGCGCGCGCGAAGCGCTTCGATGCGTACTGGGTCGCGCTGGTGCCCGCCGAGCGCGCCGCGCTGCACGCGCGCATCGCGCGCCGCTTCGACGCCATGCTCGCCGCCGGCCTGGTCGACGAACTGCGCGCGCTGCGCAATCAATACGACCTGCAGCCGACGATGCCGTCGATGCGCTGCGTCGGCTACCGGCAGGCGTGGCAACACCTCGATGGCGAGCTGGACGCAAAAGCGCTGCGCGAAAAAGGCATCGCCGCCACGCGCCAGCTCGCGAAGCGGCAACTGACCTGGCTGCGTACGTTGCGCGCGGACCAGGCGGTGGATCCGCTGGCCGAGGACGCATCTGCGGCGGTGCGCGCTGCGTGGCAGGCGGCTGCGGACTAGAATCGTCCGCATCATCCGGAGGCAGCGCATGGAACTCGGCATCATCGGTCTTGGCAGGATGGGCGCCAACATGGCGCGCCGCCTCGCGCGCGGTGGCGCCCGTGTCGTGGCCTGGGACCGCGATGCGGCTTCCCGCGCCGCGCTCGCCGACGAACCCGGTGTCGAATGCGTCGACGGGCTCGCCGCCCTGTGCACCCGGCTCGCCGGCGAGCGGGTGCTGCTCACGATGCTGCCCGCGGGCAACGCGATCGACGAAACGATTGCCGCCCTCGTGCCGATGCTCTCGGCCGGCGACACGCTGGTCGACGGCGGCAACAGCTGGTACCGCGACTCCAAGCGGCGCGCGATGGACCTCTCGCAGCAGGGCCTGCGCTTCGTCGATGCCGGCGTCTCGGGCGGCATCCACGGCCTCGCCAATGGCTATTGCCTGATGCTCGGCGGCACGCCGACCTCGGTGGAGATCTTCACGCCGTTTGCGCGCCTGCTGGCGCCGGGCCCGGACACCGGCTGGCTGCATTGCGGCCCGAGCGGCGCGGGGCACTACGCCAAGATGGTCCACAACGGCATCGAGTACGGCATGATGCAGGCCTTCGCCGAGGGCTTCGCACTGCTCGCCGCGCGCGAGGACCTTGAACTCGACGTGCCCGGGCTGGCCGAAACCTGGCGGCACGGCAGCGTGGTGCGCTCCTGGCTGCTCGACCTGTGCGCCGACATCCTCGCCGATCCCGAGGGCCTCGGGCAGGCGGCCCCGGTGGTCGCCGATTCCGGCGAGGGCCGCTGGACCGCGCTCGAATCCGTCGAACTCGGCGTGCCCACCCCGGTGATGACGCTCGCCCTGATGGCGCGCTTCTCGAGCCAGGGCAAGGACGACCATGCGCGGCGATTGCTGGCGATGATGCGCGCGCGCTTCGGCGGCCACGCGGTGACACTGCGCTGAACGGACCCACCCCGTGATCGTCGTGGTGATGGGCGTCTCGGGCTCAGGCAAGACCACGCTGGGCGCCGAACTTGCCGCACGCCTCGGTTGCGACTTCCTCGATGGCGACGATTACCACCCGGCGGAGAACGTGGCGAAGATGGCCGCCGGCACGCCGCTGGAGGACGCCGATCGCTGGCCGTGGCTGGCGCGGCTGAATGCGCTCCTGCGCGAAGCTCAGGCCGCGGACGGCAGCGCGGTGCTTGCATGCTCGGCGCTCAAGGCCACGTATCGCGAACGGCTCGCCGAGGGCCTCTCCGATTGCCGCTGGGTGTACCTCGATGCCGCGCCGCAGGTGCTGCGCGAGCGCCTCGCGGCGCGCCGGCATCGCTACATGCCGGCGTCGCTGCTCGAAAGCCAGCTCGCGACGCTCGAGGCGCCGGCGGGCGCACTGCGCATCGACGTCGGCGCGCCAGTGGATGCCTGCCTGGCGAAGATGCTCGCCGCACTGGCGTCGCCTCGCCTCTTACAGTAACTTATATGTTACCCTTGGGCGCGCGCCGGCGCTTAGCCGCCAAGGTGCACCTGATAGCGCGCGCCGTCGCTGAACGTGCACTGCCCGGAGCCCTGCGTCGGCGTGTTCATCCGGTACTGGCAGTTCATGTAGGCGCCGCGGGCGCCGGCCGCCGCGGCAACGCCGCCGCGCTCGTCGTCGGCCGCGCGCGTCGCCTCGCCGACCAGCGTCTCCCCACGGTAGTTGAGCTCGAAGCGGCCCTTGCCGTTGCGCAGATTGACGACGCTTCCGGTCAGCACCCCGGTCTGGGAGGCGAGGTCGTTGGCCGGATAGAGCCGCGCGTGCAGTGTTACCGGAGGCGGTGCGCCCACCGAGGCGCCGGGGGGCACGGCCGCCGTGGGGATCACCCCCGGCGGGTAGGCGTAGAGCTGGCCATCGGGGCCCGCCGGCACCACATAACATCCGGTCGTCAACGCTGCAGATGCCGCGATCGAGGCGATCAGTTTGCGTTTCATGTGTTCTCCTTTTCCGTGCGTGTGTGGCCATGCCGGCCACAGCCGCACTGTGCGTTGCCAAGGAATACGCTTCGCTTACTGATCGCTTACCGATCGCCTATTTCTTCGCCCGCGCACCTGCGTGGTGCATCATCGCGCGGCGTTGGCGCGTTCCAACAACTCGCGGGTCTCTGCCGCGGGTTCGACGCCGAAGGGGCTTAGCGCGTTGCGGCACCGGTGAAAGACCTCGATGGCCTCGGCGCTACGTCCGCGGCGCTGCAGCATGGCCATCAATTGACGGTAAAGCCCTTCGGCCTGCGGGTCCGCGTCGATGCAGCGCTCGATGATCGCCACGGCGCGCTCGAAGTTACCCGCGTCTTCGCATTGTCGGGCGAATGCCGCCAGCGCGCGCACGAACCTGCCCCGCAGACGCTCGCGTGCGGGCAGGCACCACGCGACCTCGGGCTCGCTGGCGAGGAAAGCGCCCCGGTACAGCTCGAGGGCGCGCGCGACCTGCGCGTCATGGCGACGCGCATCGCGTACCCCCCCGGCCGAGCCGAATTCGGTCTCGAGGTCTGCGCAGACCTGCTCCAGCTCCCAGGAATCGACCCAGACCAGGCGCCGATCGAGGCTCAGCTTGCCATCCTGCAGGACGAGCGCCCGGTCCTCGCCAAGCAGCTTGCGCAGGCGGTGCAGGGCGCTGGTGAAAGACCGATGGGCGGAATCGCCTTCGACCCTGGGCCAGAGCAGGTCCGTGATGCGCGCCTCGCTGACGGCTTCCCCGCCGCTTGCGATCAGCAGCTTGAGCAGTTCGAGCGGCCGCCGCTGGCCCTTTCCCGGCCCGCCAAGCGGACCCTCGTCGCGCAGGATCATGAAGGTTCCCAGCGTCGAGACACGAAAACGCCACGGCCAGCCCGGCACCGAAAGCGGCGGCATATCCGGCACCAGGCCTCGACGGCGCACGATGCTGACTGCGTAGTCCGGTTCGATCCCGGCCTCGAGCGCGCGCACCGCCAGTTGTGCCATCCGTGCCGTCCGCCAGCCGAGGAAATGCTCGTACCCGTACTCTCGTCCCAGTTCGAATCCCTTGCGCAGGGCGTTCAGCCCCGGGCGCTCGCGGCCGTGCTCGAGCGCGATCTGCGCGAAACCAAGCAGGCTGACGAACTCGAGATGCCTGTTTTCGATTCCACGCACGATCGCGCGCAGCTGCTGAAGGTGCGCGATGCAACGGCGCTCGTCGCCGCACTCCGCGAGCAACTGTGCGAGCGACAGCCGGCACAGCGCCTCGAAGAAGGGACAACCGACCTCGATCGCCATGCGCAATGCGAGCCGCGCCTCCCGCAATGCCGACATCGGGTCCCTGCGCAGCGCTGCCTCCCACGACGACAGGTGGTGAAAAAGACACAGGTTGAAGCGTCCGGCCGTGGACAGGCGCGGCGCGAGCTGCTTGCCAAGCGCCGCGGCGCCAGGCAGATCGCCGGCGCCCAGCGCCGCGCCGTAGCCATGCACCAGCAACTGGAACGTCCAGGTGTGCACGCCCGCCGCCTCTGCGATCGCCAGCCCGGCGCGCAAGGCCTGCAATCCCGCTGCGCCATCCGCGTTCAGCATCGCCTGCATCGCTTCGACGTTCTTCAGGATGATCAGCGAGAACGGCGTCACCCCGGGCGCCTCGGCCATGCCCTGCAGCGACTCGAGGAGGGCGGCGGCACGGTCGTGCAGGCCGGTCCACATCAGCGTAAGCGCCGCGAGTGGACAGACGAACAGCTTCAGATTTGGATCGGGCGCCTCACGCGCGCACGTGACGGCGCGCTCGATCCAGGCGCCGATGTCGCGGCGCTGCGGCTTGCGCAGCGTCAGCGAGATAAACATGCTGCAGGCCACGCGCGCTTCGAGCACCGCGGACGACAGTTGCGCCCCGGACTGGTTCCAGGCGTCGAGGACCGCGATCCAGCGATCCAGCAGGGAGAAGTCGTCGAGTTCGTAGAGGATCGCGTCCATCGCCCCCGAGGCGGCACGTACGCGCCCATCCGGGTCGCCGGCCAGATCGGCATCGAAGAGCTCGAACGCGCGTTCGAAAAGGAGCCGCGCTGCACGCGGTGCCGTCTGCACCTGGCTGCAAGCAGACCAGTACTCCGTCCAGGGATGCCGCGCACGCACATCGGGCGGGAGGTCGTCCACCCAGTGCCGCAGGGTCTCACCGCGCCCCTGGGCAAGCATTGCCGGTGCGTGCTCGATGATCAGCCGAGCCATGGGCTGCCAGGCGTGCGCTTCGCGATGGAGCATGAACGCGGCCTCGGTCTGCCCGGCGGACCCCATCGCGGCCGCTGCGGCCTTCAGCAGGGTTCTGCGCTGGTCCTTGCCGAGCGTCTCCTGCCCTCTGGCAAGGAGGAAATCGCGGAAGATCGGGTGATACTGGTACACGGTCTGCGCGCCTGCCTGCCGCAGCGAGACGAAGGCGTTGTCGCGGTGCAGTCCTGCGAGGATCCTTCCCGCCTCCGGATCCCCGGTGATCTCGGCGGCGATCCCGGCGGTCACCTGTCCCGGCAGAGCCGTAGCGAGCAGGAACGCCTGTGTGCGCGCGTCGGACTTCAGCAGGATCTCACCCGCGAGGTAGTCGAAAATCAGTTCACGCGCGCTGCCTTCGGGCGGCGGGGGCGGTATGCCCGGCGCCCCGACTTGGTCAAGCATCAGCACGAGACCCGCCGCCCAGCCCTCGGTGCGCGCATGCAGCGCATCGACCTTCTCGGCGGGGAGCCCGGGGCGTCGCTGCGCGGCGATCCGCCCCGCCTCGTCTCGCGTGAGGACCAACGCGGCAGCATCGACTACGGTGAGCGCCCGGTTTGCGCGCTCGCGCGCCAGTGTGGCCGGCGGGTCGCTGCGGCTGAGGACGATGAAGCTGCCGCCCGGAGGCAGCTCGCGCACGGCATCGCGCACCACTTCGTGCAGCGGCGAGGACACCGGCAGCTCGTGGTAGCCGTCGAAGACCAGCGCGAAGGGCGTGCGCAGGTCGGCAAACAGGGCGCGGAAGAATCCACGCGTGAACGCGAGCAGTCCGTCGTGGTACTCGGGCGTGAATGCGGGCAGCGCGGGCCCGTCGCCCGCACCGCGGGCCGCGATGCGCAGATAGTGAAAGAACGTCGCGACATCGGCGTCGCCGTCGTCGATCTGGTACCACAGGCTCGCGAGCCCGACATGGTCGAGGTAGCTGGCCACCAGCGTGGTCTTGCCGCTGCCCGGCGGGCCGCTGACCCAGACAACCGGTCCGTTTCGCGCGGCATCCATGCGCGCGAACAGGCGCTCGCGGGGCAGGACATCGGGCAGGCTCGGCCGCGTCGTCTTGCCAAGCGAGGCGCGCCCCGGCTCGATGACCGACGCCCCCGTGTTCATGCGCGGAATTCTATACCCCGCCTGGCCGCCGGCTCTTCGCTAGGGGTAACGTATTGGTTACCACAAAAGCCTCACCGCCAGATCCTAGTCGCCGCGCACCACCCCCTCCCGCCGCGGGTCCGCCGCGCCCCGCCAGCCGCCGACCGCGCGCTCGATGGCGTGCACGCCGCTGGTCTGCGGCACGAAGTTGAGCACGTGGCCGCGCGCCTCGAGCGCGTCGGCGAGCGCGTCGTAGGCAGTGCCGCGCTCGATCACGGTGGGCCCATTGGTGCTACCGAAATTGGGCGCGTCCAGCGCCTGCTGCAGGCCGTAGCCCCAGTCCAGGCGCGCCACCATCGCCTTCATGACGAAGTTGGCGATGCCGCGCCCGCCCGGCGAGCCGAGGACCAGCACGGGCGCGCCGTCTGCGCCGAACACCATCGTCGGCGCCATGGTGCTGCGCGGGCGCTTGCCGCCCTCGACCCGGTTGGCCGCGGGCGCGCCGCGCACGCGCGCATCGAACGCAAAGTCGGTGAGCTGGTTGTTCAGCAGGAAGCCGCGCACCAGGATGCGGCTGCCGAAGGCGTTTTCCACAGAGGTGGTCATGGTCACCGTGTCGCCCTTCGCGTCGACGATCGAGAAGTGCGTGGTGCCGTGTTCGACCGGTCCGTCCGCGGCGGACAGGTGCGGCGCGCCGCGCGGCATGCCGGGCTCCGCGCTGATCATCGACCGGTCCCCGATCAGGCCGGCGCGCGCCGCCAGGTAGGCCGGATCGAGCAGGCCCTCCACCGGTTGCGGGACGAAGGCCGGATCGGCGATGTACTGGTTGCGATCCGCATAGGCGAGCCGCCCGGCTTCGGCGAACAGGTGCAGGGCCTCCGCCGAGGCCGCAGGCTTCGCCGGGAACCCGCTGCGCTCGAGGAGGCCGAGCATCTGCAGCACCAGCACTGCGCCGGCGCTCGGCGGACCCATGCCGCAGACCTGGTAGACCCGGTACGGCCCGCACACCGGTGCGCGCTCGAGCGCGGCGTATTCCGCGAGGTCCGACAGCCCGAGGGTGCCCGGCCGCGGGTGCGCGCGCACCGCCTGCACGATGTCGCGCGCGATCTCGCCATGATAGAAGGCATCCATCCCATCCGAGGCAAGCCTGCGCAGGGTCTGCGCGTACGCCGCGTTGACGAGCAGCGTGCCCACGGGGTGGGGCGCGCCGTCCGCGCCGTAGTACAACTGCCGTGCCGCGGGATCCTTGCGCAGGTGCTTGTCCCAGGCAAGCAGCGCGTGCAGGCGCGGCGAGACGGCGAAGCCGGATTCCGCCAGCGCGACCGCCGGCGCGAAGAGCCGCGCCCAGGGCAGCGTGCCGTGGCGCGCATGCAGCATCTCGAGCAGGCGCGGCACGCCCGGCACGCCGACCGAGCGTCCGCTCAGCACCGCATCGAAGAACTCCAGCGGGCGATGGTGCAAGTCGATGAAGTGGTCCGGCTTCGCCGTCGCCGGTGCTGTCTCGCGCCCGTCGTAGCTGCGCAAGCGCGCCTCCGCAGCCGACCAGTGCAGCGCAAAACCGCCGCCCCCCAGCCCGGAGGACTGCGGCTCGACCAGCCCGAGCACCAGTTGCACCGCCACCGCGGCATCGGCCGCGCTGCCGCCGGCGCGCAGGATCTCGAGACCGGCGTCCGCGGCGAGCGGATGCGCGGCCACCACGAGGTGACGGCGCGCGAAGGCCGCCTCGCGCTGCGCGATCCCGGTGGCGCGCTCCGGTTCGCCGATCGGCTGCGCGAACGCGGCGCCCGTCGAAAGCAGCAGCAGCGCGCCAAGCGCGAACGCGGCGATGTGCACCGCTCAGGGCCTGGAGAAGGACTTCAGTTCGGACAGGATGCGCTGCGCGCCCTCGTCGGGGGAACGGCCCTCGCGCAGCACCTTGACCAGCTGCCCCGCCGCCTGCGCGTACCAGAGCGTCTCGCGCACCATCGCCTCGGCGCGACCGCCCTCCACGTAGGACAGCGTCACGTCGATGCGCGTGGCCTCGAAGCGCCCCGCGGGCACCGCCACGACCTCGGGGCCGGCCACCACCGCATCGAAGCGCCGCTCGCGCCCGGGACGCAGCGCGCCGTCGGCCGCCTGCCAGGGATAGGTCCAGGAAAACCTGCGGCCAGCTTCGAGCGCACGCGGGAAATGCGCGGCGTGCATGAAGAAGCCCGGGTAGCGCAGGTTCGCGTGGCCCGGATCGCCGGGCTGAACCACGCCGAGGTTCCAGGTCATGCGGCTGCGCGCGCCGACGCCGTGCTCGAACACCATCTCGACCCCGGTGCGGCCATCGGGCTGGCGATGCGCGCGATACGCCAGTTCGGCATTGCGCCACGCAGGCGGCTCGAGCGACACCACATAGACGAAGCGCGCGCCCTCGGCGAGCACCGGACCGGTGCGCGGCGCGCTTCGCGCGGGCGGCGCAGGCATCGCCACCGCGGCCGCCGCGGCCTGCGCCGGGGGCGGTTTCTTCGTGGGCGGCGCGTTCGGCGCGATCGCGCGCGGCGCAGGCGAGGGACGTGCCACCGGCGCCGGCGCCGGGGGCGCGCTGCGACGCGCCTCCAGCACCCCCAACACCACGTAGGCCCCGCCGGCGAGCGCCACGACCGCCAGCACGGCGTGGATCGCGATTGCGACCGGGTCGAGTCCTGCGCGGGGCCCGTCGTCCATGCGGCCAGACTAGCAGCGGGGAATGAAAAGAAAAAGGCCGGCCGCGGGACCGGCCTTAAAAGAAAAAGGCCGGCCGCGGGACCGGCCTTAAAAGAAA
>DATCYZ010000155.1:0-20179 GCA_036526195.1 Burkholderiales bacterium
GCGACCGGCCGGCATGCGGAACACCGCGTCGTCCGCGGCAATGCGCAGGTCGCAGGCCGCGGCGAGGCCGAGCCCGCCGCCGATGCAGATGCCGCGGATGCGCGCGATCACCGGCTTGGCGCTGTTCACCGGCGCGAGGTACGCGGCTTCGACGGCCTTGTTGTAGTTCGACTGCGCCTCGGCGCTCGCGCGCGCGCTCTCGAACTGCGAGATGTCGGCGCCGACGATGAAGGATTTCTCGCCGTCGCCGGTGATGACGATGGCGCGCACCTCCGGATCCGCGTCGAAGGCCTGGATCGCGCCCGGGAAGGCCAGCCACATGTCCTGACTGACGGCGTTCATCTTCGCCATGTTGGAAAACACGATCCAGCCGACCGCGCCGTCCTTGCGCGTGAGCAGCCGTCCTGCCTGGGGTGCGTTCATTCCGATTCCTTTTCTAGATGACTTTTTCAGCGCGCAGCCGGGCGATGCCGGCGGCGTCGTAACCGAGTTCGCCGAGCACCTCGGCGGTGTGCTCGCCGAGTTCCGGGGTGGCACACGCCATGCTGGCAGGCGTGCGCGAGAGCTTCACCGCCTGGTTGACGAGCCGGAACTCGCCCAGCCGCGGGTGCTTCACCGTGGCCGCCGCGCCGATGTGCTTCACCTGCGGGTCGTCGAACACCTGGTTCATGGCGTAGATCGGGCCGCAGGGCACGCCGGCCTTGTTCAGCACCTCGATCCAGTGCGCCACGGGCTGCTTCACCGTCGCGTCGGCGATCGCCGCGTTCAGGCTCTTGCGGTTCTTCGCGCGCAGCGGCTGGGTG
Source organism: Burkholderiales bacterium (assembly GCA_036526195.1). GTDB lineage: Bacteria > Pseudomonadota > Gammaproteobacteria > Burkholderiales > SG8-39 > DATCYZ01. The sequence continues at coordinate 804 of DATCYZ010000155.1, forward strand.
GCGAAATCGGCGTTCGTCGCGAGATCCGGCCGCTCCAGCGCGACGCACAAGCGCTGCCACATGCCGTCGCCCGAGGCGGCGATGTTCATGTGGCCGTCGGCCGTCGGGTAGGCCGAGGTCGGCATGCTGGTCGGATGGTCGTTGCCGGTCTGCGGCGGCACCTCGCCCTTCATCAGGAAGCGCGCCGACTGGAAGTCGTCGATCGCGATCTGCGAGTGCAGCAGGCTGGACTGCACCCACTGGCCCTCGCCCGAGGCCTCGCGCTCGAGCAGCGCGGTCATCACGCCGAGCGCGGCGAACAGGCCGGCGGAGACATCGGCGATCGCCGCGCCGGCGCGCATCGGGCCCTCGCCCGGCTTGCCGGTGATCGACATGAACCCGCCCATGCCCTGCGCGATCTGGTCGAAGCCCGGGCGCTTCTCGTAGGGACCGTCCTGGCCGAAGCCCGAGATCGAGGCGAGCACGATGCGCGGGTTCACCTTCTTCAGCGATTCGTAGTCGATGCCGAGGCGGAACTTCACGTCCGGGCGGTAGTTCTCGGCCACCACGTCCGCGGTCTTCGCCAGCTTGAGAAAGATCGCCTTGCCTTCCTCGGTCTTCAGGTTGAGCGTGATCGAGCGCTTGTTGCGGTGCAGGTTCTGGAAATCCGGCCCGTCGCGGTCCCCGCCCATGCCCTCGTTCGGGTCGACGCCCGGGGGCGATTCAACCTTGATCACGTCGGCGCCGAAGTCGGCCAGCTGGCGCACGCAGGTCGGGCCGGCGCGCACCCGGGTCAGGTCGAGGACGCGGAAACGCGCAAGCGCGCTGGAGGCGGAGATCTTGGGCATGGGAGAAAACTCGGGCAGGAACCGTGATTATCCCGGCTGGCTCCGCATCGCGGCAAGCCGTTTCGCGCCCGGCGGGGCCGGCGGGCCGGACATTGGCCTAGACTCTGCCCCATGCACACCCTCGTCATTCGCGGCGCCCGCCTGATCGACGGCAGCGGCGCTCCGGCGCGCCCCGCCGACATTGCCGTCGACAGCGCACGCATCAGCGCGGTCGCCGACGCCGCGGACGGTTCGATCGGCCCCGGTGCGCGCGAGATCGATGCCGGCGGGCTGCTGCTCACCCCGGGCTGGGTCGACATCCACACCCATTACGACGGCCAGGCCACCTGGGACCCGCTGCTCACGCCCTCGTCCTGGCACGGCGTCACCACGGCGCTGTTCGGCAACTGCGGCGTGGGCTTCGCGCCGGTGCGCCGCGGCGCGGAAAAGTACCTGATCAACCTGATGGAGGGCGTCGAGGACATCCCGGAGTCGGTGCTCGCGGAGGGCATCGACTTCCGCTGGGAGCGCTTCGGCGAGTACCTCGACGCGCTCGAGGGCATGCCGCGCATCATGGACGTCGGCGCACAGGTGCCGCACGCGGCGCTGCGCTTCTTCGTCATGGGCGAGCGCGGCGCGGACCATGCCGAGCAGCCGACCGAAGACGAAATTTCGCGCATGGGGGCGCTGCTCGAAGAGGCGCTCGCCGAAGGCGCCCTCGGCTTCACCACCTCGCGCACCATCAAGCACCGCGCCAAGGACGGGCGCTATACCCCGACCCTCACCGCCGCGGAACCCGAACTCGCCGGCCTTGCGCGCGCGATGCGCCGTGCCGGGCGCGGGGTGATCGAGGTGAACTCGGATTTCATCGAGGGCGATTTCGCGCGCCTGCGCGAGGCGGCCGAGCTCTCCGGCCGCCCGCTCACCGTGCTGCTCCTGCAGGTGCACGACGCGCCGGCGCGCTGGCGCGAAACGCTGGAGGGGCTTCGCGCCGCGCGCGCCGCGGGCATCGAGGCCACCGGGCAGGTGGGCTCGCGCGCGATCAACATCATGATGGGGCTGGAGGCGACGGTGCATCCCTTCGTCACCCACCCGCGCTGGACCGCGATGGCGGCGCTGACCCCGGCCGAACGCGTGGCGCGGCTGAAGAACGATGCCGACCTGCGCCGCGCGCTCTGGTCGGAGAAACCGGACGACGCCCATACCCGCTGGGTGGCGAAGCTGCTCGAGCGCACCTTCCGGCTTGTCGAGCCGCTCGACTACGAGCCGGACCCGGCGCGCAGCTGCACCGCGCTCGCCGCGGCGGCGAATCGCGACCCCTTCGACCTTGCGCTCGACTGGCTGCTGGAAAACAACGGCCGCGCGCTGCTGCTGCACACCTTCGAGAACTACTTCCACGGCAACCTGGATATCGTGCGCGAGATGCTCGCCGACCCGGCCACCATCAGCGGGCTGGCCGATGCCGGCGCGCACGTCGGGCTGCTGTGCGACGCCGGCGCCCCGACCACCATGCTCACCCACTGGGGGCGCGACCGCCGTCGCGGCCCCGGCCTGCCGCTCGAGTTGCTGGTGAAGAAGCAGACCCGCGACACCGCGCTCGCCTACGGGCTTGCCGACCGCGGCCTGATCGCGCCCGGCCTGCGCGCGGACTTCAACCTGATCGACTTCGACAAGCTGCGCGCGCTGCCGCCGGAACTGGTCTACGACCTGCCGGCGGGCGGGCGGCGCCTGGTGCAGCGCGCGGAAGGGTACCGGCACACCTTCGTCGCTGGCGTGGAGACGATGCGCGACGGCGTGGCCACCGGGGCACTTCCCGGGCGGCTGGTGCGGGGTGCGCAGCGCGCCTAGCAGGCCACGGGACCGGCCGTGCGCCGGACACCGCCTTTTGGTAACATATATGTTACTATATGGCCCGATCCGGCGCCGGCTCAGGCGCCGAACACCGCCACCGACGGCGTCCAGTCGACGCTGCGGTCCAGCGGAAACACCGGCCGCGGCAACCCCGTGAACGGCATGCGCTCGAGCACCGGCGAGGTCAGGCCCGGGGTGTCCACCTCGAGCACCCGCTCAGGCGGAAAGAACTCATCGAACCCCGCGCGGAAATGCCCGCGCGACTTCACCGCCACGCAGCGCGCAGCGGCCACGTCGAGGTCGTGCATCTCGAAGAACACCGGGTCGGCGCACTGCTTGCGCCGGCTGAGCACCACCACCGTCACCCCGCCGATGGCGAGCGCGCAGGTGGGCCCGAGGTCCAGCGCGCGCCCCGCCCAGATGCCGCGGCGCCCGGTCACGCGGCCGTCGGTCAGTCGCAGCACTTGCGCGTGCGCGGCGAAGCGCTTCGCGAACTGCGTCTCGGTCGTCGCGTTGAACACCACGTCGATCTCCGCGCCCTCACCCGCCGCGTGCGCCTGCGCGGCGATCGCGGGCTCGAAGAAAACCCCGTAGAGCACCTTCTTCGCGCCGGCCTTCACCAGCGCGTCGAGCAGCCAGGTGGTAGTGCCACTGCCGCCGCCGCCCGGATTGTCGCCGGCGTCCGACAGGATGTACACCGGTGCCGCCGCATCCTCGCCGGCCTTCACCGCTCGCGCCACGGCCTCCTCCATCGGCATCAGGGTGCGCAGGAAGCGCTCGCGCTCGGACCAGGTGCGCGCAGCGAGGTCCAGCGCCACCGCGCCGACATCGGTTCCCGCCTCGCCGTTCACCACCACGCAAAGGCCGTTCTTCGGCGTGTCGCTGAAGACGAAACCGCCCACCACCGAGACGTTCAGGACGCCTTGGCCGAGTTTCGCCTGTCCGCGCGCGATGGCGTCCGCATAAGGGCCTTCGCGCGTCAGCAGCGTCACCGAGGCCGGCGTCATCGGCAGGCGCACGAAGGCGCGCCGCGACCGGGTGCCGTGCAGGAACCGATCGAGCAGGTCCGCGGCCTCGGTGGCACGCGCCTCCTGGTCGACGTGCGGGTTGGTGCGGTACGAGACGAGCGCGTCGACGCTCGCCACCATGCGCTCGGAGATGTTGGCGTGCAGGTCCACGGTGCTGACGAAGGGCGCCGCGCCCACGGTTTCGCGCACCATGGCGTAGAGCGCGCCGTCCGGGTCCGGGCCGTCGGTGGCCACCATGCCGCCGTGGTTGCTCAGGTAGACGCCGTCGAGCGGCAAGGCCTGCGTGAGCAGGGTTCGCATGCGTTCGAGCGTTTGATTGAAGAATTCCGCGTCCACCGGGCCGCCGGGCTCGGCGGCAGTGACCAGGATCGGCACCGGCGTCCAGTCGCCGAGCGCATCCATGCGCCGGAAGAAGGCCGGGATCTCGGCCGGCAGCATCGAGGGCGTGCGGCGCGCCTCGGCGGCGATGGCCTCGCCTTCGACGTGGCAGAGTGCGCGAAACGCCGCTTCGCCCGAGGGCGGCGCGAAGGCGTTGCTTTCCAGGTGAAAGCCGAGGACCGCGATGCGGCGCGCGCCCGGCACCGGCCCGACTACTCCGCTTCCTCGATCCAGAGCATCTGGATCGCCTCGAGGATCTTCTCGCCCGAACGCTTCGGGTCGTCGTCGAACCCGGGGAGCGCCAGCACCCAGGCATGCAGGTCGGTGAAGCGGATCGTCTTCGGATCGACGTCCGGGTGCGCCTCGGTCAGCGCGATCGCGATGTCGCGCGAGTCAGTCCATTTCATCGGGCATTCCTCCGTCAGGCATCCATAGTACAGACGGTTCTTCTGGGGGGCAGCACGAGGGGGGGCGCAGCCCCCGCTCGTGTCCTCTCCTGCTGGTTTTTCCAGTTTACGCAGTGACTTCAATGCTCCTCACGCGCGAGATTCAACGTGTACTTCGGAATCTCGATCGTCAGGTCCTTGCCCGCCGGGCGCAGCTGGCACGAGAGCCGCGACTCCGGTTCCAGACCCCAGGCCTTGTCGAGCATGTCCTCCTCCTTCTCCTCGGCCTCGTCGAGCGAATCGAAACCCTCGCGCACGATGACGTGGCAGGTGGTGCAGGCGCAGGACTTCTCGCAGGCGTGCTCGATCTCGATGTGCGCCGCGAGCAGCGTGTCGAGTACCGTCACCCCGTCGGACAATTCGAGCTCGGCGCCCTGCGGGCAGAGCGCCGCATGCGGCAATACCTTCAGTTTGGGCATCAGAGATCCAGGCTGGCGATGTTCTTGCCGGAGAGCGCGCGGCGCACCCCGGCGTCCATGCGGCGCCCCGCAAAGCCTTCGGTGGCGTGGTTGAGGGCCTCGGTGGCGCGCTTCACCGCGCGGTGGTCCGTGCCGGGCAGGGCCGCCTCGAGCGCGGCGCGCGCGGCGTCGATCTGCGCACGCTCCGCATCGTCCAGCAGGGCGCCGTCCGCGGCCAGTCCGGCGCCGAGCGCCTCCAGCAGCTGCTGCGCCTCGACGCGCGCCTCGGCGAGCGCGCGCGCCTGCATGTCCTCGCGCGCGTGCGAGACCGATTCCCGCAGCATGCGCTCGATGTCGCCGTCGGCCAGCCCGTAGGACGGCTTGACCGCGACCGCGGCCTCGACCCCGGTGCTCGATTCCTTCGCCGCCACCGACAGCAACCCGTCGGCGTCGACCTGAAAGGTGACGCGGATGCGTGCCGCGCCCGCGGCCATCGGCGGGATGCCGCGCAACTCGAATTTTGCGAGCGACCTGCAGTCCGACACCAGTTCGCGCTCGCCCTGCACCACGTGGATGCTCATCGCGCTCTGGCCGTCCTTGTAGGTGGTGAACTCCTGCGCGCGCGCCACCGGCAGCGTCGAGTTCCTCGGCACCACGCGCTCCACCAGCCCGCCCATGGTCTCGATGCCGAGCGAGAGCGGGATCACGTCGAGCAGCAGCCAGTCGTCGTCCGCATTGCGGTTGCCCGCCAGCGCGTTCGCCTGCATGGCCGCGCCCAGCGCCACCACCTTGTCCGGGTCGAGGTTGTTCAGGGGCGCGCACGCAAAGAACTCGCCCACCGCGCGCTGGATCTGCGGCATGCGCGTTGCGCCGCCCACCATCACGACGCCCTTCACCTCGCGCACCGACAGGCCGGCGTCGCGCAGCGCCTTGCGCGTCGGCCCGAGCGTCTTCTGCACCAGGGTGTGGGTGATGCGGCAGAAGGTCTCGGTGTCCAGCGTCAGGTCGACATACTCCCCGCTGCCCAGGCGCGCGGTCAGCGGCGCGTCATCGTGCGTCGACAGGTTCTCCTTGGCCTCGCGCGATTTCGCATGCAGCAAGCGCGTGTCGCGCGGGCCCAGCGGCGGCAGCGCGGCCGCCTCGAGCGCCCAGCAGAACACCCGGTGGTCGAAGTCATCGCCGCCGAGCGCGGAATCGCCGTTGGTGGCGAGCACCTCGAACACGCCTTTGGACAGGCGCAGGATGGAGACGTCGAAGGTGCCCCCGCCAAGGTCGTAGACCACGTAGACGCCCTCGGCGGCGTTGTCCAGGCCGTAGGCGATGGCGGCCGCCGTCGGCTCGTTCAGCAGTCGCAGGACGTTGAGGCCGGCGAGCTGCGCCGCGTCCTTGGTGGCCTGGCGCTGGGCGTCGTCGAAGTAGGCCGGCACGGTGATCACCGCGCCGGTGAGCTCGCCGCCGAGCGAGGCCTCCGCCCGCGCGCGCAGCGCGCGCAGGATCTCGGCCGAGACCTCCACCGGGCTCTTCACGCCGGCGGCGGTGCGCAGCTGCACCATGCCCGGCGCGTCGACGAAGTCATACGGCGCGTTCTCGATGTGCGCGACGTCGCGCAGGCCGCGGCCCATGAAGCGCTTCACCGAGACGATGGTGTTCTTCGGGTCCTCGGCCTGGTGCGCCTCGGCGGCATGGCCGACCTCGACGCGGTCGGGCCCGCAGTAGCGCACGATGGAGGGCAGCAGCGTCCGGCCGCGCTCGTCGGGCAGCACCACGGCCGTGCCGCTGCGCACCGTGGCGACCAGCGAGTTCGTGGTGCCGAGGTCGATGCCGACCGCGAGCCGGTGCTCGTGCGGCGCGGTGGACTCACCCGGTTCGGCGATCTGCAGGAGCGCCATCTAGCCCTCGATCCCGTCGAGGGCGGCGTCGATTTCCTCGTCCAGCTTCTCGAAGAACCGCAGCTGGCGAAGCGCCCCGGCGGCGCCGGCCCAGTCCCGCGCGCCGTCGAGGCGCTCGGCCAGGGTGCGCTCGAGCGCATCGCGCTCCGCGCGCAGCGCGTCGCGCAGCGCATCGAGCGCGGCCCGGTCCTGCGCCTGCCCCGCCGCGTCGAGCGCCTCGCGCAGCTCGAGCTGGCGCTCGAGGAATTCCACCGGCATCGAGGTGTTGGTCTCGAAGCCCGCGTCCACGCCGTTCAGCTCAAGCAGGTAGCGCGCGCGCTCCAGGGGGCTCTTCAGCACGCGATAGGCCTCGTTCACCCGCGTCGCCCACTGCATCGAGGCGCGGCGCTCGGCGTCGCCCGACTGTGCAAAGCGGTCCGGGTGGATGCGGCTCTGGATGTCCCGGTAGGCGCGCTCGAGCGTCAGCGCATCAAGCGCGAACGCGGGTTCGATACCGAAGAGTTGGAAATGGCTCTGCATGGGGGCGCGGCGCGGTGCCGCCATCTTACCTTCGCTTGCCGGTCCGGCCGCGGCGCGGGCCGCTGCCGGGGGCGGACGTCGCGGCCCGGCCCGCGCGCCCGGTTCTAGACGTTGAAGCTTTCGCCGCAGCCGCACGCATCCTTCACGTTGGGGTTGTTGAACTGGAACCCCGTGTTGAGACCTTCGCGCGCGTAATCGAGTTCCGTGCCCTCGAGGTAGGGCAGGCTCTTCGGGTCGACCACCACCTTGACGCCGTGGCACTCGAACTGCAGGTCGTCCGGGTTCACCGTATCGGCGAACTCCAGCTTGTAGGCCATGCCCGAGCAGCCGGAGGTGCGCACGCCGACGCGCAGGCCCACGCCCTTGCCGCGCTTGGCGATGTAGGCCTGGACGTGGTTTGCCGCTTTCTCGGTCAGGGTGACGGGCATGTCAGGCGACCTTCTGCGCGTCTGCCTTCGGCTCGATGCCATGCTTCTTGCGATAGTCGGCGACCGCGGCCTTGATCGCGTCCTCGGCGAGGATCGAGCAATGGATCTTCACCGGCGGCAGCGCGAGTTCCTCGGCGATCTGCGTGTTGCGGATCTCGGTCGCCTGCTCGAGCGTCTTGCCCTTCATCCACTCGGTGACGAGCGAGGACGAGGCGATGGCCGAGCCGCAGCCGTAGGTCTTGAAGCGGGCGTCCTCGATGACGCCGTCCTCGCCGACCTTGATCTGCAGCTTCATCACGTCGCCGCAGGCCGGCGCGCCCACCATGCCGGTGCCTACCGTGGTGTCGGCCTTGTCGAAGGCGCCGACGTTGCGCGGGTTCTCGTAATGGTCGATGACCTTGTCACTGTATGCCATGTCAGTCTCCTGCTCGATGATGCGTTTGTTGCCTGCCCGGTGGTCCGTCCAGTGTTCGGCTCAATGCGCCGCCCATTGCACGGTGCTCAAATCGATGCCTTCCTTGTGCATGTCCCACAGGGGCGACAGGTCGCGCAGCTTGGCCACCTTGGCCTTCATGTGGCCGATGGTGTAGTCGATCTCTTCCTCGGTGGTGAAGCGCCCGATGGCGAAGCGGATCGAGGAATGCGCGAGTTCGTCGGAACGACCCAGCGCGCGCAGCACGTACGAGGGCTCGAGCGAGGCCGAGGTGCAGGCGGAACCCGAAGACACGGCGATGTCCTTCACCGCCATGATCAGCGACTCGCCCTCGACGAAATTGAAGCTGATGTTGAGGTTGTGCGGCACGCGGTGCTCGAGATCGCCGTTGACGAAGACTTCCTCGATGTCCTTCAGCCCGGCGAGCAGCCTGTCCCGGAGGGCCCGAATGCGCTCGTTCTCCGCCGCCATCTCGAGGCGCGCGAGGCGGAAGGCCTCGCCCATGCCGACGATCTGGTGCGTGGCCAGCGTCCCCGAGCGGAAACCGCGCTCGTGCCCGCCGCCGTGGATCTGCGCTTCCAGGCGCACGCGGGGCTTGCGCCGCACGTAGAGCGCGCCCATGCCCTTCGGGCCGTAGGTCTTGTGCGCCGAGAACGACATCAGGTCGACCTTCAGCTGCTTCAGGTCGATCGCGCACTTGCCGGTGGCCTGCGCCGCATCGACGTGAAAGAGGGTCCCGTTCGCCTTGCACAGCTCGCCGATGGCGGGGATGTCCTGGATGACGCCGATCTCGTTGTTCACCAGCATCACCGACACGAGGATGGTGTCCTTGCGCAGCGCCGCCTTGAATGCCTCGAGGTCGATCAGGCCGTCGTCGCGCACGTCGAGGTAGGTGACCTCGAAACCGCGGCGCTCGAGCTCCCGGCAGGTGTCGATCGTCGCCTTGTGCTCGGTCTTCACCGTGATCAGGTGCTTGCCCTTCGATTTGTAGAACTCGGCCGCGCCCTTCAGGGCGAGGTTGATCGACTCGGTCGCCCCGGAAGTCCAGACGATGTCCTTGGCGTCGCAGTTCACCAGCGCCGCCACCTCGGCGCGCGCATTCTCGACGGCTTCCTCGGCCTTCCAGCCGAAGGCGTGCGAGCGGCTCGCCGGGTTGCCGAAATCCTCGACGAGGAACGGGATCATCTTCTGCGCGACGCGCGGATCCACCGGGGTGGTGGCGGAGTAATCGAGGTAGATCGGGAATTTCATGGTCTTGTCCACGGGTCCTGAGGCCTTCACGCTGCCACCGCCGCAGGCGCCGGCGGGCGCCCGGCGTCGGTGTCGCGCTCGGCCAGCCGCCAGTCGTGCAGCACGCCGACGTGCTTGCCGTACTGGTGGGCCACCAGGTCGGCCAGGGTCACCGACGAAAGGTAGTCGTGCATTTTCGCGTTCAGCGTCGCCCACAGGTCGTGCGTCATGCAGCGCTTGTCGTCCAGGCAGTTCTCGCGCCCGCCGCACATGGTGGCGTCGAGTGACTCGTCCACCGCGTTGATGATCTCGGCGACCGAAATTTCGCCCGCCGCGAGGGCCAGATGATAGCCGCCGCCGGGGCCGCGCACGCTGCGCACCAGGGTGTGCCGGCGCAGCTTGCCGAACAACTGCTCCAGATAGGAGAGCGAGATGCGCTGCCGCTCGCTGATCGCCGCGAGGGTGACCGGCCCCTTCGAGTCGCGCATGGCGAGATCGACCATCGCCGTCACCGCAAATCTGCCTTTCGTCGTCAGTCTCATGGAGGCCTCTCCTCTACTGCGTTCGGGTTCGCGGGAGGCACCTAGGCGCCAACCCACTGACCGGGCGGGAATCAATACCCGATCAACATGCTCAAGTATAGCAAAGCCCGACAGAATCAGTCAACTAATAGACCGATCAATATTTCAACGGGTTAGATACTTATTTGACGGCGCGCAGGCCTTCCTGCGCACCCTCGTTGGCCTGCCCGACGACGAGATTCTCCAGCCGTGCGATCTTCGCCTCCAGTTCCTGCGAATGGGCGACCAGTTCCTGGATCGCCTTGGCGGTCGGATCCTCGCCCTGCACCACCGCATAGGCGGCGAAGCGCGCTTCTTTCTGTGTCCCGACGTCCTCGACGATGCGCGCCGGAATGCCGACCACCGTGGCGCCGGCGGGCACTTCCTTTACCACCACTGCGTTCGAGCCGATCCTGGCGCCCGCGCCCACCCTGAAGCCGCCCAGCACCTTGGCGCCGGCACCGACCACCACGCCGGCTTCCAGCGTCGGATGGCGCTTGGCGCCGCGATACAGCGACGTCCCGCCCAGCGTCACGCCCTGGTAGATGGTGCAGTCGTCGCCCACCACCGCGGTCTCGCCGATCACCACGCCCATGCCGTGGTCGATGAACACCCGGCGCCCGAGCGTCACGGCCGGGTGGATCTCGATGCCGGTGAGCCAGCGCCCGAGGTGCGACACCAGCCGCCCGAGCCAGAACAGGCGCAGGTTCCACAGGGCGTGCGCGAAGCGGTGCAGCGTGACTGCGTGCAGACCCGGGTAGCAGGTAATGACTTCCCAGGTCGAGCGGGCCGCAGGGTCGCGCTCGAACACGCTGGCGATGTCTTCACGCAAATGACTGAACATGGTCGCTTTTTCCCGTGTGCGGGAGGTTGATCCTAATATATCCGACTTATTTGATCAAGTATTGCCGCCGTCCCGGTTCCTGCGCCCCTCGAGCTTGCGCAACAGGCCGCGCAGGATGTTGACCTCCTCGCGTTCCAGCGGCGCGCGCGCGAACAGCCGCCGCCAGCGTTCGCGCAAGCGCTTTGGATCTTCCGGATCGAGGAAGCCGCTGGCGATGCCGGCGGCATCGAGCGCGCCGTACAGGCCTTCGAGGTCCGCCACCGTGGCGGCATGCTCGAGGCGGGATTTCGGTTGCGGCACGCCGGCGCCCGCGGCGACGAACAGTTCGTAGGCCACCACCTGCACCGCCTGCGCGAGGTTGAGCGAGGTGTAGGCCGGGTTCGCCGGCACGTGCACCAGCGTCTGGCAGGCGAACAGTTCGTCGTTGGTCAGGCCGGTCGATTCGTTGCCGAAGACGAAGGCCACCGGGCCCTCGGCGCTGCGCGCGACCGCCTCGGTGGCCGCGGCCCGCACGTCAAGCACCCGCGGCGACCATTCGCGCGGCCGCGCCGAGAGCGCGTACACGGTCACGCAATCATCGATCGCCTCGCCGAGCGCCGCGTGCTGCTGCGCGGCCTCGAGCACGTCGCCGGCGTTCGACGCCATCCACTGCGCTTCCGCGGCCGGATAGCGCATCGGCGCCACCAGCCGCAGGTCGGCCAGGCCCATGGTCTTCATCGCGCGCGCGGCGGCGCCGATGTTGCCCGGGTGGCTCGGCCGGCACAGCACCACGCGCAGGCGCGCGAGCGCCGCGCCATTCACCGCCCCTTCGCCGACCGGCGTCTGATCGTTCATGCGCGCAGTTTACGCAAGCGCAGTGAATGCGCGATCCCCATATACAATGCCGCCCTTCCCATGCATCCGCTCCTCAACATCGGCATCAAGGCCGCGCGCCGCGCCGGCGCCGTGATCAATCGCGCCGCGCTCGGCGGTGCCGCCCTCGAGGTACGTGCGAAGCAGGCGAACGACTTCGTCACCCAGGTCGACAAGGCCGCGGAGGCCGCCGCCATCGAAGTGATCCGCAAGGCCTACCCGGAGCACGCCATCCTCGCAGAGGAAACCGGGACGGCCGGCGGCGCCGCGGACAGCGACACGCGCTGGATCATCGACCCGCTCGACGGCACGACGAACTTCATCCACGGCTTTCCGCAGTACGCGGTGTCGATTGCCGCCGAAGTCCGCGGCGTGCTCTCGCACGCGGTCATCTACGACCCGTCGCGCAACGAGCTCTTCACCGCCTCGAAAGGCGCCGGCGCCTTCCTGGACGACCGCCGCATCCGCGTGACGCGCTGCGCGCACCTGCGCGACGCGCTGGTCGGCACCGGCTTTCCGCCGAAGGAAAAGCCGCGGCTCGACGCCTACCTGCGGCAGCTGAAGGCCGTGATGGGCGAAGCCTCGGGCATGCGCCGCGCCGGCGCCGCCGCGCTCGACCTCGCCTATGTCGCCTGCGGGCGGCTCGATGCGTTCTGGGAAATGGGGCTCGCGCCCTGGGACATCGCCGCCGGCGCGCTGCTGGTGCGCGAGGCCGGCGGCCTGGTGGGCGACTTCACCGGCGGCGAGGCCTGGTTCGCGAGTGGCGACATCGTCGCCGCGACGCCCAAGGTGTTCCCGCCGCTGCTGGACGCGCTTCAGGCCTAGTGCGTCGGGGGCGGCGCGCGACGCGCCGCAGTGGCTTGGCGTGCGCACGGCAGGTCGGCCTGGATCTGCCCGAGCCCGGCGCGGGCCGCGAAGGCCTGCCACTACAATAGTTGACGATGAAACCCGCCGCGCCGGACACCGCTGCGTTCGCCCAGCACACCCCCGTGATGCAGCAGTTCCTGCGCATCAAGGCGGAGCACCCGGACACGCTGCTGTTCTACCGCATGGGCGATTTCTACGAGCTCTTTTTCGAGGACGCGGAGAAGGCCGCGCGGCTCCTGGACATCACGCTCACCACGCGCGGCGCCTCGGGCGGCAACCCGGTGAAGATGGCCGGCGTGCCCTACCACGCGGCGGAACAGTACCTCGCGAAGCTGGTGCGCCTGGGCGAGCCGGTGGCGATCTGCGAGCAGATGGGCGACCCGGCGACGTCCAAGGGTCCGGTCGAGCGCAAGGTGGTGCGCATCGTCACGCCGGGCACCCTGACCGATGCCGCGCTGCTCGACGAGAAGGCGGACAACATCCTGCTCGCGGTGAACGCCGAGCGCGCCTGCGTCGGGCTCGCGTGGCTCTCGCTCGCCAGCGGCGAGCTGCGCGTGGCCGAGGTGGCGCCGCAGGCGCTCGCCAACGAGCTGCGCCGCATCGGTCCGGCGGAGATCCTCGCGGCCGAGGGCGCGTTCGACGCCGCCGCGGTGACGCGGCTGCCGGCCTGGCATTTCGACGCGGCGAGCGGGCGCAAGAAACTGCTCGCGCAACTTGGCGCCACCTCGCTGGAAGGCTACGGCTGCGAGGACCTCGGCCCGGCGCTCGGCGCCTGCGGCGCGCTGCTCGAATACGCGGCGAAGACGCAGGGGCAGGCGCTCGCGCACGTCAACGCCGTCATTCCCGAGCGCGCGGGCGCGTACCTGCGGCTCGATGCCGCCACGCGCCGCAACCTCGAACTCACCGAGACGCTGCGCGGCGAGCCTTCGCCGACGCTTTTTTCGTTGCTCGACGACTGCGCCACCGCGATGGGTAGCCGCCTGCTGCGCCACTGGCTGCACCACCCCTTGCGCGACCAGGGCGCGGCCGCGGCGCGCCACGAAGCGGTGGCCGCGCTCGACGCGAAGGCGGACGCCCTGCGCGCGCTGCTGCGCAGGTTCGCCGACGTCGAGCGCATCACGGCGCGCGTCGCACTCGCCAGCGCGCGGCCGCGCGACCTCGCCGGCCTGCGCGACAGCCTCGCCCTGCTCGAGGCGCTGCGCGCCGCCCTGCCCGCCGCCGACGGGCTGGTCGCGACACTCGCCGCCGACCTCGCCACCCCCGAAGCCTGCCTCGACCGCCTGCGCCGGGCGCTGCGCGCCGAGCCCGCCGCGCTGGTGCGCGAGGGCGGTGTGATCGCCGAGGGCTGGTCCGCCGAACTCGACGAACTGCGCGGCTTGCAGGCGAACGCCGGCGCCTTCCTGGTGGAACTCGAGGCGCGCGAGCGCGCGCGCAGCGGCATCCCGACCCTCAAGGTGGCCTACAACCAGGTGCACGGCTACTACATCGAGGTGACGCGCGCGCAATCGGACAAGGTGCCCGAGGACTACCGCCGCCGCCAGACGCTGAAGAACGCCGAGCGCTACATCACGCCGGAACTGAAGGCCTTCGAGGACAAGGCGCTGTCGGCCGCGGAGCGCGCGCTCGCGCTCGAAAAGAGCCTGTGGGACGCGCTGCTCGCCGAACTCGGCGCCGAGGTGCCGGCCTTGCAGAAGATCGCCCGCGCGCTCGCGCAGGTGGACGTGCTCGCGACGTTCGCGCGCACCGCGCGATTGCGCGGCTACGCGCGGCCGGCCTTCGTCGCCGAGCCTTGCGTGTCGATCGAGGGCGGACGCCACCCGGTGGTCGAGGAATCCATCGAGCAGTTCATCGCCAACGACACGCAGCTCTCGCCCGCGCGACGTTTCCTCTTGATCACCGGCCCGAACATGGGCGGCAAGTCGACCTACATGCGGCAGGTGGCGCTGATCGCGCTGATGGCCCATGTCGGCAGCTTCGTGCCGGCGCGCGCCGCGACCCTCGGACCGATCGACCAGATCTTCACGCGCATCGGCGCGGCCGACGACCTCGCCGGCGGGCGTTCCACCTTCATGGTCGAGATGACCGAGAGCGCGGCGATCCTGCACAACGCCACGCGCGAAAGCCTGGTGCTGATGGACGAGGTCGGCCGCGGCACCTCGACCTTCGACGGCCTCGCGCTCGCCTGGGCGATCGCCCGCCACCTGGTGGAGAAGAACCGCGCGCTCGCGCTCTTCGCCACGCATTACTTCGAACTCACCCGCCTCGCGCTCGAATATCGCGAGGTGGCCAACGTGCACCTCGACGCCGTCGAGCACAAGGATTCGATCGTCTTCCTGCACGCGGTCGAGGAAGGCCCGGCCTCGCAGAGCTACGGCTTGCAGGTGGCGGGCCTTGCCGGGGTGCCGAAGTCGGTGGTGCGCCAGGCGAAGCGCACGCTGGAGGAACTCGAGCAGGCGGCGATCGAGCGCGGGGGACAGAGCGACCTGTTTGCCGGCGCACGGCCTGCGGCGGAGACCGAGCCTGCGGTGGATCCGCTGCGCGAGGCGGTGCAGGACCTGCGTCCCGACGAGCTCAGCCCGCGCGAGGCGCTCGAACTGCTGTACCGGCTGAAGTCGCTGTAGGCCGGCGATCCGCAGGCCCCTGATGCATCCCGCCATCCACCCGCGCGGCGCCCTGGTCGACATCGGCGCCAACCTCACGCACGACGCCTTCGCCGAGGACCTCGACGCGGTGCTGGCACGCGCACAGGCGGCCGGCGTCGAGACCATGGTGGTGACCGGCACCAGCCTCGTCGAGAGCCGCAAGGCGGTGGCGCTCGCCGAGGCGCATGCCGGGTTGCTCTACGCCACCGCCGGCGTGCATCCCCACCATGCGGGCAGCTGCACGCAGGAGACCCTCGACGGCCTGCGCGCGCTGGCCGCCCATCCCGCGGTGCTGGCGATCGGCGAATGCGGACTGGACTTCAACCGCAACTATTCGCCGCACCCGGACCAGGAAAAATGGTTCCTCGCGCAGGTGGAATTTGCCTGCGAACTCGGCAAGCCACTGTTCCTGCATTCGCGCGACGCGCATCCGCGCTTCGCGGACCTGCTGCGTGCGCAGCGCGACCGGTTGCCGCCCGCGGTGGCGCACTGCTTCACCGGCGCGCGCGAGGAACTGCGCGCCTACCTGGAACTCGGCCTGTACGTCGGCATCACCGGCTGGATCTGCGACGAACGCCGCGGCACGCACCTGCTCGAACTGGTGCGCGAGATTCCCGCGGACCGGCTGATGCTGGAGACCGATGCCCCCTACCTGACCCCGCGCAGCCTGCGCCCGGCACCGAAGGCCCGGCGCAACGAACCGTCCTTCCTGCCGCACGTGCTCGACACCGTGGCACGGGCGCGCGGCGAGGCGCCGGAAGCGCTGGCTGCCGCCACGCGCGAGAATGCCCGCCGTTTCTTCGGCATGCGCTAGATTAGAGGCCATGGCCACCAAGCCCCCGGCGCCCAAGGCGCCGCCCCAGAAGGTCGGAGCCGCGCCGGCCCAGCCCGCGGCGCCAGCGGCGAAGGCCGCCATGCCCGTCGCAAGGGCGTCTGTACCCGCGGCGAAAGCCCCTGCCGGACCGGCGCCAAAGCCCGCCGTGCCTCCCGCCCCGGCCCCGGTGGCGCCGCACGCCCACGTCCTCGTGGTGGACGACGACCCCGATCTGCGCGCCCTGCTCGCGATGATGCTCAAGCCGCGCTACGAGGTGCGCCTCGCATCGAGCGGCAAGGAAGCCCTCGCCGGTGCGGCAAAGTCCCCGCAACCGGACCTGATCCTGCTCGACGTGCAAATGCCGGGCGAAGACGGCCACGTGGTGCTGCAGGCCCTGCGCGCGAATCCGGCCACCGCATCGATCCCGGTGATTTTCCTCACCGCGCGCAACGACCCGAAGGACGAGGCGAAGGGGCTCGCGCTCGGCGCCGTTGACTACATCACCAAGCCCATCAGCGCGGCCATCGTGCTCGCGCGCCTCGCCACCCACGTAGCCCTCGCCAGTCGCAACCGCGCGCTCGAAGCGGCGGTGGCCGAGCGCACCCATGAACTGAAGGAAACCCGGGCGCAGCTGATGCAGCGGCTGGCGCTGGCGCTCAGCTACCGCGAGGGCGGCCTGACGCACCGCTCGGTGCGCGTGGGCCAGTACGCGAAATTCCTCGCCGAGGCCGCCGGCGCGAAGCCCGATGCCTGCGAGATGATGGCGGTCGCCGCGCCGCTGCACGACATCGGCACGCTCGGCGTGCCCGAGTCCATCCTGCGCAGCCCGGACAAGCTGAACGAGCGCGAATGGCAGGAGATGCGCAAGCACCCCGAGATCGGCGCCGAGATCATCGGCCCGCATCGCGATCCGCTGCTGGCCACCGCGCGCGTCATCGCGCTCTGCCACCATGAGCGCTGGGACGGCAGCGGCTACCCGAAGGGCCTGAAGGGCGCGGCCATCCCCTGGGCGGCGCGGGTGACCGCGGTGGCCGACGCCTTCGAGGCGATGACCGCGACGTTGCGCCACCGCGCGCCGATGCCGGTGGTGGCGGCGGCGAGGATCATCGCCGCGGAATCCGGCAAGCAGTTCGACCCGGCGATCGTGCAAGCTTTCAACAAGGCGCTGCCGAAGATGATCGCCGTGCACAAGTCCGTGCACGACGAACTCGCCGGCTTCCACGACCTAGATTTTTCCCCGGAAAAGCCGGCGAAGTGAGGCGCGCCGGCCGGCCGTTCGCCACGCCCTGGCTGCGCCGCTGCTGGAGCTGCAACGCCCCGATCGGGGCGCGCGAGCGCTTCTGCCCGCGCTGCGCGGCGCGGCAGGCACCGCCGCACCGGATCTACGGCCGTCCGGGCTAAGGACGCTCGAGGATCTCGATCAGCCGGCGCGCCGGGTCGACGCGCATCCTGTCCCCGCTCTTCACCGCCTCGCGCGGATGCGGGTCCCAGCCCTCGGTGATCGGGATGCCGGCGAACACCGCGCCCTGCATCATCACCGGGTTGGTGACGCCGAAGATGAAGGCCTTCGGCGCGATCTTCTTCCACTTGATGTCGTAGAACGAAACTTGCGCGGCATTTGCTGCCAAAGGCTCGCGGGAACGGGAAAATTTTGGCTTACACTCCGCGCATGCCCCTCAGTGAACCGGACGTACAGGCAGTCCTCACGAACGTCATCGACGCGCGCAAGGCCGCCGGCGCGCGCGGCGCGCATGCACGCGGACTACGACACCGCGCCGCTCGGCCAGCTGCCGCTCGATCCCCCGATCCGCGAGCACGCCGATTCGGGCAAGCCGGCGCCGATCGCCGGTCCCGTCGGACGCGTCTCCGCGATCCACGAGCAGGTGGCACGGCGCTGCGCGGTGCGCATCGCCAAATCGCAGGAGGACATGACCTCCAAGCCCCCGAACATCGTGGTGCAGAACACGTGACCATCGATTCCGGAAAGTGGATCCGCCGCATGGCATCGAGCACCGGATGCCCGGGATGGTCGGAATGCCAGGGTGCGGCCTGGTCGTTCGGGACAATAGAAGCGTCACGCGCCTGACGATCCGCTCGGCGTAGTTCTATCTGCCCCTTCAACGGGAGGGTATGCAGAGGAGACGCCCGCGCGCGGTTGCGGTTGTTTAACTGAACACAAGTCGATCCTAGATTGATCCCCGACCAAGAACCGCCCGCCGCGAACCCGACCCCGATTCAGCCGGGCGGATCCGGCGCCGAGCTCACATGGCCGGTCTCGGCGCGAATCGCCGGCCGGTTTGAAAGCAGGGCTGGGCGGCGTCGGAGCGCGGCAATCGCTTATATCGCCACGGCCGCAGCCTACCTCGGCTGGCGCACGACGATCATCGCGCCAGACTCCGCCGCGTTGTCATGGGCATACCTGGTCGCGGAGTTTCTTGGCTTCGTGCTCGGGCTAAGCACGCTGCTCGACAGCTGGGACTACCGTCACCGCGAACCACCGCCCGCCTTGCCCGACCGCACCGTGGACGTGTTCGTGCCCGTCTATCGCGAGCCGCTTGCCATCATCCGGCGCACGCTTCGCGCGGCCGCGGGCATCCGCTATCCGCACCAGACCTGGGTGCTCGATGACGGGAATCGGGACGACGTGCGGATTCTGGCGCAGTCCCTCGGCCTGCGTTACCTTGCGCGGCCTGAAAACCGCAACGCCAAGGCGGGGAATCTGAACTTCGGACTCGCGCACAGCGAAGCGGAGTTCGTTGCCGTATTCGATGCGGACCACGTCGCGATGCCGCACGCGCTGGAGGTCATGCTCGGTTTCTTCGAGGATGCATCGGTGGCGATGGTGCAGACGCCGCAGGACTACTTCAATACCGATGCATTCCAGTACATCAATCCGCGTGGCAAGCCGGGGTTGTGGCATGACCAGTCCTTCTTCTACAACGTCGTGCAATCGTGTCGCGACGGTCGAAACGCAGTCAGTTGCGTAGGAACCGGCGTGGTGTACCGTCGCTCCGCGCTGCGTGCGATCGGCGGCATTCCGGAGGAAACCCTGACCGAGGACCTCCATACCTCGCTCAAGTTGCACAAGGCGGGTTGGCGCGCTGTCCATCTCAACGAGCCGGTCGCCTACGGGATTGCCGCAGCCGACGTTGCCGACTATTACCGGACGCGTTATCGCTGGGCACATGGCAACCTGGCTGCGCTCAGGATCGAGCGTGTCCTAACGTGCCGCGGCCTCGACATGCGCCAGCGCCTGTCCTACCTGGCGACGGGGTTGATCTATCTCGAAGGTTGGCAACAGCTGCTGCTTTTCGCGGTGCCGCCATGCGCCCTCGTGTTCGGGCTGCGACCGTTTGACATCTCGATCTTCAACGTGCTGGTGGTGCTTTCC
>DATCYZ010000156.1:0-2536 GCA_036526195.1 Burkholderiales bacterium
CCGCCGATACCGCCCTGTACGAAGCAAAGGACGCCGGCCGCAACCGGGTCGTCACCGCGGGCGCTGCGCCGGTGCCCGCGCGGGCCGCGCCCTCGCCGCCCGGCTAGCGGCGCGCGCTGCCGTCCTCGGCAAAGCGCACCCCGAACAGGCGCTCGGCCTCAGCCCGCGTGTAGTAGCCGCGGCTCACGTCGAGCGCAACCTTCGACGGATCGCGGCGCAGCGGATCGCCGTAGCCGCCGCCGCCCGGCGTCGACACGCGGATGCAATCGCCGGGCGCCAGCTGGATGTCCTGATCCTTGGACAGGTGCGGTGGCCGGTATTGGCTGCCGGACTGCTCGATCGCGACCTTGTTGACGCCGCCTTCGGCGCCGCCGAGCGCGCCCAGGGGGCCGCTACGGCCGTGGTCCATCACCATCGAGGCGCGCGCGGAACCGCGCCGCACGCGGATCGCGTAGTTGACGCCGAAACCGCCGCGGCTCTCGCCGGCGCCGCCCGAGCCTTCGTAGAGCGAGAACTCCTCGAACAGCACGGGGTAGTACTGCTCCATGACCTCGATGGGGGGCATCTTGGAAATGCCGATGGTCGAGCAGCCGTTCGAGATGCCGTCCGACTGGCGGCTGCCGCCGTAGCCGCCGCCGGTGAACAGGTACATCACGTAGGAGCGGTCGCGCTTCGGGTCGTGCCCGCCGATGGCGAGGTTGCCGGACGTGCCCGCGGGGGCGGCGAACATCTCGGCGGGAATCGCGTCGGTGAGGGCATTGAACACCGCCTCGGCGATGCGCTGGCTGACCTCGGCGGCGCAGCCCGAGACCGGACGCGGGTAGTGCGCGTACAGGAAGGTGCCTTCCGGGTCGGCGATCTTCAGGGGCGCGAAGGTCCCGGCGTTGATCGGCACGTCGGGAAAGATGTGCTTGATGGCCAGGTACACCGAGCTGCGGGTGGTGGCGATCACCGAGTTCATCGGCCCCCGGCACGGCGGCGAGGACGCCGACAGATCGAACCGCAGATCGTCCTCCGAAGTCTTGGTGATGCTGACGCGCACGTGCAGCGGCTCGTTCACCACGCCGTCCGAATCGACGATCGCGTGGCCGGCATAGGTGCCTACGGGAATGGTGGCGATCTTGGCGCGCATCTGTTGCTCGGCGCGCAGCCGCAGCTCCGCCACCGCCGCGTCCACGGTGTCGGCGCCGTAACGCTCCAGCAGCGCCGTGAGGCGCCTCTCGCCCACCGAGAGCGCCGCCGCCTGCGCCTTGATGTCGCCGATGCGCTGATCGGCGATGCGGATGTTGGACAGGATGATCGAGAGGATCTCCCGGTCCATCACGCCCTTCTTGAACAGCTTCACCGGCGGCAGACGCAGGCCCTCCTGCTCGACTTCGGTGGCGCTCGCGGAGAAGCCCCCGGGGACCATGCCGCCGATGTCGGGCCAGTGGCCGGTGTTGGCGAGCCAGCACCAGAGCTTGCCGCGGTAAAAGAACGGCTTCACGAAGCGCACGTCCATCAGGTGCGTGCCGCCCATGTAGGGATCATTGACGATGAACACGTCGCCCGGTTCCACGCTCCAGCCGTTCTCGCGCACGCGCTCGATCACCGCCTGCGAGGAGTACTGCATCGTGCCCACGAACACCGGCAGGCCCAGTTCGCCTTGTGCGATGAGGGCGCCGTCCTCGCGCGCATAGATGCCGTCGGAGCGGTCCATGCCCTCGGAGATCACCGGGCTGAACGCCGCCCGGCAGAAGGCGAGATCCATCTCGTTGCACACCTGCTGCAGGCCGTTCTGGATGACGACGAGCGTGATCGGGTCGAGCATCTTGGCGAGTGTAATGGGTCAGACCTCTATCAACAGGTTGCCCAGTGCATCCAGGGTGAGCCGGTTTCCGGGCTCGAGCACCGTGGTGCAGTCGAGCTGCTCGATGACGGCAGGGCCGGTCAGCCGCGCGGGAAGGGACTCGCGGCGGTACACGGGTACCTCGCGCCACGCGCCCTCGAACCAGACCTGCCGCGGCGTTGGCTCGCCGGGTGCGGCGCGGTCGGCCAGGACCTGGAGGTCGAGACGGGGCCGCAGACCGATCACGGCGGTATGCACGTTGACCAGCATGGCCCGGATCTCCGGCAGTTCGACCTCGAATCGTTCCCAGTAGGCCTTCTCGAACAGCTGCTGCAGGCGCTCCCGCGAGACCTCGGCATCCGGCAGGACCACTTTCAGCATGTGGCTCTGGCCCTGAAACTGCATGTCCGCGCTGTGCAGGAATCGCAGGCCCTCGAGCGTGAGCCCTTCACGCTGCAGCAACGCCTTGCCGGCCGAGACTTGATGTCGAACTATGCTATTAACATGTGCTATATCAATATCTTGAACGGGTGTGTTAATAGTATTGACGAAGTCATGGCGAAGGTCCGCGACGACACAGCCGAGGGCATTGGTAATGCCAGGGCGGGCGGGCACGAGCAGCCGCGGAATGCCCAGTTCCTTGGCGATAGCCGCCGCGTGCAGGGGCCCTGCGCCGCCGAACGGGAACAGGATGAAGTCCCGGGGATC
>DATCYZ010000157.1:0-17268 GCA_036526195.1 Burkholderiales bacterium
GCCTCAAACGAATCCAGCATCTGCAGGATCGGAACAGGGGAGACCCATGGTTTCCCCTGTTACCCCCTTCCTTGAAACCACCTCTCGCAGACAACCCTACGGCCGGGCAGCGCACCAGCAGCGCTTCTATAGTAACATATATGTTACTAACTATGTCTTGCCGGCGTCCGGGCGGCGGTGGGAGCCGGCGACGATGCGGAATTCGTAGAGGCGGCAGTCCAGGGCGCCGTTGAACAGCGGCACACGGCGCGCGGGCTGCAGGCGGATGAGCTTCGGCAGGCGCAGGTCGGCGGTGAAAATGTGGCAGCGCCAGTCGGTGAAGTTGCGCTTCAGCGCGTGCCCCAGTTCCGGATAGAAGCGCGCCAGTTCATCGGGCGAGCCGAGGCGCTCGCCATAGGGCGGATTGGCCACCAGCACGCCCGAGGCCGCCGGCGCGCTGCGCACGAGGATGTCGGCCTGCTCGAAGCGCACCCAGCGATCGAAGCCGGCCTCGCCGATGTTGCGCCGGGCGGCCTTCAGCGCCTGCGCGTCCAGGTCGCTGCCGAAGAGTTCCAGCGTCGCCTTCGGCGCGCGCTGCGCCGCCTCCTCGCGCAGCGCCTTCCAGCACGCGACATCGAGGTTCGTCAGCCGCTCGAAGCCGAAGCCGCGGCCCGCGCCCGGCGCGCGGCCCAGGCCGATCGCCGCCGCCTCGAGCAACAGGGTGCCGCCGCCGCACATCGGGTCGAGGAACGCCTCCTGCGCCTGCCAGCCCGACAGGCGGATCAGGCCCGCCGCGAGGTTCTCGCGCAGCGGCGCCTCGCCCGCATCGCGGCGCCAGCCGCGCTTGAACAAGGCCTCCCCCGAGGTGTCCAGGTAGAACACGCCCTGCGTGCCTTCGAGGTAGACATGCACGCGCACGTCGGGATTGGCGCGGTCCACGTCGGGGCGTGCGCCGCAGGCCTTGCGGAACACGTCGCAGATCGAATCCTTCACGCGCAGCGTGGCGAACTCGAGGCTCTTCAGCGGGCTCTTCTGCGCGGTGACGTTGACCCGCAACGAGCGCTCGAGCGGAAAGAAGCCCGGCCAGTCGATCGCGGCGGCCGCGGCATACAGGTCGTCCGCGGTCTCGTACCCGAAGCTGCCGATGCGCCACAGGATGCGCGAGGCGAGCCGCGACCAGAGGTTGGCGCGATAGCAGGTTTCCCGATCGCCCTCGAACGCGACGCCCCCCGGAACCGGCGCGACCGCGCGCGCACCGAGGCCTGCGAGTTCTTCGGCGGCAAGCGCTTCGAGGCCGCGCGGGACCGTCGCGAAGAAGGAATTCATGGAATATTGACGTCAATGCCGGAGGAAGCGAGCATAGTATCGTGGCGATGGAATCCATGTCGCAGAACACCGACCCCGCCTTGCTGAGCCAGCAGGCACACGCGCATTACGACGCGGGTCGCTGGAACGAGGCGGGCACCGCCTACGAGTGGGTGCTGCAGAAGAACCCGGGCGATGCATTCGCCTGGTACCGGCTCGGCAACGTGCGCGAGGAACAGGGCCGCGACATGGATGCGATCGCCTGCTTCGAGCGCTCGGTCGCGCTCGACCCGCGGCACGCGCCGGCCTGGAACAACCTCGGCAGCGCGCGCCAGCGCCTGGGCCAGGTCCCGGCGGCGGAAGCGGCCTATGTCGAGGCGGTGCGCCACGACCCGGCCCTGATCGAGCCGCGCATCAACCTCGGACGCCTCGCCGAAGCGCGGGGCGACCTGGCCCGGGCCGCGGCCAGCTACGGCGCCGGACTCGAGCACCACCCCGGGAATCCCATGCTCGCGCACCTGCTCGCAGCGGCGCGCAACGAGAGCCCGACCCGCGCGCCCGCGGGCTACGTCGCGCCGCTGTTCGACGCACAGGCGCGGGTCTTCGAGCGGCACCTGGTCGAGGATCTCGATTACCGCGTGCCGGACATGCTCGCGGCCCTGGTGCGCCCGGCGCTTGCCGCAGGCCCTCCGGGCCCGCCGGTGCTGGACCTCGGATGCGGGACCGGGCTGATGGGCGCCGCCCTTGCGGATGCGGGTGTCCGGATGGACGGCATCGACATCTCGCCGCGCATGCTCGAGCGCGCCGGCGCACGCGGGCTCTACGCGCAACTGCTGCACGGCGACATTCCGGAGGTGCTTGCCACGCTCGATGCCGCGCGCTATGCCGCGGTGCTTGCCGCAGACACCTTCATCTACTTCGGCGACCTGACCGAGCTCTTCCAGCGCGTCGAACGTGTCCTGTCGCCCGGCGGCCTGTTCGGCTTTTCCGTCGAGGGCCTGCCGGAAGGCCGCTGGCGGCTGCAGCCGACGGGCCGGTATGCGCACGCGCTGGACTACCTGCGGGAGAGGGCCCGTGCCACCGGCCTGGCCTGGCGCAGCGCCGGCGCGGCGCGCATCCGGCGCGAGCGTCAGGCGTACATCGAAGGCTTCGTGGTGCTGCTGGAGAAGCCCGCAAGCGGGTGAGTCGCGCGGCCGCGCGCCTAGAAAGGCTTGACCACCACCAGGATCACGATCGCCACGAGCAGCAGCACCGGGGCCTCGTTGAACCAGCGGAACCACACGTGGCCGTGCGTGTTGCGCTCTTCGCGAAACGCGCGCAGCAGGCGCGCGCACCACAGGTGGTACGCCACCAGCACCGCCACCAGCAGGAGCTTCGCGTGCAGCCAGCCGCCGGAGAAGCCCCAGCCTAGCCACAGCCAAGTGCCGAAGGCGAGCGTCAGGATCGCTCCCGGGGTCATGATGCCCCAGTAGAGCTTGCGCTCCATCACCTTGAAGCGCTCGATCGAGGGCCGGTCCTCGGCCTGCGCGTGGTAGACGAACAGGCGCGGCAGGTAAAAGAGGCCCGCGAACCAGGTCACCATGAACACGATGTGCAGCGCCTTCACCCAGAGCATGCGCGCCTCGTCAGGAGAACCGTCATCGCGCGCCGGCGGCACGCACCAGCTCGCGGATCAGGTGCAGTTTTCGATGGAAAAAGTGGTCGGCCCCGGGGATCACCACCACCGGCAGGTCCTGCGGGCGCGCCCAGTCCAGCACTGCGGCAAGCGGCACCGTTTCATCGCGCTCGCCGTGAATGACGAGCGTGCCCGCGGGCGCCGGCGGCACGTCGGCCCAGGCGGCGGCCACACCGACCAGCGTCATGCGGACGGCCGGATCGCCCGCCGCCTCAAGCCGCCCGGCGAGGCGCAACTGCATGACCGTGCCGAACGAGAAGCCCGCGAGCGCGAACGGCGCTGGCCCGAAGGCCTCGCGCGCGTAGCCGTGCACGGCGGCGAGGTCGTCGACCTCGCCGCGCCCTTCGTCGTGCTTGCCGGCGCTCGCGCCCACGCCGCGAAAGTTCGGCCGCAGCGCGACCCAGCCGAGATCGACCCAGGCGCGCGCCAGCGTTTGCGTCACCTTGTTGTCGAGCGTGCCGCCGTGCAGCGGATGCGGGTGCGCCACCAGCGCGATGCCGACGGGCGGCCCGTCGGAGGCATCGATCGCGCATTCGAGGCGGCCCGCCGGCCCCGGAATCTCCACGCGCCGCGTGGTCGCGCGCATCAGATCCTCAGGCGCTCGACGATCCGCCCATGGCGCAGGTGCTCCTCGATGATCTCGTCGATGTCGGCGCGATCCACGTAGGTGTACCAGACCGCCTCGGGGTAGACGACCACGCAAGGCCCTTCCTCGCAGCGATCGAGGCAACCGGCCTGGTTGATGCGCGTCTTGTCCGGGCCGGCCAGCCCGAGCGCCTTGACCCGCTGCTTGGCGTAGTCGCGAAGCTCGGAGGCGTTGCGGTCGTTGCAGCAGACGCGTCCGCCCTCACGCTGGTTGCAGCAGAAGAACACATGGCGTGCGAAATAGGTCATGGCCGCGCGATTGTAACCGGCCGCTCCCGCGGACCCGCGAGCCTGCGCCCTACGCGCGCCCGCGTCGCGCGGCGCTCCAGATCAGCCACGCAAGCGCGGCAAACGGCCAGACGAGCGCGACCAGGCGCGTCAGGCCGTTCAGGTTCAGGAAGTGGCCCTGCTGCCAGACCCGCAGTATCGCGGCAAGGTAGGGGTTGGGCGGCGCGAGGTTGACCAGCACGGTCGCCGCCATCAGCAGCACCGCGGCGAGCACCAGGCGCGTCAGGCGTCCGAGTCCAGTCGTCGCCAGCGCGAGCACGAGGCCCGCCGCGAGGCCGTAGCGCGCACCGGGCGTCAGCCAGGCCAGCACATCCTCGGCGCGCATCAGCACGGCAAAGGCCGCGGTCTTCACCGAGAGCGCCGCGACCACGAGCAGCAGCACCAGCACGCGCACCGGGCCGCCGGGCCGGATGACCGACGCCGCGATCAGCCCCACCGCCACCAGGTTCGCGCCCGCCGTCAGCGCCTCGATGGTGGCGAAGGCCGCGGCCGTCTGCGCCGGTCCGGCCGGCGTGGAGAACAGGTCGCGCAGGTCGCCGGCGCCGAACAGCAGCATGGCCGGGTTCAGCTGGGTGAACAACCACAGCCCGAGCAAGGCGAGCGCAACGTCGGCGCCTGCGTCCGGCTGGAACAGGGCACGACGCAGGTCGCGCAGGCGGCCGCGCTCGAGCAGCGACGGCGCCGCAAGCGTGCCCGCCACGGCGCCGGCGAGCGCGCCCAGCGCGTTGCACAGGACGTCGAGGTTCGAGGCGTCGCGCGCCGGCAGGTAGCCTTGCGCGGTCTCGAGCACGAGCGACAGGCCGAAGCCGCTGACGGCCGCGGCCGTCACCGCGGCAACGCCGCGCAACCCCGGGTGCAGCGCCAGCACGCACAGCAGCCCGTGGGGGAGATAGCCGGCGACATTCACCACGACGTCGAAGGCGGTGACATAGCGCGGCCACGGGCCGTGCAGGAAGGCAAGCGGCGGCAATCCTGCATCGCGCCAACCGGTGAGCGGGTACAGCGAGGCGTAGGCCACGAGGACAATCCACGCTGCGAACAGGATCCGGGCGAGCGGCGAGGCGCGCACCGGCCGGGCCTAGCCGCGCGGCGGCGGGGTGGCGTGCGCGGCGTGCGCCGCCCACGGTCCCGGCGGCGAACCCAGGCGCGACCCGGTCAGGGTGCCCAGCACCATGCCGAAGATCGAGGCCGCCAGGCCGACGAACTGCGGCGGCACGGTGGCCTCGGCGGCGAGCAGCTCCGCCGCGCCCCAGGCAGCGAGCCCCATCAGCACCGAAAGCAGCGCCCCGGCCGCGTTCGCGCGCTTCCACAGCAATCCCGCCACCAACGGCACCACGCAGGACACCAGCGTCACCTTGTAGGCGTTCTGGATCATCTCGTACATGGTGCTGGTGGAATTCAGCGCGAAGATCAGCGCGGCGAGCGCGAAGGCCACCAGCACGACGCGCAGCAACAACAGGAACTGCCGGTCGCCCATCGGCGGCGCGAACGGGCGCACCACGTTCTCGGTGAACAGCGCCGTTGGCGCGAGCAGCGCGCCCGAGGCCGTCGACAGGATCGCCGAGAGCAGCGCGCCGAAGAACAGCACCTGCGCCCAGAGCGGCATGCGCTCGAGGATCAGGTTCGGCAGGATGCGCTGGATCTCGCGGCCGTCCTCGGCCTCGAACAGGCCGCCCATCGAAGGATCGACCACCAGCGCCGAATAGGCGATGAAGATCGGCACGAAAGCGAAGCAGAAGTAAATCAGTCCACCGATCAGCGTGCCGCGCACCGCGGTCTTCTCATCCTTGGCGGAAGTGACGCGCTGGAACACGTCCTGCTGCGGGATCGAGCCCACGGCGAGGGTCATCCAGGCGGCGGTGAACGCAAGCCATTCCTTGGTGCCGCCCTTCGGCCAGAACTCGAACTTGCCCGCCTCCGCCGCGGCAACGATCACCTTGCCCGCGCCGCCCGCCATGTCGGACACCAGCCAGGCGATCGCGCACAGGCCGACGAGGATCACCACCGACTGGAAGAGGTCGGTCAAGGCGACGGACCACATGCCGCCCCAGATTGTGTAGAACAGCACGATGCCGCCGCCGATCAGGATGCCCGCGGTGAGCGACAGCGCACCGCCCGAGAGCACCGAGAACACCAGGCCGAGCGCGGTGAGTTGGGCGGAGGTCCAGCCAAGATAGGACGTCGTGATGGCCACCGAGGTCAGCACCTCGACCGGCTTGCCGTAGCGCTTGCGGTAGAAGTCGCCGATGGTGAGCAGGTCCATGCGGTAGAACGCACGGGCGAAGAAGATCGCGACGAAAAAGAGGCAAAACGACGCGCCGAAGGGATCGGCCACGATGCCGCCGAGCCCGTCCTTGGCAAAGGTGGCCGAGACCGAAAGCACGGTTTCCGCGCCGAACCAGGTGGCGAACACCGTGGCCACGCTCATGTAGAGCGGCAGACTGCGGCCCGCGACGAGGAAATCCTTCGAGTTGCGCACGCGCATCGCGGCCCACAGGCCGATGCCGATGGTGAAGGCAAGGTACATGAGGACGAAAGTGATCAGCATGATCGCGCGCGGCAGATCATAATCGTCGTGGCCGGACCTGCCAATGCTCGCGTCTGGCAGGCGACGGAAACGGGCCTCGGCGGACGGCGCGCGCCCTGCGCGCGACGACCGCTAGCCGAACAGGTTCAGCAGGACCAGCGCGACGAGCGCCGCCGCGATCACCGCCAGCAGCAGGTTGCGTCGCCGCCCCGTCTCGGCCAGCGCCGCAAGGTCGCGCTCCATGGCCTCGAGCCGGTCCCCGGCCAGCAGGCGGTGGGCCAGACGCGGCAGTTGCGGCAGGGTTGCCGCCCAGAACGGCGCTTCGTCGCGGATGGTGCGCACCAGCCCGCGCCAGCCGATCTGCTCGCTCATCCAGCGCTCCAGATAGGGCTTCGCCGTGGTCCACAGGTCGAGGTCCGGGTCGAGCTGGCGACCCAGGCCCTCGATGTTGAGCAGGGTCTTCTGCAGCATCACCAGCTGCGGCTGGATCTCGACGTTGAAGCGGCGCGAGGTCTGGAACAGCCGCAGCAACAGCTTGCCGAAATAGATCTCCTTCAGCGGCCGCGCGAACACCGGTTCGCAGACCGCCCGGATCGCGGCCTCGAAGGCCTCGACGCGCGTGCCCGGCGGCACCCAGCCGGCATCCAGGTGCGCCTGCGCGACACGCCGGTAATCGCGATTGAAGAAGGCGAGGAAGTTCTGCGCGAGGTAGCTCTTGTCGTTCGCGGTGAGCGTTCCCATGATGCCGAAATCGAGCGCCACGTACCGGCCGAGCGTCTCCGGCTCGGTCGAGACCATGATGTTTCCCGGATGCATGTCGGCATGGAAAAAGCCGTCGCGGAACACCTGGGTGAAGAAGATCTCGACGCCGGCGCGCGCCAGCCGGCCGATGTCGACGCCCTGCGCGCGCAGCGCCTCCACCTGCGACACCGGCGTGCCGTGCATGCGCTCCATCACCATCACCCGCGTCGAACAGGCCTCCCAGTGCACCTCGGGAATCGCCAGCAGCGGCGAGCCGGCGAAATTGCGGCGCAGCTGGCTGGCGTTGGCAGCCTCGCGCATCAGGTCGAGTTCGTCCTCCAGGTGCCGGGCGAACTCCAGCACCACTTCGCGCGGCTTCATGCGCGGCCCGTCGGCCCAGAGCCGCTCGAGCAGCCATGCCGCGGTGCCGAGCAGCATCACGTCGCGTGCCACGGCGGCTTCCACGCCGGGGCGCAGCACCTTGACGGCCACCGCGCGGCCGTCGGCGAGCACCCCGAGGTGCACCTGCGCGATCGAGGCGCTGGCCACCGCCTCGTGCTCGAGCGAGGCGAAGACCTCCGACACCGGACGCCCGAGTCCGCGCTCGATCTCCGCGCGCGCCAGCGCCGGATCGAAGGGCGGAACGCGGTCCTGCAGTTTCGCCAGTTCCTCGGCAAGGTCCGCGGGCAGCAGGTCCCGGCGCGTCGACATCACCTGCCCGAACTTGACGAAGATCGGGCCCAGGGTCTCGAGCGCGCGGCGCAGGCGCTCGGCGCGCGGCCGGTCGGCGTGGCCCGAGAGCCGGCGCAGGAGCGGATTGCCGGCCAGCCGAGGGACGAATTCGTGCAGGCCGAAGCGCAGCGCCACCAGGGCAATGCGCGTCAGTCGCCGCAGGTTCGACAGCGGATTCGTCATCACCCGCCCTGGCCGCCGTCAACGCCGGACGGGCCCGGCGCGGGCGCCGGGGCCGCGGCTTGCTCAAGGCGCTGCGCGAAGCGCTCCAGCGCATCGCGCAGCCCGGCCACCCCGGTCGCGTGGCGCTCGAACACGGCGCGCGACACCAGCAACTGCGCCTCGCCCGTGGCGTACTCCATCAGGCCGTCGGCGGTGCGTTGCACGGCGTCCCGCTGCCAGACGCCGAAGGCGTGCAGCGCGCCCATCACGCGGTGGGCGACGATGTCGCCGGTCAGCCGCGACAGGTCTTCTTCCGCGTCCCAGCGCAGGTGGCGCGTGAGGACGAGGATTTCCGCGGCAAGTCTATCGTTGCCCGTGACCTCGATCGCCCGAAAGAAGTGGTCCTCGCCGCGCGCGAGCGCCGCAAGCGCCTCCGGGCGCAGGCGCACGCGCAGGTCCGGGGGCGCGCCCTCGGGCGCGGGTGCAGTGCGCCCCTCCGGCGTGATGCACAGGCGCAGGGCCGGCAGCGGCGGTGCCGCGAACTCCACGGTCTCGCCCGCGTGCGGGATCAGCCGCTCGCGCGCCCAGCCCTGCGTGCCGAGCAGATGGTTGAGGGCCGCCACCCAAGGCGTCTCAAGCACGATCATGAACCCTGCTCCAGAAATGCAAAGGCCACCTTGCGGTGGCCCGTGAATCGGTGCGAACGGCTCAGTGCGTCTGCTGGATGCCCGCCAGCAACCAGCCCGTCGAACCGTTGGCCGGCTTGGCGAGGTTCCAGATCTCGGCGAACCCGGTCGGGGCGCTGCCCGGGGTTTCACGGATCATGCCGGAAAACTGCACGCTCGCCCAATGCGTCTCGCCCTCGGTGGCCACTTCCACCAGGTCCGCGTTGAGGCTGACCACGTCGGTCTGCTGCACCTGCCCGCCGCGCGCCACGACATCCTGCCGCAGGGTCTCGAACATCTCCGGCGTGGTGAACTCGCGGATCTCGTCCAGGTTACCGATGTCGTTCGCCACCTGCAGCCGGATGTAGTTCATCTTCGCGCCGCGCAGGAACCCGGCCGTGTCGAAATCGGCCGGCACCTTCGCGTTGCCGGCGGCCACGGACGACGGCGCCTCGAAGCCGGCGGATTGGGAGGGCGGCGGCGCCGCCACCGTCTCGTTGCCGAGTCCGGCAAACTGCATCGGAGGCGTCGCAGCCGCGCGCGGGCGCAGGAACATGCGCAGGGCCACCACGATGGCGATGCCGAGGAGCGCCGCGAGCAGGAGGCCGCCAAGGCCGCCCAGCCCGCCGCTGAACATCGAGCCGAGCAGGCCGCCGATCGCGAGACCCCCGAGCATCGGCATCCAGCGCGACAGGCCGCTGGGCGCCGCCGCGGCACCCGGCTGCTGCGCCGGTGCGGCCTGCTGCGCCGAACGGGCCGGCGGCTGGGCCGCGGGGGGCGGCGTGACATTGCGCTGAATCCCCGTCGAGCGGCTTCCGCCCATGCGCTTCGCCTCCGCCTCGGCGACGACGAAACTCATGCCGACCACCACCGCGCACACGCCCATCAACAGCTTTTTCATCTTCCCGCCTCCACGGCCCTGCGTTGTCTGTGAATGCATCGAAGCGATGCTACCGCAGCCGCACAGCGCAAGACAGGAAAAACGCACGCCGGGGCTCAGCATCGCACACCGCGATGCACCGCCACCACACCGGCCGCGAGGTTCCAGAAGCCGACGTCCTCCAGGCCGGCCTCGCGCATCATGTCCGCAAGCGTCGCCTGATCGGGGTGCATGCGGATCGATTCGGCAAGGTAACGGTACGCGTCGGCGTCGCCGGCAACCCGCGCGCCCAGCCAGGGCAGCACGCGCAGCGAGTACAGGTCGTACAGGGGCGCCAGCGGCTTCCAGACGGTCGAGAACTCGAGCACCAGCAGCCGCCCGCCGGGTTTCAGGACCCGCGTCATTTCGGCCAGCGCCGCCGCCTTGCGCGTCATGTTGCGCAGGCCGAAGCCGACCATCACGCAATCGAAGCTGCCGGTGGCGAACGGCAGGCGCTCGGCGTCGCAGCGCACCGCCGGCAGCAGCAGGCCGGCATCGGCCAGCCGGTCGCGCCCGCGGGCCAGCATCGCCGCGTTGATGTCGGTCATCCACACCTGCCCCGCGGGTCCGGCGCGGCGCGCCATCGCGCGCGCCAGGTCGCCGCTTCCCGAAGCCACGTCGAGCACCCGTTCACCGGGTCGGACGCGGGCCACGGTGACAGCAAAGGTCTTCCAGAAGCGGTGCAGCCCGCCCGACATCAGGTCGTTCATCAGGTCGTAGCGCCCGGCAACGCGATCGAAGACCGCGCCGACCCGGGCCGCCTTGTCGGCCGCGGAGACGCGCTCGAAACCGAAGTCGGTATCCTCTGGTTGCTTTTCCATCATCCTTTTAAATCAGTCGGTATAGAGAAAGTAAGTGGATGCTATCCGGACATTTTGCGGCGCCGGGCCGACGCTGCGATCATACCCGTGCAGGCGCGCGCCTGCGCGGCGCAACAGGGCTGTCATCATACGTTCCTAGAATTGTCACCGCCCCCCGATCCGGGCCCCGCGCACATGGCAGCAAGCATCCTCGTGGTGGAAGACGAACCGGCGATCCAGGAACTCATTGCCGTCAACCTGGAGCACGCCGGGCACCGGGTGATCCGCGCCCCGAACGCGGAGCGCGCGCTCGAGCAGCTGCGCAGCGCCCTGCCCGACCTGATGCTCATCGACTGGATGCTGCCGGGCATGTCCGGCCTCGTCCTCGCCCGCAGCCTGCGACGGGAGCCGCGCACGCGCGACATCCCGATCATCCTGCTCACCGCCCGGTCCGCGGAGCAGGACAAGGTCAACGGCCTGGATGCCGGCGCGGACGACTACATCACCAAGCCGTTCTCGCCGCGCGAACTGGTGGCGCGCATCCGCGCGGTGCTGCGCCGCCGGGCGCCGCAGCTGAACGATGACCCGGTCGAGGCCCGGGGCTTGCGCATCGAACCGGCCACGCGCCGGGTGGTCGGCGCAGGGACCCCACTCGTCCTCGGTCCGACCGAGTTCCGCCTGCTGCACTTCTTCATGACGCACCCGGAACGGGTGCACAGCCGAACGCAGTTGCTGGACCAGGTCTGGGGGGACCATGTCTTCGTCGAGGAGCGGACCGTGGACGTGCACATTCGCCGTCTGCGCAAGGCCCTGACCCCGAGCGGACACGATGCGCTGGTCGAGACGGTGCGCGGCAGCGGCTACCGATTCGCCGCGCGCCCTGTGTGACAATGGCGCCTGATCGCGCCCGTGCCAGGGGCGACGCTTCCCTCCCTTACGTGTCGAGGCCGCCGGTGCGCCACCGATCCAGGACCGCCACCGAATGAATTCCGTCTGGGGCAGCATGCTCGGCCTGGCCTTCGTCGCGGCATCGGCCGGCACCCTGGTCTGGGCGCTGGCCGGCCCGGCCTGGGCGCTCGCCGCGGTCAGCCTGTTCCTCGGCAGCCGCGTGCTCTACCACGCGCGTCATCTCTCGGCCCTGTACCGCTGGCTGCGCAACCCGCAGACGCGCACGCTGCCGCAGGGCGACGGCATCTGGGAGGATGCGCTCGCCGACCTGCACCGGGTGCTCAAGCAGCGCGACACCGAGCAGGCCGGATTGCGCCATGCGCTCACGCGCTTTCGCGCCGCCGGCCAGGCCCTGCCCGACGGCGTGCTGATCCTCGACGGCGAGTACCGCATCGAGTGGGCGAACGCCACCGCGGCGCGGCATTTCGGCATCGACGCGAGGCGCGATGCCGGCCAGCCGATCGTCAACCTCGTGCGCCAGCCCGATTTCGTCGCCTACATGAACCGCGCCGATTTCAGCGCACCGCTCACGCTGCGCTCGCTGCGCAACGACGCCGTCCTGCTGTTGCGGGTCATCGCCTTCGGCGACGAGCGCATGCTGCTCAACTCGCGCGACGTCACCGGCGAGGAACGGCTGGATGCGATGCGGCGCGACTTCGTCGCCAACGTCTCGCACGAACTGAAGACCCCGATCACCGTGCTCTCGGGCTTCGTCGAGACCCTGTCCGACGAATCCGTGACCCTCAGCGGCGAACAGCGCAGCCGGTTCCTCGCCCTGATGTCCGAGCAGGCGAGCCGCATGCAGCGCCTGATCGACGACCTGCTGACCCTCTCCGCGCTCGAGTCCACGCCCGCGCCGCGCGACGAGCAGCCGGTCGACATGCGCGCCTTCGTCGAGCGCCTCGGCGAGGAAGCGCGCGCGCTGTCCGGCGGGCGCCACCGCATCTCGGTGTCGATCGACGAGGCGTCACACCTGCTCGCCAACCCGCAGGAACTGGCCAGCGCCTGCTCGAACCTGGTGTCGAACGCGGTGCGCTACACGCCCGAAGGCGGCAGCGTCGCGATCCGGTGGCAGGTGCGCGACGGCCGCGGCACGTTCAGCGTTACCGACAGCGGCATCGGCGTCGAGACGCGCCACCTGCCGCGCCTGACGGAGCGCTTTTATCGCGTCGACCACGGCCGGTCCCGGGAAACCGGCGGCACCGGTCTCGGGCTCGCCATCGTCAAGCACGTGCTGACGCGCCACCAGGCGCTGCTCGAGATCGAAAGCGCGTCAGGCCGGGGGTCGACCTTCAGCGCGGTGTTCCCCGCGGAGCGGCTCAGCGCGGCGCCGGCGAGCGGGAAACGCCCGCCCCCGACGCTGCGCGCCGTCGGCTAGTCGGCCAGCATCTCGTAGACCACGCGCTCGAAGTCCGTTCCGCGCTCGAGCACTTCCAGCAGCCGCACCCGGATCGGACCGTCGACCCAGGCCTCGATCACCCGCTTGGGCTTGTACCAGGCCGCCGGCAGCAGCAGCACCGGCGGCACGTTCAGCTGCGGCACCGCCGTCAGCGTGATCGCGGGCACGAACTTCTCGTTCATGGCGTTCACGCCCGTGGCCCGGACCGCGATGGCCGCGGGCAGGCCGGGCAGCAGCTTCAGGCCGCATTGCAGGTCGCCGTTCGAGGCGCTCATCAGCCAGCGCACCTGACCGAGCATGAAGTTCTTTGCATCCGCGGTGCGCACGCCGACCAGTTGTCCGTGGGAGAAGCGCTTTCCCGGGTTGCCCGCGCGCCGCGCCATGCGCAGGCCCTGCACGCTTTCGTCCTCCACCTGCCAATGCTCGAGCAGGAAGCCGCGCACCTGGCTGTAGTCGTCCTCGTCGCGCGTGCTGACGCGCCCGAAGGTGGCGATCTCCTCGCGCTGCTTCTTGGTCAGCTCCTTCTGTTCGCCCGGCTGGCGGAACACGACGCCGGAAATGTAATAGTGGATGGCCTCGAGGTGGTTGCAGGCCTGCGCGGCATCGGCGACGCGCCTGCGCTCGCCGGCGCGCTGCGCGCGCGCCTGGCACCACTGCCTGTAGAGGAACACCAGCAGCTGCTCGCAGGACGGCTGCACGCAGTCTTCGCCGAGCGCAAGGCGTGCCGGCGACTCCCCCTTGCGGAGCAGGCCGACGCGGTTGCGCAGGCTCTTCGCCAGGCGCGAGGTGTCGAGGTAATGCAGGGCGGCGGCCTGCGCGGCATCGACGTCGATCCGCTCCGGCAGGCCGTCGCCGGCCAGGTCGACCGCGAGCGGCGGCACGTCGCTCCACTCCGGCACCTCGCGCACCACGCCGACCTTCTCGCCCCAGCGCTCCAGCAGGAACGCGACGAAGGTGAGCTGGCGCTGCGCGAGCTCGTTGGGATTGGCGAGCCCCATGAGGAGCGCCCGCACGTAGGCGATGCGCGGCGAGGTGTCGTGCACGTCGCGGTTCAGGTAATCCTTGACCGCCTCCTCGGCGACGCCGAGCGACTCGGCGTGCGCATACACCTTGTGCAGCGCGCCCCAGGCACTCGCCGGCACCTCCCGGTAGGCGCGATAATGGTGGAACATCTGCAGGCCGGCATAGACCAGCGCGCGCTGGCAGACCGTCGCCGCCTGGCCGCGCAGGGCGGCGTCGCCCGCGCCGCCGCCCTCGAGGCAGCGCAGGTAGCCGATCTGCATCTGCGACCAGAGCTCGAGCGTGTCGACGAACACCGCGGTCTCCGCCTCGGCCATCGGCAGGGCTCGGTTGGTGAAACGCTTGGCCTGTTCGATCTGCACGAAATGCACCGCTTCGCGGATCGCCTCGAGCACCGCAAGGCGGGTCACGGCACGGGTCGGGAAGCGGTTGAACTCCTCGATCTCCCGCAGCAGGTCGCGCTGCGCGGCCGCGGTGTTGGCGAGCGGGATGTTCTCCAGCCACGCCTTGCAGGTGTCCGCGTCGATGAACTCGGGCTCGGCATCGGGGGCCAGGGCGGGAAGCTTGAAATCGGTCATGGCAGGCTCATCCGGCAAGGAGTTCGGTCAACCGGGCGGCGAGCCCGGACGCATCCGCGGCGGCGCGCGGCGCGCCCCGGCGGACCGGCGCCCCGAACGGGGGCTCCGGATAATGGGGATCATCGGCAAAGCGCGCCACCACGTGCCAGTGCAAATGTGGCACCTGGTTGCCGAAACTCGCGAGGTTCATCTTCACCGGGGCGCAGGCCTCGCGCAACGCCTGCTCGGCGGCGAACACGACGCGCATGAGGGCGGCGCGCTCCGGCGGATCCAGGTCGCTCATCTCCGGCACATGCCGGTTCAGGACCACCCGCAGGAACCACGGGTAGCCCTCGACCGCCGCGTGGATGACGCGCAGGCGCGCATCGCGCCACAGCACCGTGCCGCCGTCGCCTTCGCAGAACACGCAAGGCATTGCGTCGCCCGCGACGCTCAGAGCAGAACCCGCTCGATGCCGCCCGCGTTGGCCCGCGCGACGAAGTCGGGCATCCAGTCCTTTCCGAGCAGACGATTCGCCATTTCCACCACAATATAGTCGGCCTCGGCGCCAGTGTCATCCGAGAAGCGCGCGAGTCCCTGCAGGCACGAAGGGCAGGAGGTCAGCACCTTCACCTCCGCCGCTGCGCCGCCCGCGGGCGCAGGCAGCGCGGCGATGCCGCGCGCGAGTTCCTCGGCCTTGCGGAAGCGCACCTGCGTGGAAACGTCCGGCCGGGTTACCGCAAGGGTGCCGGATTCGCCGCAGCAGCGCGGCGAGAGCACGGCCTGCGTGCCGGTCAACGCGTTCACCACCTCCATCGGCCGGTGCACCTTCATCGGCGTGTGGCAGGGATCGTGATACAGGTACTGCACCCCCTGCAGGCCGTCG
Organism: Burkholderiales bacterium; assembly: GCA_036526195.1. Lineage (GTDB taxonomy): Bacteria > Pseudomonadota > Gammaproteobacteria > Burkholderiales > SG8-39 > DATCYZ01. The sequence continues at coordinate 15,249 of DATCYZ010000157.1, forward strand.
AGCTTGACGCCCTTTTCCATCAGGTACTCGTGGATGTCGAGCAGGCGCGCGCCCGGAAAGATCTTGCCGAACTCGTACTTCTCGAGCTGGTCCAGGCAGGTGCCGCAGGAGACGATGACGGTGCGGATGTCGAGGTAGTTGAGCGTGTTCGCGAGGCGGTGAAACAGCACCCGGTTCTGCATGATGATGCGCTCGCCCTTCTCGGCCTCGCCCGCCGCGGTCTGCGGATAGCCGCAGCACAGGTAACCCGGCGGCAGCACGCACTGCACGCCGGCATGCCAGAGCATGGCCTGGGTCGCGAGCCCGACCTGCGAGAACAGGCGCTCGGAGCCGCAGCCCGGGAAGTAGAAGACGGCCTCGGTGTCCTCGGTCACGCGCACCGGGTCGCGGATGATCGGCACGATCTTCGCGTCCTCGATGTCGAGCAGCCCGCGCGCGGTGCGCTTGGGCAGCTTGCCCGGCATCGGCCGGTTGATGAAGTGCACCACCTGCGCGGTGAGCGCGGGCTTGCCGGTGCTCGCCGGCGGGCGCGCCGCCTGCGCCTTCGCCGGCCCGAGCGCCTTCATCACGCGGTGGCCGAGGCGCTGCAGCGCATAGCCCCACTCGACCATCACCGTGCGCGCGAACTTCACCGTGCGCGGATCGGAGGCGTTCAGCAGGAACATCGCCGCGCGCGTGCCCGGATTGAAGCGCTGCCGCCCGGCGCGGCGCAGCAGGTTGCGCATGGCGATCGAGACGTCGCCGAAGTCGATGTCCACCGGGCAGGGGCTCTCGCACTTGTGGCAGACGGTGCAGTGCTCGGCCACGTCGGAGAACGCGTCGTAGTGCGCGAGCGTCACGCCGCGGCGCGTCTGCTCCTCGTACAGGATCGCCTCGATGAGCAGCGACGCGGCGAGGATCTTGTTGCGCGGCGAGTAGAGCAGGTTGGCGCGCGGCACGTGCGTGGCGCACACCGGCTTGCACTTGCCGCAGCGCAGGCAGTCCTTGACCGCCGTGGCGATCGAGCCGAGGTCGGTCTCCTCGAGGATCAGCGATTCCGCGCCGATCAGCGAGAAGCTCGGCGTGTAGGCGTTCGACAGGTCCGCGCCCGCCAGCAGCTTGCCGGCGTTGAAGCGGCCCCCGGGGTCGACGCTTTCCTTGTAGGCGCGGAAGGCCTCGCGGTCGGCCGCGTCGAGGTACTCCAGCTTGGTGATGCCGATGCCGTGCTCGCCGGAGATCACTCCGCCGAGCGAACGGGCGAGCGCCATGATGCGCTTCACGGTGTCGTTGGCGCGCCCGAGCATGGCGTAGTCATCCGAGTTCACCGGGATGTTGGTGTGCACGTTGCCGTCGCCGGCGTGCATGTGCAGCGCGACGAACACCCGGCCGCGCAGCACGCGCCGGTGCACGGCCGTGACCGCCTCGAGCAGGGGACCGAAGGCGACGCCAGCGAAAAGCCTGCGCAGTTCGTCGCGCAACTCGGTCTTCCAGGACAGGCGCAGCGCGTGGCTCTGCAGCGCCTCGAACACCGTCCCGGTGCCGCGCGCGAGCTCGCCATGCAGCACGCCCCAGCCCGACAGCGCCGAGGGCATCTCGGCGACGGGCGTTTCCAGGTGCCCCGCAAGCCACTGCCAGCGCTCGCGCACCCGGGCGAGCAGCGCGCGAGCCGCCTGCGGACGCTCGCCGAGCACGTCCGCCGCGGGCAGCGGCTCCTCGGCGTGATAGAGCGGCAGCTCGCCGTCGAAATACGCCTCGAGCGCATCGAGGAGTTCCAGCTTGTTGGCGATCGAATGCTCGATGTTGATGCGCTCGATGCCGTCGGTGTAGTCGGCGAGCCGCTCCAGCGGAATCACCACGTCCTCGTTGATCTTGAAGGCGTTGGTGTGCCGCGCAATGGCGGCGGTGCGCGCGCGGTCCAGCCAGAAGCGCCGCCGCGCGTCCTCCGAGACGGCGACGAAGCCCTCGCCGCCGCGGGCGTTGGCGATGCGCACCACCGCCGAGGCGGCGCTCGCGACGCGATCGACCTCGTCGCCGACGAGGT
>DATCYZ010000158.1:0-19398 GCA_036526195.1 Burkholderiales bacterium
CAGCGCGTAGCTCGCGACGTAGATGACGAAGGCCTCCGCAAAGCTCCAGTCGCGCAACTGCAGCAGCAGCGCGGCCCCGAGCCAGGCCAGCGTCGCGCAAAGTAGCGAGAGCGCGGTGCCGAAACGCTGCGCGGCATGCGCGTGCGCCCAGATGAAGGCGCAGATCGCCGCGCTGCTCGCCACGCTCATGCGCGAGGCTTCGGCGATGAAGCCGACGCCGTGGTCGATGGCGAGGAACACGTACACCGGCCCGGTGGACACCGGCAGCGTCGCGATCATGGAGCCGAGAAAGGCGCCGGCGCGCTCGGCGGCGCGCGAGGCCGCCACCACGATCACCACCGCAGTCAGGATCTTCGCGCCAAGCGCGAGCAGGTTGATCTCAGGCACGCCGCGAAGCGCTCAGGCGCCGCGCCGCAGGCTCGGCAGCCCGATGCCGACCGCGTCGAAACCGCCGTCCACCGCGAGCGTCTGGCCGGTGACGTAGGCGGCCGCGTCGCTGCACAGGAACCACACCGCGGCGGCGATCTCGGCTTCGCTGCCGTAGCGGTTGAGCGGAATGGCGTCGTGGTAGGCGGCGCGGATATCCGGCGTGTGCACCTGCTTCGCCATGGCGGTATCCACCGGCCCGGGCGCCACGGCATTGACGCGCACCCCGCGCTCGCCCAGTTCCGCGGCCTGCTGGCGGGTCAGGTGCATCAGCGCCGCCTTGCTGGTGCCGTAGGCGACGCGCAGGGTGCTCGCGCGCAGGCCGGATATGGAGCCGATGTTGACGATGGCGCCGCCACCGTTGGCAATCATCACCGGCGCGCAGGCCTGCGCGCAGAGGAACGGGCCGGTGAGGTTGACCTGCAGCACCCGGTCCCATTCCTCGTGCGTGGTCTCGAGCAGCGGCTTGAACACCGCCACGCCGGCGTTGTTCACCAGCGCGTCGATGCGGCCGAATTCCGCCACGGTGCGCGCAGTCGCCGCGTGCACCTGTGCCGGCAGCGCCACGTCGCACTCGATGGCCAGCACCCGGTCCGGCGACGCGAGCGCAGCAGCGGCCTTCGCCAGCGCCGGCGCGTCGATGTCGAGCAGCGCCGCGTTCCAGCCTTCGTCGAGGAACTTCCGCGCCACGGCGAGGCCGATGCCGCGCGCGGCGCCTGTGATGACGGCAACTTTCAAAGACGGTATCGATTTATTGCTCATCGGCGCTCCCGGGACCCGCGCGAGGGTATCACCGGCTGCGAAACGGAACGAGTCGACGCGCGGGATTGCATTGACCCGGCGCCTCGGCACGGTGCACCATGCCCGGCCCGGCGCGCCACGCGGTCGCCCCGACCTCCACAGGAAGACCCCCATGCGAAACAACCGGCTCAAGCAACTCTGGCGCGAAGGCAAGCCTGCCGTCGGCGGCTTCCTTTCCATTCCGCACTGCTTTTCCGCCGAGGTCATGGCGCATACGGGCCTCGACTGGCTGTGCATCGACCAGCAGCACGGCTGCATCGACTACGCGGACACGGTGCCGATGCTGGCGGCGATTTCCACCACCGCGGTGACGCCGCTGGTGCGCGTGCCCTGGAACGAGCCCGCGAGCATCATGAAGGCGCTCGACGCCGGCGCCTACGGCGTCATCGTGCCGATGGTGAGCAACCGCGCCGAGGCCGAGCGTGCCGTCGCCGCCTGCCGCTATCCGCCGGTCGGCATGCGCAGCAACGGCCCGAACCGCGCGCTGCTCTACGGCGGTGCCGACTACCAGAAGAACGCCGACCGGGAAATGCTCTGCATCGCGATGATCGAGACCACCGAGGGCATCGAGAAGATGGAGGAGATCATCTCCACCCCCGGGCTGGATGCGGTCTACATCGGGCCGACCGACCTCGCGCTCGCGCTCGGCCTGCCGGCGGTGATGGACAACGAGGAGCCGAAGCATGTGGCAACAGTGAACCGGATCCTCGAGACCTGCCGCAAGCACAAGGTGGTGGCCGGCATCCACACCGTGAGCTCGAAGTTCACCCAGCGCTACCTCGACCAGGGCTTCCAGATGGTAATGCTGGTGCCGGACCGCCTGGCGATGGCGAACTACGTGAAGGCGGAGGTCGGGCGGCTCACCGGCTGGACGCCGCTCAAGCCGGTGTAAGGGGCCGAGCGCGCCCCGCTCAGGCCGCCGCGGGCGTCATCCAGCCCATCATCGCCCCGCCCGGCAGCTGCACGATGGCGATGCGGCCGACCCCCGGCACGTCGAAGGGCGCACGATCGGTGTTCGCGCCGGCGGCGCGCGCCTTCTCCAGTCGCGCATCGACGTCATCGACCGCGACATAGGTCAGCCAGTGCTCGGGCACGTCCTTGAATTCGGCGCCCGCCATCACGAACAGCCCGCCCACCAGCGCATCGCCCGACTTGATCAGCCAGTAGGTGCCGGTCGGCACCGGCATCGCCTCGAAAGTCCAGCCGAGCGTCTTGCCGAAGAACGTCTTCGCCGTGTCGACTATAGTGGCGCCATGTCACGCGTCCACGGCCATCCAGTCGACACCTGCACCGCGCGGTCAGTGGCACGGCCGTCCGGCATCGATGTCGCGTTCGACCGGGAACGCCTCGCGCCGCACCGGGTGGCCTGAGGCGAACGAATTGCTGCGCGCCCTGCTCCGCAGCCTCGTCAGCAGGCGCCACGCATCCGGCCCGGAGGTCTCGAAACAGGCCGGCTACGCGGCCCGCGCGGCGGGCGACCCGGATGCGGCGCTCGCGCATTTCCTCCACGCCGCGCACCTGCGGCCCGGCGACGCGGAGGCCTGGAACGCAGCCGGCATGCTGCATCTGTCGCGCGGCGAGCCGGCCGAAGCGATCGACGCCCTGCGCCAGGCGCTTGCCGCCCCGCACGGGGCGGCGGTCGAGAGCAATTACCTGTACGCGCTGCTGCTCGACCCGGCCCTCGATGCCGACGCAATCCTGGCAGCGCACCTGGACTGGGCGCGCCGGCACGCCGACCCGCTCACGGCACGCGCGCCGGCGCCCGCCCCCCGGCCGCCGGATCGCCGACTGCGCATCGGCTACGTTTCGCCGGATTTTCGCAAGCACGTGATCGCCTGGTTCATCGAGCCGGTGCTGCGAGCCCACGACCGCGATCGCTTCGAGGTGTACGCCTACCATTCGGGGGCGCACGAGGATGCCGTGACCGCGCGCCTTCGCACGCACGTCGAACACTGGCGGTCGATCGGCGCGCTGGACGACGGCAGCGCCGCGGAGAGAATCCGCGAGGACGGCATCGACATCCTCGTCGACCTGGCCGGCCACACCGCGGGCGGACGCCCGCTGTTGTTCGCGCGCCGGCCGGCGCCGCTGCAATGGTCCTGGCTCGGCTATATCGGCACCACCGGCATGCAGGCGATGGATGCGCGCATCTCGGATGAAGCGCTCGAGCCGGCCGCGCTGGCCGCGGGCTGGTATCGCGAAGCCCTGGTGCGCCTGCCGGGGTCCTGCTATTGCTACGCCGCCTCGACCGCGCTGCCCGAGGTGGGCCCGTCGCCTGCGGCGCGCGGCCAGGGCGTGACCTTCGCCTCGCTGAACCGGATCGAGAAGGTCAGCAATGCCGCGCTCGACGCCTGGGCGCGGTTGCTGCAACGCGTTCCGACGTCGCGCTTGCGAATCGCCGCGGCCTCGAGCCGGCAGGCGCGCGAGCGCATCGGCGCGCGTTTCGCGGCGCAGGGCATCGGTGCGGAACGCATCGTATTCATGGCGGGCATGCGCTACGAATCCTTCGCAAAGACGTACGCCGGGGTCGACATCGCGCTCGATGCGTTTCCGGTGAATGGCGCCTCGACCACCTGCGAGGCGCTGTGGATGGGCGTCCCGGTGGTGAGCCTCGGCGTGCCGCGGATCGGCGGACGACTTGGCGCGAGCGTGCTCGGCGCCGCCGGATGCAGCGAATGGTTCACCACCAACGTCGAGGCCTACATCGATGCCGCGGCGCGCCTCGCCGCGGACCCGGTGGCGCTCGCGCGCACGCGCGCCGGGCTGCGCGCGCGCGTGTCCGCCTCGCGTCTGGCCGACGCCGCAGGCTTCACGCGCGACCTCGAGGACGCGTACCGTGCCGCGGCGCGCCGCGCGGGATGGCCCGGCGCCGCCGACGACTCCGGTCCGCGCGTAGGATAATGATTCGCATGTCTTGCGCGCGCTTTCAAACGCTGACCTTCGGGGCGCTGGCGCAGGGCGCGGCGCAAGTGCGATGATTGGCGCACCCGGAAGCCGTGCGGGACAATCCGTGACGAAAGAGCAAACGCGTTGATGATCCACACCGATGACCGATTCGAGGGCGCCGGCCGGTGAACGCCCCGACACCGAACGCCGCCACGCCCTGGCTGGTCATCGTCGCGCAACTTACGGGCGAGGATCCGGCGGTGCGCATGCGCCTGCTGCGCACCCTGGAAACGCTGGGCGCCGCGGCGCTGCGCGAAGGCGCCTACCTGATGCCGGATACGCCCGCCAACCGGCAGGCCGCGGAGCGCCTCGCCGAACACATCGGCAAGAACGCGGGACAGGCCCATGTGCTGAACGTCGCGCCCGGGACCCCGGCGCGGGAGACGGCATTCCGGCGGTTGTTCGATCGCGCGGCACGCTATGACGCGCTCACCAAGGTGATCGAAAGCCTGTCGGTGGGCTTCGATCACTCCGATCCCGGCGCCATTTCCCGCGTCCTGCAGAAGCAGCGTCGCGAACTGGAGTCCATCCAGGGCCTCGATTATTTCCCGAGCGAGGCGCGCAGGCGCGCCGAGGGCGCCCTGGCCCGTGCCGAGCAGGCGATCCAGTCGCGCCAGTTCTCGCCCGGGCAACCGGGCGTGGTCGAGGACGGCGACGGCACGCTCCTCGGGCGCACCTGGGTGACACGCCGGCCCGCCTGGGCCGATCGCCTGGCCAGCGCCTGGCTGATCCGTCGCTTCATCGACCCGGAGGCCCGCCTGCGCTGGCTGGACACCGGGCAGGCCGCGCCCGCAGACGCGCTCGGCTTCGGCTTCCAGGGCGCGCGCTTCGCCAGCGCCCCGCAGCGCGTGACCTTCAGGGTGCTGCTTGCGCACGCCCGCCTGGAAGCAGACCCCGCGCTCGCGCGCATCGGCACCATCGTGCAATTCCTCGAGGCGGGCGGCGACAAGGTGCCCGAAGCCGCCGGCGTGGAAACCCTCCTCAAGGGCGCGCAGCGCCGCGCGGCCGGGGAAGACGAACTGCTGGCGGAGGCGGAAAAGACCTTCGACCTGCTCTACGAAGCCTACCTCGAGAGCACCGCGCGCTGATTTCGCCCATATAGTAACAGATATGTTACTATAGCGCCGCAGGCGGCGTGCGCCGCCTCACGGTTTTGCGTCTTTCAGTTCCTGCGCATGCAGGGCGCGCAGTTCGCGCAGGCGCGCGTCGACTTCCGAGAGCTGGTAGAAATCGCCGTCCGCCGCGGCGCGGGCGGACTGCAGCTGGTCGATCGCCGCCACCAGGCTGCCTTCGATGGCGTAGGCCTCGGCCTGCGCCTGGTGCTGCAGCAGCCGCCGGCCCAGCGTCGCGTAGGTCTTCGCCTTGAGACGCGCAAGGCGCGCGTCGCCGCGGTGGCGGCGCGCCGGTTCCTCCAACGCCGCCAGCGCCTCGACGCCGCGACCGGCTTCGAGCAGCCCTTCGACCAGCGCGTACAGCGCCGGCCGGTACTGCGGATGCCTGGCGCGCGCCGCCTCGAGCGTGGCAATCGCGGCGCGCGCATCGCCCGAGGCGCGCTGCACTGCCGCCGCGAGCATGTCGATCATGGGGCTCGCCTCTTTCAGGGCACGCAGGCGCGCCAGTTCCGCCGCGGCTTCCGCGGTCTGGCGCGCGCGCAGGTGCGCCTGCACCAGTCCGAAGCGGGCGGCCGACTCGCGCGCGTAGCGCCCGTCGCGCAGCAGGGCGGTGAACGACGCCACCGACTCGCGCGCGTCGCCACGCGCGGCCCGCAGCCCGGCGCGCACGAAGTGGAAATCCGCGCTGTCGAGCACCTGCTTGTAGGGCTGCGTCGCGGCGCGGTTCTGCGCGTCCGCGATGCGCTCGGTATCCACCGGGTGGGTGCGCAGGTAGGACGGCACCGTGCCGTCATCGCGCACCCGGCCCGCGCGCTGCATCTTCTCGAACATCCCGGCCATGGCGTGGGCGTCGAAACCCGCCTTCGACAGCGTCTGGAACCCGATGCGGTCGGCCTCGCGCTCGAACGTGCGGGTGTAGTTGATCTGTGACTGGACGGCGCCGGCCTGCACGGCCGCCGCCGCGCCGATGGCGAGATCCGGACGCGAACGCCCCAGCAGCAGCGCCGCCGCCAGCGCCACCATGGTCGGGATCTGCATCTGCTGCTGGGCGCCGATCAGGCGGGCGATGTGCCGCTGGGTGACGTGCGCCACCTCGTGCGCGAGCACCGAGGCAAGCTCGGACTCGGAGTCGACCGCGGTGAGGAGTCCCGTATGCACGCCGATGTAGCCGCCGGGCAGGGCGAACGCGTTCATCGAACTGTCGCGAATGGCGAAGAACTCGAAGCTCTGGCGAACATCCGGAGACGCCGCCACCAGCCGCCCGCCAATGACGTTCAGGTACTCGGTGATCTCGGCGTCGTCCAGGTAGGACGGTTCCCGCAGGCGGATGTCGCGCATGATCTCCGCGCCGATGCGCTGCTCGAGGCGCGCCGGCAGCGCGCCGTCGGCGAGGCCGCCCAGGTCCGGAAGGTTCTGGCCAAAGGCACGCGGCAGGACCAGGCTCGTGACGGTGACGAACGCGAGCGTCAGGCGGGCAGCGATGCGCATGCAACTATGATACCGTCGTCGCCCCGAGGTTCCCTGCGACAGGACGCCCATCCCGTGGCAAGCAGACGCACCGGCACGCTGACCCACTTCGACGGCCAAGGCCGTGCCCACATGGTCGACGTCAGCGCAAAAGCGGACACGGTGCGGGTGGCCGTGGCAAGCGGCCGCATCCGCATGCAGGCCGCCACGCTCAGGCAGCTTGCCGCCGGACGCGCGAAGAAGGGCGACGTGCTCGGCGTGGCTCGCATCGCCGCCATCCAGGCCGCCAAGCAGACCGCGTCGCTGGTGCCGCTCGCACACCCGGTCGCGCTGACCCGCGTTGCGGTCGAGTTCACCCGCCAGCGCACGCCGGCGGCGGTGCGCATCGAGGCCCGCGCGGAGTGCCGCGGACCCACCGGCGTCGAGATGGAGGCGCTGACCGCGGCCGCCATCGGCCTGCTGACGGTGTATGACATGCTGAAAGCGGTCGACCGCGGCATGTCGATCGAGGCGATCCGGCTGGAGGAAAAGCGCGGCGGCCGTTCCGGGACATGGCGACGCAGACCCGCACGCGCTGCGCCGCGAATCAAATAAGTATATAAATACAATTGATTTATTCAGCCTTTCCCGGAGAAGAGAACAGGATTAGGATGGTTTCATGGAGGCGCAGGCACGTCGCGCGACACGGCGCGGCGACCGGGTCCCCGTATCCCAACGGGCACAGGGCCGCGAAGCCCGCCCGAAACCAGGAGGAGGAAGCATGGACGCAGGACGCAGAGTGGTGCTGAGGAGCGCCGGCGCATCGGGCGTGCTGGTCGCGGCGCTCGCGGCCGGGCTGCTCAAGCCGGAGCGGGTACTTGCCGCAAGCTGGAACAAGGATGCCTTTGCCGCCAAGTCGCCGGTCGACGCGCTGCAGAAGATCGGCGCGGCCAATGCCGTGGAAAGCAAGGACATCGTCATCGAGGCGCCGCAGATCGCGGAGAACGGCGCGGTCGTGCCGATCGAAGTGACCAGCAACGTGCCGGGCACGAAGTCGATCTCGGTCCTGATCGAGAAGAACCCGTTCCCGTTCACCGCGCAGTTCGACTTCCTGGCGGGTGCGCTGCCCTTCGTGAAGATCAACGTGAAGATGGGCGAATCCTCGCATGTGAGGGTGGTCGCGGAAGCCGGCGGCAAGTTCTACACCGCGAGCCGCGAAGTCAAGGTCACCATCGGCGGCTGCGGCGGCTGAGAAAAAGGAGAGACGATCATGGCAGGTCCGATGAAGGCGCGGGCAACCGCGCAAAGCGGGTTCGCGGAAGTGCGCGTGCTGATGACGCATCCGATGGAAACCGGGCAGCGCAAGGGCAGCGATGGCAAACTGGTGCCGGCGCATTTCATCCAGAACGTCACGGTGTCGGTGAACGGCAAGAAAGTCATCGAAGGCCAGGTGAGCCAGGCCGTGTCGCGCAACCCGGTGTTCTCGTTCCGCATCAAGGACGCGAAGAAGGGCGACAAGGTCGAGATCAGCTGGCTCGACAACAAGGGCGATACCAACAAGACCGAAGCAGCAGTCGCCTGAGCAGTGCAGTCCGCACCGGGTGCCGAGGGGGCGCCCGGCGCTTCCGCAACACAACGAGGAGGAGACAGGCGATGCGTGCATTTCACCGCAGCGCACTCGTGACCGTGGCGCTCGCCGCGGTGGCGGCGTGGCCGGCGTTCGCGCAGGACGCGAAGAAGGAAATCCAGAAGTACCAGAAGATGATCGGCGAAGGCAGCCCCGCGGAACTGTGGGAACTGCAGGGCGCCGAGCTCTGGAAGAAGCCGCAGGGCCCGAAGAGCGTTTCCCTGGAGAAGTGCGACCTGGGCCTCGGCGCCGGCAAGGTGAAGGGCGCTTACGCGAAGCTGCCGCGCTACTTCAAGGACGCCGACAAGGTGATGGACCTCGAGTCGCGCCTGCTCCACTGCATGGTGACGCTGCAGGGCCGCACGGTGGAAGAAGCCACCAAGCGCGTCTTCGGCAATGCCGACCGGCCCTCCGAGTTCGAATACCTGGTGTCCTACATCGTCGGCCAGTCGCGCGGCCACAGGATGGCGGCCGGTCGCGCGCACGAGAAGGAAAAGGAGTCGATCGCGCTCGGCAAGGAGATCTTCTTCTATCGTGCCGGCGCCTGGGATTTCTCCTGCGCCAGCTGCCACGGCGAGGACGGCAAGCGCATCCGCATGCAGGACCTGCCGGTGCTGAGCAGCCCGAAGGGCGGCGCGGGTTCGTACACCACCTGGCCTGCGTACCGCGTCTCGAACAGCCAGTTGAAGACGATGCAATGGCGCATCAACGACTGCTACCGGCAAATGCGCTTCCCCGAGCCGAACTTCGCCTCGGAGGCTACCGTGGCATTGACCCATTACATGGCGGACGTGGTGAAGGGCGTGCCCTATGCCGGCCCCGGCACCAAGCGCTAAGGAGGCGACCATGAAGACCATGAAACTGATTTCGATCGCCATCGCAGCGGCGCTGCTCGTGCCGACGGCCGCCATGGCCGACCCGACCGACCGGGGTGTGATCTCCGTGCACAAGCGCGACTTCCACACCAAGGGGCAGGCGAAAGCCGAATGGGTGGTGCAGGACGCGGTGCAGCGCATCTGCACCCAGACGGACGACAAGCCGCCTGCGGAACTGGCCAAGGCCCTCGAGGCCGACCAGATGAAGACCATCCCGTTCCCGACCGGCAACATGATCGGCGACTGGAAGAAGGGGGCCAAGATCGCGGCCGACGGGCGCGGCATGACCTGGAACCGTCCGCCGAGCACCAACAATGGCGGCGGTTGCTACAACTGCCACCAGCTCTCGCCCGAGGAAGTCTCCTTCGGCACACTGGGCCCGAGCCTGAAGGGCTTCGGCAAGGTGCGCGGCAGCGGCGCCGACACGCAGAAGTACCTGTACGGCAAGATCTGGAACTCCAAGGCGTACAACCTGTGCTCCGGCATGCCGCGTTTCGGGCACTCGGGCACGCTGACGGACGCCCAGATCCGGGACCTGATCGCCTACCTGCTGGATCCGGCCTCGCCGGTGAACAAGTAAGCCCCCCGGCCCCGCAACCCCACCCGACGGGGCTTGGCATTCGCCAAGCCCCGTTTTTCATGACCGGACCGACACCATGCAAAGACGCGACTTCCTGAGACTCATGGCCTTCGCGGCCGCGACCGGCGCGAGCCTGCGCCCCGGGCTGTCCACCGCCCAGGCGGCCGGAGAGCTCTATGACCTGCCGAGATTCGGCAACGTGTCGCTGCTGCATGTCACCGACGTGCATGCGCAGCTGCTGCCGATCTGGTTCCGCGAGCCGAACGTGAACCTCGGCGTCGGCGAAGCGCTCGGCAAGGCGCCCCACCTGGTCGGCGAGGCGCTGCTCAAGCAGTTCGGCCTGCCGGCCGGCAGCGCGTCCGCCCATGCGTTCACCTACCTCGATTTCGAGGCGGCGGCGCGCCGCTACGGCAAGGTGGGCGGCTACGCGCACCTTGCCACGCTGGTGAAGCGCCTGCGTGCCAGCCGGCCGAATGCCCTGCTCCTCGACGGCGGCGACAACTGGCAGGGATCGGCCACCGCGCTGTGGACAAAGGGCGCGGACATGATCGGCGCGCAGAAGCTGCTTGGCACCGACATCCTCACCGGGCACTGGGAGTTCACCTACGGCGCAAAGCGCGTCAAGGAGGCGGTCGATCGCGAGATCGCGCCGATGGAGTTCGTCGCCCAGAACGTCAAGACCACGGACTTCGAGGACCCGGTGTTCTCGCCCTACACCCTGCGCAGCGTGAACGGCGTGGCGATTGCCGTCATCGGCCAGGCCTTCCCGTACACGCCGATCGCCAACCCGCGCCACATGGTGGCGGACTGGACCTTCGGCATCCAGGAAACCCGGCTGCAGCAGATGGTCGACGAGGTGCGCGCCAAAGGGGCGAAACTCGTGGTGCTGCTCTCGCACAACGGCATGGACGTCGACCTGAAGCTCGCTGGCCGGGTGCGCGGCATCGACGCCATCCTCGGCGGGCACACCCACGACGGCGTGCCCGCCCCGACCATCGTCAAGAACCCCGGCGGGCGCACCCTGGTGACCAACGCGGGCTCGAACGGCAAGTTCCTCGGCGTGCTCGACCTCGACGTGCGCGACGGCAAGCTTCAGGATTTCCGCTATCGCCTGCTGCCGGTGTTCGCCAACCTGCTGCCGGCGGACGCGGCCATGAGCGCCTACATCGACAAGGTGCGCGCGCCCTACGCGTCGAAGCTGTCCGAGAAGCTCGCCGTCACCGAGGGACTGCTCTACCGGCGCGGCAACTTCAACGGCACTATCGACCAGATGATCCTGAACGCATTGATGGAGGTAAAGGGCGCCGAGATCGCCTTCTCGCCCGGGTTTCGCTGGGGCACCTCGCTCCTGCCGGGCGATGCCATCACCTTCGAGCACCTGATGGACCAGACCGCGATCACCTACCCGGCCACGACGCTGAACGAGATCAGCGGCGAGCAGATCAAGGTGATTCTCGAAGACGTCGCCGACAACCTCTTCAACCCCGACCCCTACCTGCAGCAGGGCGGCGACATGGTGCGCGTCGGCGGCCTGACCTGGGCCTGCGACCCGCTCGCCGACATCGGCAAGCGCATCAGCGACATGCGCCTCGGCGGCAAGCCGCTGGAAGCCGCGCGGCGCTACAAGGTGGCCGGCTGGGCGCCGGTGGCCGAAGGCGCGACCGGCGAGCCGGTCTGGGACGTGGTCGGCGGCTACCTGCGCTCGAAGAAGACGATTACCCCGGTGAAGCTCAACCTCCCGCGGCTGATCGGCATGGACGGGAATGCGGGGATGGCCTGAGGGGGACACCACCCGGCCCCGAAAGGGGTTGCTTTTAACCAGTCGCCCCTTTTTGCATGGACAGCCTCATCGTCCATGCAAAAGGGGCGAAACTTTGCCTGCGATTCGGCGCAGGGACGGATCGAAGGCAGGGTTCCGCCCCTTATGTGCTGGACGATGAAGCCGTCCAGCACATAAGGGGCGGTCTGGAAAAGCAAAACCGCCGAATGCCCTTGCCTCTCGCGCACCTTGTTAACGGAATGTAATCCCCCCGACCCCGCCCCCGCAGTCCGCTATCATTCCGCGCGACCTCCCCCGCCCGATCTCCATGAAAAAAGCCCTTCGCTGGATCCTGCCCATCGCCCTGCTGGTCGCCGCCGGCGTCGGCGGCACCGCGTGGGTCCAGTCCCGCGACGGCGGCAAGCAGCCGGGCTACCGCTTCGCCAAGGTCGAGCGCGGACCGATCGCCGCGACGGTGGCCGCGAGCGGCACGCTGGCGGCGGTGACGACGGTGCAGGTCGGCTCGCAGGTCTCCGGGCAGATCAAGGAGATCAACGCGGACTTCAACACGCCGGTGAAGGAGAACCAGGTGATCGCGCGCATCGATCCCTCGACCTTCGAGTTGCGCGTGGCGCAGGCGCGCGCGGACCTGGATGCGGCGCGCAGCGCGGTGGCGGTGCAGCGCTCGGGCGTCATCGCGCAGGAAGCCGAACGCGCGCGGGTGCGCATCAACCTCGCGGAAGCCGTCCGCGACTTCGAGCGCAAGAAATCCCTGGTGGAGAAGGGTTTCATTTCGCCATCGGAGCGCGACAAGGCGCAGACGCTGGCGGAGGCGACGCGCGAGCAGTTGCGCGCGGTCGAGGCACAGATCGGCGTGAATGCGGCGCAGGTCGCAAGCGCCGAGGCCGCGGTCAAGCAGCGCGAGGCGCTGCTCAAGCAGGCCCTGGTCGACCTCGACCGCACGATCATCCGCGCGCCGGTGGACGGCACGGTGATCCTGCGCAACGTCGACGCCGGCCAGACGGTGGCCGCGAGCCTGCAGGCGCCGGTGCTCTTCACCATCGCCCGCGACCTGCACGACATGCAGGTCGAGACGGCGATCGACGAAGCCGATGTCGGTCGCCTGAAGGTCGGCCAGCGCGCCACCTTTACGGTCGACGCGTTTCCGCGGCGCAATTTCGAGGGCACGATCGGCCAGATCCGGAAATCGCCGCAGAACGTGCAGAACGTGGTCAGCTACACGGTCGTGATCTCCGCCGCCAATCCGGATCTCGCGCTGCTGCCCGGCATGACGGCAAACGTGCGCATCGTGGTCGACCAGCGCGAGAGCGCGCTCAAGGTGCCGAACGCGGCGCTTCGCTTCCGGCCCGCGGACGCAGGCGAGCTGAAGCCCGCGGCGCAGGCGGCGGATGCAAGCGGCGCCACGGGCGCCGGGGGCGCGCAGGGCGGCCAGGCCATGCAGAACTTCCGCAAGCGCATCGTTGAGGACGTGAAGCCGGACGCGACGCAGATCGCGCAGATCGATGCAATCTTCGCCGAGTCGCGCAGCCAGTTTGCCCCCTTGCGCGAGATCGCGGACGCGGCCGAGCGCCGCCGGAAGTTCGATCGCCTGCGCGCCGAACTGCGCGACCGCATTGCGACCGTCCTGCGGCCCGACCAGCGGCCCGCCTACGACCGGCTGATTGCCGAGCTCGGTGCGCGCGGCCGGGCCGCGACCGGTCGCCTCTGGGTGCTGCAGGGAACGAAGCCGGTGCCGGTCGAGGTGCGCATCGGCCTGTCGGACGGCACCAGCACGGAACTGGTGGGCGACACGCTCAAGGAAGGCGCGGAGGTGATCCTCGGACCGGCGCAGCCGGAGAAACGCGAAGGCCCGGGGCTGCGCGGCCGGTTCTTCTGATGGCCGAGCCCATCATGCGGGTGCGCGCGTTGCGCAAGCTCTACCGGATGGGCGACAACGTGGTGCGCGCGCTCGACGGGGTCAGCGTCGAGATCGCGGCGGGCGAATTCGTCGCCGTCATGGGCCCCTCGGGCTCGGGCAAGTCGACCTTCATGAACCTGCTCGGCTGCCTCGATCGCCCCACCTCGGGCGAGTACACGCTGGGCGAGCGGCCGGTCGCGCAACTCTCCACGGACGAGCTCGCGGTGGCGCGAAACCGCAACATCGGCTTCGTGTTCCAGAACTTCAACCTGCTGGCGCGCACCCCGGCGGTCGAGAACGTGGAACTGCCGCTGGTCTACGCCGGCGTGCCGGCGTCCGAGCGCCGCGCCCGCGCCATGGAGATGCTTGCGCGGGTGGGCCTGGAAGAGCGCGCACAACACCAGCCCGCCCAGCTCTCCGGCGGCCAGCAGCAGCGCGTGGCGATCGCGCGCGCGCTGGTCACCCGGCCGCTGCTGATCCTCGCGGACGAGCCGACCGGCGCGCTCGACACGCGCACCAGCCTGGAGCTCATGGTGCTGTTCCAGGCCCTCAATCGCCAGGGCATGACCGTGGTGCTGGTGACGCACGAACCCGACATCGCGCGCTTCGCGGGACGCCTGCTGCGCTTCCGCGACGGCCACCTGGTGGAGGACCTGCGGCAGGCGCCGGTCGACGCGGAGGCGCTGCTCGCCGGCGAGGCGGCGGCGGCATGAGCCTCGGCGCGCTGCTTCGCATCGCCCTGCGCGCGCTCGCGATCAACAAGCTGCGCAGCGTGCTGACCATGCTCGGCATCATCATCGGCGTGGCCGCGGTCATCGTCATGATCGCGGTCGGCGCCGGCGCGCAGCAGCGCGTCGAGGAGCAGATCCGGGCCCTGGGCTCCAACCTGCTGCTGATCCTCTCGGGTGCGCGCACCCAGAGCGGCGTGCGGCTCGGCGTGGGGACGAACTACACGATTTCCGAGGAAGACGCGAACGCGATCAACCGCGAGATCCCGGATGCGCTGGCCGCCCCCGCGGTGCGCGGCGGCGCGCAGGTGATCTGGGGCAACACCAACTGGTCGACCCAGATCTACGGCACCACGCCGGACTACCTCGACGTGCGGCAATGGGCGCTGGTTTCGGGTCGCGTCTTCGAGCCCGCGGAGATGTCCGGCGCGGGCAAGGTCTGCATCCTCGGGCAGACCGTGGTGAAGCAGCTCTTCGGCAGCACCGATCCGGTCGGCCAGACGATCCGCATCCGCCGCGTACCGTTCACCGTCATCGGCGTGCTCGAGAACAAGGGCCAGAGCATGATGGGCACCGACCAGGACGACATCATCCTGATGCCGCTCAACACCGCGCGCAACCGGGTCATCGGCTCGACCAACCCGGCCAAGCAGCGCTCGGTGAGCACCATCTGGGTGAAGGTGGCCGATGGCGTCGACACCAAGCCGGTGGCTGAGCAGGTCACCGCGCTCCTGCGCCAGCGGCACCGGCTTGCGCCGGGCACGGACGACGATTTTTCGCTGCGCAACCTCGCCGAGGTGATGGCGGCGCAGGAAGCCTCCAGCAAGGTGCTGACCCTGCTGCTTGCCGCCGTGGCCTCGGTCTCGCTGGTGGTCGGCGGCATCGGCATCATGAACATCATGCTGGTCTCGGTCACCGAGCGCACGCGCGAGATCGGGCTGCGCATGGCGGTGGGAGCGCGCACCCGCGACATCCTCGGTCAGTTCCTGGTCGAGGCGGTGACGCTCTCGCTCATCGGCGGGCTGATCGGCGTCGCGCTCGGCGTCGGCGGCGCACTGGCGGTGGGCTCGCTCGCCGGGTGGCGCATCCTGCTCTCGCCGGAGTCGATCGTGCTCTCGGTGGCCTTCGCCTTCGTGATCGGCGTGTTCTTCGGTTTCTATCCGGCGCGCAAGGCCGCGCGGCTGAACCCGGTGGAGGCGCTGCGCTTCGAATGAGCGATCCGCGCCTCGCCGAAGCCGACGCGCTGCTCGCCACGGGTCGCTGGGCGGAGGCCGAGGCGCTGCTGCGCGTGTTGCAGGCGTCCGCGACGGGCGCGGCGCCGGATTACCTCGCGGCGCTGGCCTGGGCGCGGACGCGGGCCTTGCACGAACTGGGCGATATCGATGCCGCGGTGTCCGTGTTCCGCACACACTGCGAGGCCCGGGAGCCCGAATGCGATCCGGAGTTCGACGGCATCTACCACGCCGGACTGCGTGCCACCGGCACCTTTCCCTTCCCCGCCGAGCGGCGCCTGCGCTTCTACCGGCTGGTCGAACGCCTCGACGCCGTCCTTCCGCTCGAGGGCGAGATCGCCGAATGCGGCTGCTATCGCGGTTTGTCGACCTGGGTGCTGTGTCGCTACCTCGCGCTCTGGGACGAGGCCTTCGACGGCAGCGGCTTCACGGTGCTCGACTCGTTCGCCGGACTGAGCCCGCCGTCTGCCGAGGACGCCACCCCGGCGGACGCGCCGGCATCGGGCGATGTTGCGCCGATGCGGCAGGCCGGCGCCTTCGCCGCCTCGCTCGAGACCGTGCGCGCGAACCTCGCCGGGTTCCCGAAGCTGCGCCTGCATCCGGGATGGATTCCGCAGTCGCTCGCCTCGCTGCCCGAGGCGCGCTATCGATTCGTGCATGTGGACGTCGACCTGCACGCGCCGACCCGCGCCTGCTTCGAGTACTTCTACCCGCGGCTGGTCGCGGGCGGTGTCATCGTCTGCGACGATTACAACTGGCCCGGCGCGCGGCGCGCGATCGACGCCTTCTGCGCGGCGCACGGACTTCGCGCGCAGACCAACGCGCACCACCAGGCCTGGCTGACGCGCCCCTGAGGCAGGCGCCGCCGGAGGTGACCCGCAGCGCGGTCGCCCCGGACGGTTCCGCTACAATTCCCGCGTGAGTGCGCCGCCGCCGATTCCGCTCTTCAAGGTGTTCATGGCGCCGCGGGACGCGCTCATGCCGCGCCTCGAATCGGTGCTCTACAGCGGGCAGATTTCCGAGGGCGAGCCGGTCGCCGAGTTCGAGCGCCGCTTCGCCGCATTTGCCGGCATCGACCACGCCCTGTCCTTCTGTTCCGGCACCGCGGCGCTGCATGTCGCGATGCTGCTCGCCGGCGCCGGCCCCGAGACCGAGGTCGTCAGCACGCCGATCACCGCCGAGCCGAGCAACCTCGCCATCCTGCACGCGGGCGCCCGCGTGGTGTGGGCCGACGTGGACCCGATGAACGGCAACCTGGACGCCGATTCGGTTGCCGCCTGCATCACGCCGCGCACGCGCGCGGTGCTGGTGGTGCACTACGGCGGCATCCCTGCGCCGATGGCGGCGATCCACCGCGTGGCGCAGGCCGCCGGCGTGCCGGTCATCGAGGACGCGGCGCATGCGCTCGGCGCGCGCTATGGCGGCGCGCCCGTGGGCGTCGACTCGGACTACTGCATGTACTCCCTGCAGGCCATCAAGCACCTGACCACGGTCGACGGCGGCATGCTGGCCTGCCGGCGCGAGGCGGACCGCGAGCGCGGCCGGCTGTTGCGCTGGTTCGGCATGGACCGCAAGGCCGCGCGCCTCGAACTCGACGTGCGCGAGGCGGGATTCAAGTACCACATGAACAACGTCAACGCGACCATCGGTCTGGTGCAGCTCGAGCATGTCGGTGCGGCCATCGCGCGGCACGTGGAGAACGGACGCTGGTTCGATCAGGCGCTTGCCGGGATCGATGGCATCGAGTGCTGCACATGGGACGCGCAGGCCGAGCCGGCCTACTGGTTCTACACGGTGCTGGCGGAGCGGCGCGACGCGCTCGAGCGCGCACTCACCGCGCGCGGCATCGGTTGCGGCACCGTGCACCGCAGAAACGACCTGCACAGCGTGTTTCGCGACAGCCGGCGCGATCTCCCGGGCGTGGACCGCTGGAGCGCGCGCACGCTGCACCTGCCCTGCGGCTGGTGGGTCGGCGACGAAGAGCGCGAGCGCATCCGCGACGCGCTGCGCGAGGGCTGGTAGGCCGATGTCCGGCACGATTCCGCTGTTTCGCGTCGAGTTGCCGGTGGACGCCGCGCAAACCGCGGCCACCGTGCTCGCCAGCGGCCGGCTCGCGCAAGGTCCGAGGGTGGCCGCGCTGGAAGCCGCTTGGGCGGACCATTTCGGATCTCCGGCGGTGGCGGTGCGCGATGCATCCGCGGCACTGACGCTTGCCCTGCACCTCGCCGGGGTGAAGGCCGGCGACGAGGTCGTGGTGTCGCCGCTGGCCTGCCTGGCGACCACCTCGCCGATCGTGAATCTCGGCGCACACCCCGCGTGGTGCGACGTGGATCCGGACACCGGGATGCCGACCGCGGCGCACGTCGCGGCGGCCCTCTCGCCGCGCACCCGTGCCGTGCTGCTCTACCACTGGGCGGGCGACGTGGGCCCGACCGAAGCCCTCGCCGCCCTGTGCCGCGCGCGGCAGGTGCCGCTCATCGAGGATGCCACCGAGGCGTTCGGCGCGACCGTCGCCGACCGCCCGCTCGGTGGTCAGGGCGCCGATTACACCGTCTATGCCTTCGGCCCGGTGCGCCAGATCTCCACGGTGGACGGCGCCGCACTGATGCTGCCACCGGACCAGCGCGCGCGCGCGACGCGCCTGCGGCGTTTCGGCATCGATGCCGCGAGCTTCCGGTTGCCCTCCGGCGACCTGAACCCGGCGAGCGATATCGTCGAGCCCGGATGGAACTTCCCGATGAACGAACTGGACGCGGCGCTGATCGCGCGGCAGTTCGAGCGCGCCACCGGCCTGATCGAGGCCATCCGGCGCAACGGCCGTTATTTCGACCGCGCCCTGGCCGACGTGCCCGGGGTGCGGCGCCTCGCGCGGCGCAGCGACGCCGTCTCGGGCTACTGGACCTACGCGCTGCGCGCAACACGGCGCGACGCCCTGGTCGCGCGCCTGCACGCCGCCGGCATCGGCGCGCAACGCCTGCATGTAAGGAACGACGGGTACTCGGGATTCGCGGGCGTGCGCCGCCCGCAACGCCTGCCGGGCGTCGAATTTTTTGATCGGGAGAACCTGTGCGTCCCCTGCGGGCCCTGGGTGTCCCCCGCGGACGCCGAACGCATTGCCGCCTGCATCCGGGACGGGGCTTGAGCGACACCGCAGACGCGGGCCCGGCCCGGCCGGGCGAAATTGCACAGGCGCTGGCGCTCCTCGATTCGGTGTTCCTGCGCGCCCGGGGACGCGAAGGCACGATCGCGGCGCGCTATGCGCCGCTCTTCGCCGCGAACAGTCCGGCGCGCCTGCAGGTCGCCCGGCACGCGGGCCGGGTCGTCGCCGCGACCGTGTCCAGGCCCTTCGTCCTGCGCGCGGGCACCGCGGCGCACGCGGGCAGCATGGTCGGGTTTGTCGCGACCCATCCGGAGCACCGGGGCGCGGGCCACGCCTCGCGCCTCGTCGGGCGCGCCGTCGAGGCGGCACGCGCACGGGGCAGCGCGTTCTGCGTCCTCTGGACAACGACGCCCGGGTTCTACCGGCGGCTCGGCTGGCGCGCGGGCGATTGCGGAATCGCCTGCGAGGCGCCTGCGTTGGCGGGCGGATCTGTGCCGTCCCCCACGGAGGACGTCGCGCAGGTCGAGGCACTCGCCGGACACGCCCTCGAGATGCGCGTCGCGCGCGACCCGTCCTGGTACAGCGTCGTCCCGGTGTCCGCGACACGCGTGCGCTGCTTCGTCACCGGACCGCGCGGCGCGCCGCAGGCCTACGCCATCGTGGGCGAATCGGCGAGCACGCGGTATGTCTATGAACTCGGCGGCAGCGACGCGGGGATGCTCGAGTTGTTCTCCCGGCTGCGCACGGACGGGAGAAACGTGGTCGTGAACGCGCGACAGGGAGACGCGTTCCATCGGCTGTCCGCAACAGCGCAGGATCCGGCCTGGCGCGCCCAACAGCTGGCGATG
>DATCYZ010000159.1:0-12950 GCA_036526195.1 Burkholderiales bacterium
GGCCTGCGCGGCCTGGGCAAGGGCGAGCGCGCGATGGCGCACTGGGACGAGGATGCGATCACCATGTCGGTGGAGGCGGCGCGCGACTGCCTCGCGGGGCGCGAGCGCGCGACGCTCGGCCGATTGCTGCTCGCCTCGACCACGCACCCCTACAGCGACCGGCAGAACGCCGGCATCGTCGCCAATGCGCTGAACCTCGGCTCGGCGCTGGCGGTGCTCGACGTCACCGGCAGCCAGCGCGCCGGCAGTTCGGCGCTCGCCATGGCCTTCGCCGCGGGCGCGGGCAAGGACACGCTGGTGGTGGCGGGCGAGCATCGCCTCGCCAAGGCCGCCAGCCCGCAGGAAATGCACTACGGCGACGGCGCGGCGGCGATGCTCGTCGGTCGCGGCGCGCCGGTCGCCCGGTTGCTCGGCGCGCACAGCGAGACGGTGGATTTCGTCTCGAACTTCCGCGCCTCCGACGCGGCACACGACTACGGCTGGGAAGAGCGATGGATCCGCGACGAGGGCTACCTGAAGATCGTGCCGCAGGCGATCGCGGCGCTGATGCAGCAGGCGGGCGCGAAGGCCGGGGCGGTGACGCACTTCTGCATGCCGTGCACGCTGTCGCGCGTCGGGCCGATGGTGGCGAAGCGCGCCGGCATCGCCGAGGGCGCGGTGCGCGACACGCTGGCCGCGACCTGCGGCGACACCGGCGCGGCGCACCCGCTGCTGATGCTCGCGCAGGCGCTCGAGGACGCGAAGCCGGGCGACCGGATCCTCGTCATCGCCTTCGGGCAGGGCTGCGACGCCCTCTTGTTCGAAGCGACCGACGCGATCGCGCAGCCGCGCGCGGGCGGCGGGGTGAAGGCGGCGCTCGCGCGGCGCAAGGAGGAAACCAACTACCTGCGTTTCCTCGCCTTCAACGACCATATCGTGCTCGACCGCGGCATGCGTTCCGAGGGCGACAAGGGCACGCCGCTCACCACGATGTACCGCAACCGCGACATGATCACCGGCCTCGTCGGCGGGCGCTGCCGCGCCTGCGGCACCCTGCAGTTCCCGCGCGGGCGCTATTGCGTGAAGCCCGAGTGCAACGCGCTCGATTCGCAGGACGACCAGCCGTTCGCCGGCCTCACTGCCAAGGTGCTGTCGTACACCGCAGATTCGCTTACCTACAGCCCGAGCCCGCCGCAGTACTACGGCATGATCCAGTTCGATGCCGGCGGGCGCATGATGGCCGACTTCACCGACGTCGACGAGGGCAAGGTCGACGTCGGCATGCCGATGCGCATGATGTTCCGCATCAAGGAGCACGACCGCGCGCGCGGGTTCGTGCGCTACTTCTGGAAGGCTGCCCCGACGTAAAAAAGGGGTCAGACCCCTTTTCCAGTCGAGGTGGTCGAAGAAAAAGGGGTCAGAGCCCTTTTTCGATGAACGCGCCGGCGCTGTAGGATGTACGCGACGAAAAAGGGCTCTGACCCCTTTTTCAGGAAGGCAATCTGAAGGAAAAGGGGTCTGACCCCTTTTTCGCAAAGGAGGCAAACATGGCTACCGGAATCCGCGACAAAGTTGTCATCCTCGGCATGGGCTGCTCGAAGTTCGGCGAGCGCTGGGATCGCAACGCCGAGGACCTGATGGTAGAGGCCTTCGAGGAAGGTCTGAAGGACGCCGGCATCGAGAGGAAGCAAATCGAGGCCGCCTGGTTCGGCACCGCGATCGAGGAGCAGCACGTCGGCAAGTCCGGCGTGCCGCTGGCGAAGACGCTGCGCCTGCCCTACATCCCGGTGACGCGGGTCGAGAACTACTGCGCCACGGGGACGGAGGCCTTCCGCGGCGCGGTCTATGCCGTGGCCTCGGGCGCGGTCGACATCGCGCTCGCGCTCGGCGTGGAAAAACTCAAGGACACCGGCTACGGCGGATTGCCGCAGCGCGGCCGTGGCGGCCTGAACAACTTCTTCTGGGCCAACATCTCGGCGCCGGGCTCGTTCGCGCAGCTGGCGGCGGCCTACCGCGCCAAGCATGGGGTGAATGCCGAGGACCTGAAGCGCGCCATGGCGCACATCTCGGTGAAGAGCCATGACAACGGGGCGAAGAACCCGAAGGCGCACCTGCGCAACAGGATCACCGAGGAGGACGTGCTGAAGGCGCCGATGGTCGCCGACCCGCTCGGCCTGTACGACTGCTGCGGCGTGTCGGACGGCTCGGCCTGCGCCATCGTCACCACGCCGGAGATCGCGCGCGCGCTCGGCAAGAAGGACCTCGTCGGCGTCAAGGCGCTGCAGCTCGCGGTGTCCAACGGCCAGGAAGTGCAGTACGACGGCTGGGACGGCTCGTATTTCGCCACCACCCGCGCGGCGGCAAAGCGCGCCTACCACGAGGCCGGCATCGACGATCCGCGGAAGGCGATCTCGATGTTCGAGGTGCACGACTGTTTTTCGGTCACCGAACTCGTCACCATGGAAGACCTCGGCATCTCGGAAGAGGGCCGGGCGATCAACGACATCCTCGACGGCTTCTACGACGCCTCGGGCAAGATCCCCTGCCAGATCGACGGCGGGCTGAAGTGCTTCGGCCACCCGATCGGTGCCTCGGGCCTGCGCATGCTCTACGAGATGTACACCCAGCTCCAGGGCCGCGCCGGCGAGCGCCAGCGGCCCTCGCCGGTATTCGGCATGACGCACAACCTCGGCGGTTTCCCGAGCCAGAACGTCTCGTCGGTGACCATCGTCGGGGCGTACGGGGCCTGAGCGCTACGCGCGAATCCGTCGGCGCGACGCGCGAACCTGTCGGCGCAACGCGCCGCGCCGGAAGCCTGCGCGCGCTCGCGCTGCTTCTCGTCCTCGCCGGCTGCGGCGCCGACCCCGGCGGCGCGCCGCCGCCAAAGTCGCCGGCGAAGGCGGAGGCGGCGCACCTCGTCGAACTCGCGACCGCGCAGCCGGGCCGCCTCGCCTATACCCCGACCCGCGCCGGCAGCCTGCGCGCCCTGCGCGAGGTCAGGCTGGTCAACGAGGAGGAGGGCCGGCTGACGATGGTCGGCGCGCGCGAAGGCGACCGCGTGCGCGCCGGCGAGGTGCTGCTGCGCTACGACGACCGCATTCTGCGCGCGCAACTCGACAAGGCGGCGGCCACGCGCATGCAGGCCGAGCTCGACCTCGCGCGCAACCGGCAGCTGAAGGCGAAGGGCTTCGTCAGCGAGGACGCGGTGTCGCGCGTCGCCACGGTGCTCGAGGTGGCGCGCGCCGAGGAGCGGCTGCTGCAGGCACGCCTGCAGAGCATGACGATCGCCGCGCCCTTCGACGGCGTGGTCGCGCAGCGGCTGGTCGATCCCGGCAACGCCACGGCGCGCCACACGCACCTGCTGACGGTGATCGATCCCTCGCGCCTGGTCACCGACGTGACGGTGTCCGAACTGGTGATGCCGCTCCTGAAGGTCGGCGACACGGCGGAGGTGCGCATCGACGCGCTCGGCAGCGCGCCGCACCAGGGCCGGATCGTGCGCATCCATCCCACGGTCGACCCGGTGTCGCGCACCGGGCGCGTCGAGGTGACGCTCGACCCGGTGCCCGAGGGCGCGCGCGCCGGGCAGTTCTGCAGGGTCGCCCTGTCGACCGGGGTCGCCGACCAGCTGATCGTGCCGCTCTCGGCGCTGCAGCGCGACGCCGCGGGCGAGTTCGTCTTCGCGCTCGACGCCGAAGGGCGCGTGCAGCGCACCGCCGTGACGAGCGGCCTGCGGCTCGCCGACCGGGTCGAGGTCCGCGACGGCCTCGCTGCGGGCGCACGCGTGGTGACGCGCGGCTTCATCGGGCTGAAGGCCGGGCGACAGGTGAAGCCGGTGGCGATCGACGGCGCGCGCGTCGCCAGCGCGCGCGCGCCGGGCGGGGACGGCGCGACCCCGGCACGCGGGGACGCTGCCACCCCGTCCCGCGGGGACTGAGCCATGCGCCGCAGTGGCGTCGCGGTCTGGAGCATCCACCATCCGGTGAGCACCGTGATGCTGATGCTGACCGCGATCGTGCTGGGCGCCTTCGCCCTGAGCCGGCTGACGATCGACCTGCTGCCGAAGCTGATCTACCCGGAGATCGGCGTGCGCATCATCGACCTCTCGGTGCCCACCAACATCATGGAAGACCAGGTGACGCGCCAGATCGAGGAGCAGCTGGCGATCACCGAGGATGCCACCGGCGTCGAGTCCACCACCGTCGAGGGCACCGCGGAGATCGAGCTTTACTTCGAGTACGGCAAGGACATCGACGTCGCGCTGCGCGACGCGAGCACGCGCCTGGACCGCGCCAAGCGCTTCCTGCCGACGACCATCGAGCCGCCGATCATCTTCAAGCGCGACCCGGCGCAGATCCCGGTGATGGAATTCGTCGTCAGCTCGCCGCTGCGCGACATGACGGCGCTGCGCAGCTGGACCGACGACGTGTTCGCGAAGTACTTCCTCAACCTGCCCGGAGTGGCCTCGGTCGAGGTGGGCGGGGGCCTGGTGCGCGAAGTGCACGTGCTGCCCGACCAGCGCCGGCTCGCCGGCCTCGGGCTGTCGATCGACGACCTCGCGAACGCCATCGCGCGCGGCAACGTCGACGCGCCCGCGGGCCGGCTGCAGATGCCGGGCCAGCAGTACACCAGCCGCACCGCGGGCCGGGTGCAGAGCGTGGCGGCGCTCGGCGCGCTGCCGGTGGCCCTGCCGGGCGGCGCCAGCGTGCCGCTCGCCGAGGTGGCCGAGGTGATCGATGCGCAGCGGGACGAGCGCATCCGCGTGCGCTACAACGGCACGCCGGGCGTGCGCATCGCGGTGCAAAAGCAGCCCGCGGCGAACACGGTCGACGTCGCCGACGCGGTGAACGCGCGCCTGGTTTCGCTTGCGGCGCGGGCGCTGGTGCCGGAGGACGTGCGCGTCGACCGCATCTCCGACCAGTCGCTGTACGTGCGCCAGTCGCTCAACAACGCCGCCGGCGCGGCCTTCGCCGGCGCGGCGCTCGCGATGCTGGTGGTGTACGCGTTCCTCGGCAGCCTGCGCGGCACGCTCATCATCGGCAGCGCGATCCCGATCTCGATCATGATCGCCTTCGCGCTGATGGCGCTGGGCGGCCTGTCGCTCAACCTGATGTCGCTTGGGGGCCTCGCGCTCGGCGTCGGCCTGCTGATCGACAACACCATCGTCATGCTGGAGAACATTGAGCGCCACCAGCGTGACGGCGAGCAGCCGGTGGAGGCGGCGGAAGTGGCCGCGGCGGAGGTCACCAGCCCGATCATCGCCGCCACCTCGACCAACCTCGCCGCCGTGGTGCCGTTCCTGTTCGTCAGCGGCCTGGTCGGCCTGCTGTTCCGCGAGCTGATCTTCACCATCTCGGCGGCCATCGTCGCCTCGCTGGTGGTGGCGGTGACGCTGGTGCCGACGCTGGCGGCGCGCGGCCGCGCGACGCGGCCCTCCGCGGTGACCCGTGTCGTGCAGCGGCTGGTGGGCGCGCTGCAGGCGCTGTACCTGCCGCTGGTGACGCGGTCGCTGCGCGCGCCGCTGGTGGTGGTCGCGCTGGCACTGGCGCTGCTCGCCGGCTTCGGCGCGCTCTTTGTCCAGCAGGCCGGCAAGCAGGCCTTCCTGCCCACCATGGACGACGGCCGGGTGCAGGTGCAGTTGCTGGCCGATCCGGGCGGTTCGCTCGAGGACATGGACGCCATCGTGCAGCGGATCGAGGCGATCGCCCGCGAGGTCGGCGAGGTGGAGGGCATCTCGGTGGTGGCCGGCGGCTCGATCTTCGGCCGCACCCAGCGCGAGCGCCCGGGCCGCAGCAGCCTCGCCATCCAGCTGGTGCCGGTGGAAGCGCGCACGCGCAGCGTCGAGCGCTGGGTCGGCGCGTTCAGCCGCGCGGTGACCCGCGCCGAGCTCGCCGGGATCAAGGTGCTGGCGCGTCCCGCCGGGGTGCGGGGCGTGCGCACCTCGCGCGCGGACGAGGACGTCAGCGTGCGCGTCGAGGGACCGGACCTTGCGGTGCTGGCGGAGATCGGCGACCGGCTGGCGGCGCGGCTGCGCACCCACCCCGGGGTGCGCAACGTGCAGCATTCCGCGGAGGAAGTGCGCCAGGAGTTCGCGGTGCGCATCGACCGCGCGCGGGCCGCGGAACTCGGGCTCGACGTCGCGCTGGTCGGGCGGGCGCTGCGCATCGCGCTCGACGGCATCGTGGTCAGCGACTTCATCGAGAACGACCGCGCCTACGACGTGCGCCTGCGCCTGCCGCCGCGCGTCGTCGACAGCCCGGCGGCGCTGGAGTCGGTGCTGCTGTTCGGCGAACGCGCCGGGCGGCGCGCGGTCTACCTCGGCGACGTGGCGCGCGCGGAACTGGTGCTTGCGCCGGCCGAGATCCGCCGCGAGAACCAGCGCCGCATCGTCGAGGTGAAGGCGGCGCTGACCGGCGAGCGGGCGCTGGGCGAGGTGCTCGGCGCGCTGCGCAAGGACCTCGCCGGGGTCGAGCTGCCGGCGGGCTACACGCTCTACTACGGCGGCGCCTACGAAAGCCTGGAGAAGGGCAACCGGCTGGTGCTGACGCTGGCCGGGCTCGCGCTGTTCCTGGTCTTCGTCGTGCTGGCGGTGCAGTACGAGTCGCTGCGCAATCCGCTGGTGATCATGCTCGGGGTGCCCTTCGCCCTGGTCGGCGTGGCGATCGGGCTGCTGGTGAGCGGGCTGCCGCTGTCGATGCCGGTGTGGCTCGGCGTCATCATGCTGATCGGCGTGGTGGTGAACAACGCCATCGTGCTGCTGGAGTACGTGGAGCTGCTGCGCGCGCGCGGCGCCGGGGTGCGCGACGCGCTCGTCGAGGCGGCGCGCCTGCGGCTGCGGCCGATCCTGATGACCACGCTGACCACGGTCGCCGGCATGTTGCCGCTCGCGCTCGGGCTGGGCACCGGCGCCGAGATGCTGCAACCGCTGGCGGTGTGCATGGTGTCCGGATTGCTGTTCTCGATGTTCGTCAGCCTGCTCTTGATTCCGTCGGTTTACCTCCTGCTTCAGCCGGCGGCGAAGGCGTCATGACGGTGGCGCTCCTGGTGCTGGGCGGACTCGGCATCGCGTTCATCCTCATCGCCGTGCTGCTCGCCCGCGCCGCGCGCCGGGCACGCGAACAACTCGACGCCCACGGCCTGCTGGCCGAGGCCGAAGTGCTGATGGTCTGGCAGGAAGTCGCCGGCTACCGCGTGCGCTACCGCTTCACGCCGCCGGGGGCCGAGAAGCCCGTGGTGCGCAGCGAGATCAGCGCCTGCCTGCGCGCGCTGGTGCCCGAGCCCGGCGACACGGTGCAGGTGCGCTACGATCCGCGGGACCCGCTGCGCCGGGCGCGGATGCTCGCGCCCGACGAAAGCCGCCC
This sequence comes from Burkholderiales bacterium, assembly GCA_036526195.1. Classification (GTDB taxonomy): domain Bacteria; phylum Pseudomonadota; class Gammaproteobacteria; order Burkholderiales; family SG8-39; genus DATCYZ01. The sequence continues at coordinate 7,341 of DATCYZ010000159.1, forward strand.
GTCCGGCTAGAGCACCGCCGAGGTCCCGCCGTCGAGGTTGATGCTGGTGCCGGTGACGTAGCTCGCCGCGGCCGAGGACAGGAACGCGATCACGTTGGCGACTTCCGCCGCCTCGCCGACGCGCCCGAGCGGGATCGTCTTCGCCATGCCGGCGTACAGCGTCTCCACGTCCTTGCCCTCGCGCGCCGCGCGGGTTTCGTGCTGCCCGGCGCGAATCAGGCCGATGCACACGGTGTTGACGAGGATGCCCTCGGGGGCGAACTCCTTGGAGAGCGCCTTGGTGAGCGCGAGCCCGGCGGCGCGGGTCACCGTGGTCGGCATGGTGCGCGCGTTCGGCTGCTTGGCGCCGATGTTGGTGATGTTGATGATGCGCCCGCCCTTCGCTTTCCGCATGTGCGGGATCGCGAGGCGCGAAAGCCGTATCGCGGCAAACAGCTTCAGGTCGAAATCCGCCTGCCAGAGGGCGTCGTCGGCGGCCTCGAACGGCCCGGTGGCCGAGGTGCCGGCGTTGTTGACGAGGATGTCCAGCCCGCCGAGCGCGCGCACCGTTTCCTCCACCGCGCGCGCGCAATCCTCGGCGCGGCTGACGTCGGCCTTCACCGCAAGCGCCTTGCCGCCCGCAGCTTCGACCGCCTTCACGGTGTCCGCGAGGCGCTTTGCGTCGCGCGCCACGACCGCGACGAGCGCGCCTTCGGCGGCGAGCCGCTCGACGCTGGCGCGGCCGATGCCCTGGGTGCCGCCGGTGACGAGGGCGACCTTTCCTTTCAGTCCGAGATCCATGGGTGTGGTTCCGCTATGGGGTTGGATCAGTATACTGACGCGCGCCGCCGTCGCCGCGTGTCGTTTCACGCGCGCCTCGGCACGCTGGAGGACGCACCATGAGCACGCCCCCGCAGGACACCCCCGTCTACGCCGGCTGCACCATGGGCGAGCTGATCATCCGCGCGCTGCAGCGCGGCGGCGATCGCATCGCCTTCATCCTCGACGAGCAGTCGATCAGCTACCGCGCGTTTGCGGCGCAGCTATCGCAGATGGTGCAAGCGCTCTCGGCGCGCGGCGTGAAGCAGGGCGACGCGATCGCGGTGCTGTCGTCGAACCGGCCCGAGGCCTTCCTCGTCAGCGCCGCCGGGTACCTGATGGGCCTGCGCTCGACCTGGATGCACCCGCTTGCCTCCGAGGACGACCACGCCTACCTGCTCGAGGATTCGGGTGTGCAGCACCTCGTCGTGGACCCTGGCATGTTCGCCGCGCGCGCGGTGTCGCTGCGCAAGCGGGTACCCGGCGTGCAGGCGATCTACGGCCTCGGCCCGAACGGCTTCGGCGAGGACCTGCTTGCCGCCGCGAGCGCGTTCACGCCCGGCCCCCTGCACAGCGTCGCCGCGCCGGAAGACCTCTGCACGCTGATCTACACCGGCGGCACCACCGGCAAGCCCAAGGGCGTGATGCATTCGCACCGCGTGCAGGTGACCATGGTGATGACCGAGCTTGCCGAATGGGACTGGCCACAGGAGACGCGGCTGCTCGCCATGACGCCGATCACCCATGCCGCGGGCGCGATGATCGTCGCGGTGTTGACCCGCGGCGGCACCTTCGTCATGGCCAAGGGCTTCGAGCCGCAGCGCTTCTTCGAGCTGGTGGAGCGCCACCGCATCACGTGTACGTTCCTCGTGCCGACCATGGTCTACGTGCTGCTCGACCATCCGGGCGTCGCGCAGGCCGACCTCTCGAGCATGGAACTGATCATCTACGGCGCCTCGCCGATGGCGCCGGCGCGACTGGTGGAGGGCATGCGGCGTTTCGGCCCGGTGTTCATGCAACTCTACGGCCAGTCCGAGGCGCCCAATTGCGTCACCGTGCTGCACCGCCACGAGCACGACCCGGAGAACCATCCCGAGCGGCTCGCCTCCTGCGGCACCGCGGTCGGTTCCAGCCTGGTTCGCCTGCTGGACGACGAGGGGCATGAAGTGCCTGCCGGCGAAGTGGGCGAGATCTGCGTGCGCGGGCCGCTGGTCATGCTCGGGTACTGGAACAAGCCCGAGGAAACCGCGAAGGCGCTGCGCCACGGCTGGCTCTACACCGGCGACCTCGCGCGACAGGATGCCGACGGCTTTCTCTACATCGTCGACCGTTCGAAGGACCTGATCATCTCCGGCGGCTTCAATGTCTTTCCGCGCGAAGTCGAGGATGTGCTGACGCAACACCCGGCGGTGGCCGCCGCCGCGGTGATCGGCGTGCCGGATGCCAAGTGGGGCGAGGCGGTGAAGGCGGTGGTGGTGCTGAAGGCCGGCGCCACGGTGCCGCCGGAGGAACTCATGGCGCGCGTGCGCGAGGCCAAGGGGCCGGTGCAGGCGCCGAAGTCGGTGGACTTCGTCGACGCGCTGCCGGTGACCGGCCTTGGCAAGCCCGACAAGAAGGCACTGCGCGCAAAGTACTGGGCGGGGCAGGGCCGGGGCGTGGCCTGAAACACATGGACCTGATCGAAACCTTCATCGCCCGCGCGCGCGCCGCGCCGAAGCGCATCGTGCTGCCCGAGGCGGGCGACGAACGCATCGTGCAGGCCGCGCGCAGGCTTGCCGACGCGGGCATCGCGCAGCCGGTTCTGGTCGGCACACCCGCGCCCGGGGTGTCGCTGGACGGCATCGAGGTGATCGACCCGGCGACGAACCCGAGGAATGCCGCCTACGCCGCGCTGTTCCTCGAGGCGCGCCCGGAGACCAACCCGAAGCTCGCGCCGCGCTTCGTGCAGAAGCCGCTGTTCCACGCCGGCCTGATGGTGCGCGCGGGCGACGCCGACGCGATGCTCGCCGGCGTCGCGCATCCCACGGCGCGGGTGATCGAGGCGGGGTTGATGACCGTGGGCCTCGCCGCGGGCATGCGCACGCCCTCGAGCTTCTTCCTCATGGTGCTGGGCGAGCGCGTGCTGGTGTACGCCGATTGCGCGGTGAACGCCGACCCGGATGCCGGGATGCTGGCCGACATCGCGATTGCGGCGGCCGGGAGCCGCAGGCGGCTGTTCGGCGACACCCCGCGCGTCGCGCTGCTGTCGTTTTCCACCCACGGCAGCGCGAAGCACGCGCGCGTGGACAAGGTGCGCGAGGCGCTCGCGCTGGTGCGCGCGCGGGCGCCTTTGCTTTCGATCGACGGCGAACTGCAGGCCGATGCCGCGCTGCTGCCCGCGGTGGCGGCGAAGAAGGTGAAGGGCGAAAGCGCGGTGGCCGGACAGGCGAACGTGCTGGTGTTCCCGGACCTGGACGCCGGCAACATCGCCTACAAGCTGACGCAGGTCCTCGCCGGCGCGCGCGCCATCGGCCCGCTGCTGCAGGGCTTCGCCCGGCCGGTGTCGGACCTGTCGCGCGGCGCCAGCGTGGAGGACATCGTCGCGACGGCCGCGGTGCTCGCGGCCTCCTGCTGAGGCCCGACCAGGCGCCTCGCGCGCTCGCGCGCGGCTGGGCGCCTCAGAGCGCCGGCTTCTGCGGCACGAAGTCCTTCTTGCTGATGCCGGCGACGACCACCGGGGTCTTCATCGCATCGCGGCGGAACGGCTCGCCCAGTTCCTGGTTGAGCACCACCTCGATGAAGGTGGTGACCCCGTCCTTCATCTGCGCCTTGACCGCGGCGGCGAGCGCCTTGGTGAGCGCCGCGGGCGTGTCGACCTTCACCCCCTTGACGCCGCAGGCCTCGGCCACCTTCGCGTAATCGACGCCGACGTTCAGTTCGGTGCCGACGAAGTTGTCGTCGAACCACAGCGTGGAATTGCGCTTCTCCGCGCCCCACTGGTAGTTGCGGAAGATGATCATGGTGATCGGCTTCCACTCGTTGCGCCCGCAGGCGGTCATCTCGTTCATCGAGATGCCGAAGGCGCCGTCGCCGGCGAAGCCGACGCAGGGCAGGTCGGGGCGGCCGATCTTTGCGCCGAGGATCGAGGGCAGGCCGTAGCCGCAGGGACCGAACAGGCCCGGCGCGAGGTAGCGCCGGCCCGCCTCGAACATCGGGTAGGCGTTGCCGATGGCGCAGTTGTTGCCGATGTCGCTGGAGATGATCGCGTTCTTCGGCAGGGCTTCCATGATGGCGCGCCAGGCCTGGCGCGGGCTCATGCGCTTGGGGTCGGCCTTGCGCGCGCGCGCATTCCAGGTGGTGCCCGAGTCGTCCTCCTCGTGGTCCATGGTGGCGAGTTCCTTCGCCCAGCGCGCCTTGGCCTGCTTGATCTCGGCGAGGCGCTTGTCGCGTCCGGCGGCGCCGGCCTTGGGCGAGAGCTTGGCGAGGATCTGCTCGGCGACGCTCTTCGCGTCGCCCTGGATGCCCACCGCGACCTTCTTGGTCAGGCCGATGCGGTCGGCGTTGATGTCGACCTGGATGATCTTCGCGCCCTTGGGCCAGTAGTCGGTGCGGTAGGCGGGCAGCGAGGAGAAGGGGTTCAGGCGCGTGCCGAGCGCGAGGATCACGTCGGCCTTGGCGATCATCGCCATTGCCGCCTTCGAGCCGTTGTAGCCGAGCGGCCCGCAGGAAAGCGGGTGCGTGCCCGGGAAGGCATCGTTGTGCTGGTAGTTGCAGCACACCGGCGAGGCAAGCTTCTCGGCGAGCTTCGCCGCCGCCGGGATCGCGCCCGAGAGCACCACGCCGGCGCCATTCAACAGCACCGGGAACTTCGCTTCCGACAGCAGCTTCGCCGCCGCGGCGATCGCCGCCTCGCCGCCGCGCGGGTGCTCGATGTCCACCACCTGCGGCAGCTCGATGTCGATCACCTGGTTCCAGAAATCGCGCGGCACGTTGATCTGCGCAGGGGCCGAGCCGCGGCGCGCCTTGAGGATCACGCGGTTGAGCACCTCCGCGATGCGCGCCGGGTCGCGCACCTCTTCCTGGTAGCAGACGCAGTCCTGGAACAGCGCGAGCTGCTTCATCTCCTGGAAGCCGCCCTGGCCGATGGTGCGGTTCGCCGCCTGCGGCGTCACCAGCAGCAGCGGGGTGTGGTTCCAGTACGCGGTGATGATTGGCGTCACCATGTTGGTGATGCCCGGTCCGTTCTGCGCGATGGCCATCGACATCTTGCCCGTCACCCGGGTGTAGCCGTCGGCGATCATGCCGGCGTTCACCTCGTGGGCGCAGTCCCAGAAGGTGATACCGGCGGCCGGGAACAGGTCCGAGATCGGCATCATCGCCGAGCCGATGATGCCGAACGAATGCTCGATGCCGTGGCGTTGCAGGACCTTGATGAAGGCTTCTTCGGTAGTCATTTTCATGGTGCGGAGTCCTTTGGCGGGATCGGTGAAAGCGTGGCGCCATTGTAAGCGCGGCGCTGCGACGTAATGGGTCGTGGAGCGATACGTTGACGGAAAACGAGCGCGGAGCGATGCATTATCGAAAAATGAAACGGCGGGGTGCCGCAACAGGGCTTATGGTAACATATGTGTTACCAACAGGCATGATCCAGCACCAACCCCGCTCGAGGCACCGCCAGAATCCGGTTCGACCAAGCCGCCGCTCTGGCACGGACAGCTTCATCGTCCGGGCAAGAGCGGCGGAACCGGAGCGTGGATCGGGCGCGGCGCCGGATCGCAGGCAGGGTTTCGCCGCTTTTGCGTTCACGATAAGGCCGTGAACGCAAAAGCGGCG
>DATCYZ010000160.1:0-16856 GCA_036526195.1 Burkholderiales bacterium
GATCGGCGAGAGGAAGGAATGCAGCAGGTAGCCGTGCGCCGCGTGCACCTCGACGATGTCGTAGCCCGCCGTGCGCGCGCGCCGCGCGGCCGCGCCGAAGGCCTTGCGCACCGCCTCGAGGTCCGCCGCGCCGGCCTCGGCAGGGGTGAGCCAGCCCGCGTCCAGCGGCAGCGCGCTCGAGGCGATGGTCTTCCATGCGGTCTCGCCGCGCGCGGCATCCTCCGGGCCGAGCGGGCCGTTGCCGTACCAGGGTCGGGCCATGCTCGCCTTGCGGCCCGCGTGCGCCAACTGGATCGCCGGCACCGCGCCCTGCGAGCGCAGGAACGCCGCGATGCGCGCGAGCGGTTCGACCTGCGCGTCCTGCCACAGGCCGAGGTCGCCATGGGTGATGCGGCCGCGATCCTCGACGGCGGTGGCCTCGACAAAGACGATGCCGGCGCCGCCCTGCGCGAACTTGCCCAGATGGACCAGGTGCCAGTCGTCGGCAAAGCCGTCGGTGGCGCAGTACTGGCACATCGGCGAGACCACGATGCGGTTGCGCACGCGCAGTTCGCGCAGGGTGAGCGGTTCGAACAGCCTGGTCTTGTTTACGCTTGCCTTCACCTGCGGGCCCTCCGGTACGTTGCGAAAGGCCGCAATCCTACTCCGCACGGCGATACAGCATCGTGTAGGCCGCCTTGGCAAGCGGCGGCGTGCGCGCCACCGCGAGCAGGTCGTCGAGGTGGGCGGGCGTCGACAGGCCGGCGAGCGCCGTGCCCACCCCCGGGGTCGAGCGCGCGAACTGCAACGCGCGCTGCGCGGGATTCGCCAGGCCCGGCAGCGCGGCGAGCGGATCCTCGCGCGCGAACACGCCCTTGCCGAGCACGTGGCTGGCCATGGTGTACAGGCGCAGCTGGTGCGCCGCCTGCACCGAGGAGGCCACGTTGCCCTTGCCGGTGGCCTGCGAGAAGCGCGTGAAGCCCTCGGTCATCGCCGGGTTGAACGGCAGCTGCACCGCGCGCAGGTGGTGCTTCGCCTGCGTGCCACGCACCGCCTGCGCGGCGCGCTCGGCCATGCCGACGAGCGCAGCCAGCGACTGGAATTCCGGCGCGTCGGTCTCGACGCGCAGCGCGGCAAAGCTCGAGATGCCATAGCCGGCGATCTCGCCGGCGTCGACCGCGCGCTCGAGCTGCTCGAACACCGGTTCGAGCGCGCGGTGCATGGCTTCCTTGCCGCGTGCCGCGACATGGACCTCGGGCTGGTCGACGAGGAACAGGTCGAGCGTGTCCAGGCCGAGGGCATCGCGCGCCTGCGCGAGTTGCGCGGCGATGTGCGCCGGCGTCAGCAGGTGGCGGCCGGCGAGCGCGTCGGCGGCGCCGAGTCCCGCAGCGGCGATTTCACGCCCGAACCATGCCCCGAAATCCGCCGGCGGCCCGTCGGGCTGCGTCAGGAAGCCGCCTTTCACCGACACGAACACCGCGTCGCGCGCCACGCCCGCCGCGAACGCGCGCGCGAGGCCCTCGCCGACCGCGTGCAGTGCCCGGCCGTAGCGATAATGCGCCGCGCCATCGATCACGTTGATGCCATTCAGCACGGCACGCTCGACGATTTCGGCGAGCGCCGCGTCCGTCGCGTCGTTCGCCTCGCCCGGAAAGGTGCCGACGCCGAGCGAGGACAGCTTCAGGTGCAGGCTCAGGAAGTCGCTGAAGTGTCCCTGCGCGCAGGCCGCGCCCTGCACGGCGGCGTAACGTTCGGTGCCGGCGCGCGTCGCAACGCCGCCGCTCACGCCTGGCCCGCCCGCCCGGCCGTCGCGCGTCGCGTGCACATGTACAGGTACACGTGCCGCGCGGTGCGGATCGCCATGCGCTCGGGCACCGCCGGCAGCGCGTCGCGCCGCCCGGCCGCGAGGCAGTTGCGGTAGTAGACCAGTTCGCGCAGATTGTCGCGGATCGCGTTCCAGGTGGCGTCGCTGCGCGCGAGCAGTTTGAAACGCGCCAGCAGGTCATCGTCCGGCAACGGCGCCGGACGTTCAGCCTCGCACAGCAGCGCGCCGACGAGCGCGCCCATCAGGGCCGTCAGGTCCTCGAGCACCGCGGACAGTTCGAGGGGCGTGTTCGCGGCAAGCCTTCGCTCCCATTCGCGCAGGCGGCGATCGGCATCGGCAAAGGGGTCGTCTGCGCGCATGCGCTATATTAGCGCCCTCTGATGGAGACGCGAATGCACAAGCCCCTGGTGCGCATGCTGCGAGTGAACGGCGTGCAATACAACGCGAACCGCGATCCGCAGGCCTACCGCAGCGCGCTCGGCAGCCCGTTTCGCCTGCAGCTCTGGCTCGAGGGCAGCGGCGAGGCGCGCTGCAGTGTGAGCGATGCCGATGGCCGCCTGCTTGCCGGCGCGCTCGAGCGCCGGCCCGGACGCTTCACCTGCGAACTCCCCGCCGAGGCGCCGGGCACGCGGCTGGTAACCGTGCGCGCGACCGACGGCGCGGAGGTCTGGGAGCAGGCCGTGCGGCTCGACACCCTGCCCGCGGCGCACGCCCCCAACCACTGAGAACCGCCGCACCGGGCACGCAGCGCGGGCCGGCCGGCGCCCCCGCACAATGACGGAGGACGGCATGACGCACGCCACCCTGAAGGTCAAGGACATCATGAGCCGCGAGGTGCAGACGGTGGAGCGCAACGACCAGCTGGCGGTGGCCGACCGGCGCATGAGCGAACGGCGCATCCGCCACCTTCCGGTGCTGGACGCAGACGGCAGCGTCTGCGCGGTGGTCAGCCAGCGCGACCTGTTCCGCGGCGCGCTGCTGCGCAACCTCGGCTACGGCGCGCGCGCCGAGGAGACGCTGCTCAGGCAGGTGGTGGTCAAGGAAGCGATCTCGGACGCGCTCTACACGACCACGCCGGAGACGCCCATTGCGGCCGCGGCGCAGCTCATGCTCGAGAAGAAGATCGGCTGCCTGCCGGTGCTGGAGGACGGAAAGCTCGTCGGCATCGTCACCGAGGCCGATTTCGTGCGCCTCGCGGCTACGCCCTGAGGCCGCGCCTCAGCCGCCGTCCGCCGCGCGCAGCGTGCGCCGCGCGAACAGCAGGTCCTCCCAGGCCTTGGCCTTGTCGGGAAGATTGCGCAGCAGGTAGGCCGGGTGATAGGTCACCACCAGCGGCACGCCGGCATGCCGGTGCACCTTGCCGCGCAGGCTCGCGACCGAGGCATCGGTCGCCAGCAGCGACTGCGCGGCGAAGCGCCCGAGCGCAACGATCAGCTTCGGGCGCACCAGCGCGATCTGCCGCGCAAGGTACGGCGCGCAGCAGGCCACCTCGCCGGGTTCCGGATTGCGGTTGCCCGGCGGCCGGCACTTGAGCACGTTGGCGATGTAGACCTTCTCGCCGCGCTGCAGCTCGAGCGCCGCGAGCATCGCGTCGAGCAGCTTTCCGGCCTGCCCGACGAAGGGTTCGCCGAGCCGGTCCTCGTCCGCCCCCGGTGCCTCGCCCACCAGCATCCAGTCCGCCTGACGGTCGCCGACGCCGGGCACCGCCTGGGTGCGCGTGCCGTGCAGGCCGCAGGCGGTGCAGGCGCGGATCGACTGTTCGAGCGTCTCCCAGTCCATCGACGCGACGTCGGACGCGCCGCCTGCGACCTCCCCTTGCGCGTCCGCGGCTTCCGCGTCGGGCACCGCGTGCCCGCTCAAACTGTCGGGCACCGCGCGCCCGCGCAAACGCCAGACGGGGCCGAGCCCCATCTCAGTGAGCACCGCAAGCCGGTCGCGGCGCACCTACAGCCGCTCCGTCAGGTCGCGCATGAACACCAGCGCATCCTCGCGCCCGCCATGCGCCGGGTAGTACCCGCGGCGCACGCCCGCCAGCCGGAAGCCGAAGCGCCGGTACAGCGCCTGCGCGCCGGTGTTGCTCGGCCGCACTTCGAGGAACAGCGTCGAGGCGCCGGCCTCGCGGGCATCGCGCAGGATCCAGCCGAGCAGCGTGCCGCCGTAGCCGCGCCGCTGCGCGTTCGCGGCCACCGAGAGATTCAGCAGGTGCGCGTCGCCCGCCCCCACCATCACCACGCAATAGGCGAGCAGCGCGCCGTCTTCGCGCCCGCCCTCGCGCCACACGGTGCAGGCATAGCCGCTCGCCAGCGAATCGGCGAAGTTGCCGCGCGACCAGGGGTGCGTGTAGATCGCCGCTTCGATGGCGACCACCTCGTCGAGGTCGGCGGCGCGCATCGACGCGAGCGGCGGCAGTTCGTTCAGCATCGCGCTCATCGCGCGGGCCGCTCCGCGCGCGTCAGCGCCACCTTGTCGCGCACGTAGTCCGGCGCCGCCAGCGCGACATCGGTGCCCTCGCCGCGCGCCAGCCGCGGCGCCGCCAGCCGCACCACCGCCGCCGCACAGGGCCCGACGGCCGCGTCGACCTGCGCGAGCGCGGCGCCGAGGCGCGCGCGCAGCGCTTCGCCGCCCGCCTCGAAGCCGCCGCCGCACCCGGTCCAGCCCTCGCCCGGCGGCAGCGTCGCCTGCGCCGGCGCCACGCACTCGGGCGCCACCCGCGTCACCCACTGCGCGCCGTCGCGTTCGTAGGCGGCGAGGTAGACCTCGTGCATGCGCGCATCCAGGCAGGCGATCACGCGCGTGGCGCCGGAATTCTCTGCCATCGCCTCGAGCGTCGAGACGCCGAGCACAGGCAATTCATGGGCGAAGGCGAGCCCCTGCGCCAGCGCGCAGGCGATGCGCACCCCGGTAAAGCTGCCCGGGCCGGCGCTGAAGGCGATGCCGTCGAGCATCGCGGTCGTCAGCCCCGCCTCGCCGAGCAGCCGCTCGTACAACGGCAGTACGAGCTCGCCATGGCGGTTGCGCGCGGGCTGCTCGAGCGCGGCGATCTCGCCGTCCTGCCAGAGCGCCACCGAGCAACTGTCGGCGGCCGTGTCGATCGCTGCGAAGCGCATGGCGGCATTCTACCGGCTGATAGAATCGCGCCTTCCCGCAGCATCCAGCCGACGACAAGAGGAATCGAGCATGACACAGCATCGTATCGCCGTGATCCCGGGTGACGGGATCGGCCGCGAAACCGTCCCCGAGGGCATCCGCGTCCTCGAAGCCGTCGGCGCGAAGCACGACATCCGCTTCGACTGGCAGGAGTTCCCCTGGAGCTGCGACTGGTACAAGGTGCACGGGCGCATGTGCCCCGAGGACGCGCCGGACACGCTGCGCAAGTACGACGCGGTGTTCTTCGGCGCGGTCGGCAACCCCGCCATCGTCCCGGACCACATCTCGGCCTGGGGCCTGCTGATCAACTTCCGCCGCTGGTTCGACCTCTACGTGAACCTGCGCCCGGTGCGCCTGTTCGAGGGGCTGCCCAGCCCGCTCGCCGGCCGCAAGCCCGGCGACATCGACTACGTGGTGCTGCGCGAGAACACCGAGGGCGAGTACGGCAACGTCGGCGGGCGCATGTTCGAGGGCACACCGCACGAGGTGGTGACACAGCAGTCCGTGTTCTCGCGCCGCGGCGTGGACCGCATCATGAAGTACGGCTTCGAGCTGGCGCGTACGCGCGGCAAGCACCTCACCTCCTGCACCAAGTCGAACGGCATCTCGATCACCATGCCGTACTGGGACGAGCGCTTTGCCGAGATGAAGAAGCAGTACCCGGACGTGCGCGCCGACCAGTATCACGTCGACGGCTTGTCCATCCAGATGGTGCTGAATCCCGACCGCTTCGACGTCATCGTCTGCTCGAACCTGTTTGGCGACATCCTCTCGGACCTCGGCCCGGCGACCGCCGGGACCATCGGCATCGCGCCCTCGGGCAACATCAACCCGGAGCGCACCGCGCCGTCGATCTTCGAGCCGGTGCACGGCTCGGCGCCGGACATCGCCGGCAAGAAAATCGCCAACCCGATCGCGCAGATCTGGTCCGGCGCGCTGCTGCTCGAGCACCTCGGCCACGCCGAGGCCGCCGCCGACGTGCTGCGCGCCATCGAGCGCATCATCATCGACGGCCCGCACACCCCCGACATGAAGGGCAAGGCCTCGACCATGGACGTCGGCGCGGCGGTCGCCGAAGCCGTTCGCGCGCAGTCGAAGAAAAAGGCCGCATGAAGACCTACCGCATCGCCGCGATCCCGGGCGATGGCATCGGCAACGAAGTGGTGCCCGCGGGCCTCGAGGTGCTCGAGCACCTCGCTGCGCGCGCCGGCTTTGCGCTTGCCGTCGAGCACTTCGACTGGAGCTCGGAACGCTACCTCGCCACCGGCGCCTACATCCCCGAGGGCGGACTCGAGAAGCTGAAGACCTTCGACGCCATCCTGTTCGGCGCGGTCGGCGCGACCAACGTGCCCGACCATGTGTCGCTGTGGGGCCTGCGCCTGCCGATCTGCCAGGGCTTCGACCAGTACGCCAACGTGCGCCCGACCCGGGTGCTGCCCGGCGTCGACAGCCCGCTCAAGAAGGGCCACGAGATCGACTGGGTGATCATCCGCGAGAACTCGGAGGGCGAGTATTCCGGCTCCGGCGGCCGCGTGCACCGCTGCCTGCCGGACGAGGTGGCCACCGAGACCTCGGTTTTCACCCGCCGCGGCGTCGAGCGCATCCACCGCTTCGCCTTCCGGCTGGCGCAGAAGCGCAAGCGTCGGCACCTGACCTTGGTCACCAAGTCGAACGCCCAGCGCCACGGCATGGTGCTCTGGGACGAGGTCTTCTTCGAGGTGGCGAAGGACTTCCCCGACGTCACCTGGGACCGCGAGCTGGTCGACGCCGCCACCACGCGCATGACGTTGAAGCCCGCGTCGCTCGACACCCTCGTCGCCACCAACCTGCACGCCGACGTGCTCTCGGACCTCGCCGCCGCGCTCGCGGGGTCGCTCGGCATCGCGCCAACCGCGAACCTCAACCCGGAACGCAGCTTTCCCTCGATGTTCGAGCCGATCCACGGCTCGGCCTTCGACATCACCGGCAAAGGCATCGCCAACCCGATCGCCACCTTCTGGACCGCCTCGATGATGCTCGAGCACCTCGGCGAGGAGGCCGCCGCGGCGCGGCTGATGCAGGCGATCGAGGCGGTGACCGCCGAAGGCGTGCTGACCCCGGACCTCGGCGGGGTGCACGACACGCGGGCCGTGACCAACGCCGTGAAGCGCGCGCTGGACGCCTGAACCGGCGTTATAGTAACGTATATGTCACCCTTGGGCCTCGACCGGCGGCGCGGCGGTCGTGCGCGCGAGTGGCGCGGGCCGGCCTGAGGGTTCAGCGCCGGCGGCCCGCGCCGCACCTCAAGGGAACGCGGGCCCCCCCGGGGGGTCGGTGCGGAAGTCGTGCATCTCGAGCAGTTCGCGCGCCACGCCGTCGTAGGAGAACTGCACCCACAGCACGCGCAGGTCGACGACGTCGGTCCAGTTGTATTCCCAGACATCGCGCATCTGCCGGTCCAGCCGCGCCACCGCATGCGGCGGCCCGAGCAGCGCGCGCACCTCGGCGGTGCGCCATTCCCCGGCCCGGATGCGGTGCATGTTCTCACGTGTCAGGCGCTCTTCGTGCGCGCGCACCACGCCGGCGCGGTCAAGCGTCACCGCGTGCGTGCGCCGCCCCACCGGATAGGCGTAGAACCAGACCGAACCGCCGTCCGCGAGCGCCTGGCGCTCGTCCGGTGCGCCCAGCGCGGCCTCGACCTGCGCCGCCGTCGTCTGCCCCGGCACCAGGCTGCCGAACGAGGCGCAGCCGGTGAGGAGCATCAGCGCCAGGCCCGTTGCCGCGCTGCGCCAAGGAATTGCGATCATGGTGCACCTCCGTTGTGGCCCACCGTCCCTGAATCGCCGGCCGACTTGCCGGCACCGCCGCGCCAGCCTACCCTGCCGCGCTGGAGGATGAACGTGACGACGACGGTTTCCATTCCATTATGGCTCGCGATCGCGGGAGGCGTGCTCGCGGCCTGGGCCGCCTACGACCGCCTGCTGATGCCGGCGACCCGCTGGTTCATCGCCGGGCGCGCCAACCGCGTCATCGACGAGCTCGGCGAGCGGCTGCGCATCGGCATCCGCCCGTTCCAGCGCACCCGGCGCCAGATCCTCATCCACCGCCTGCTCGGCGACCCGAAAGTGCAGAAAGCCGTCGAGCAGTTCGCGAAGCAGAACGGCGTGCCGGTGATCGCGGTGCTCGCCACCGTCGAGCGTTACGCGCGCGAGATCGTCCCCGCGTTCAACGCCTACCTCTACTTCCGCATCGGCTACTGGATCGGCAAGAAGGTGGCGCAGGGCCTGTACCGGGTGCGCATCGGCTACGTCGACACCGAGGGCCTGCGCCGCGTGCCGGAGAACGCCACCGTGGTGTTCGTCATGAACCACCGCTCGAACATGGACTACGTGCTCGCCGGCTACCTCGCCGCGGACCAGGCGGCGCTGTCCTACGCGGTGGGCGAATGGGCGCGCATCTGGCCGCTCTCGGCGCTGATCCGCGCCATGGGCGCGTACTTCGTGAGGCGCGACTCGAAGAACGAGCTCTACCGCCGCGTGCTGGAGCGCTACATCGCCATGGCCACGCAGGCCGGCGTGCCGCAGGCGGTGTTTCCCGAGGGCGGCCTGACGCGCGACGGGCGCATGCGCGCGCCGCGCCTCGGCGTGGTCGATTACATGCTGCGCGCCTTCTGGCTGGACGGCGAGCGCGACATCTTCCTCGTGCCCCTCGGGCTGAATTACGACCGCGTGCTCGAGGACCGCACCCTGCTGCTCGCGGCGGATCCCGACGCGCGCCGCCCCGGCAAGCTGCGCGCCACATGGAACACGCTCGGCTTCCTCGGGCGCAACCTGCGTTTGTTGATGAAGAGCGAGTGGCACCGATTCGGCTATGCCTGCGTGAACTTCGGCGCGCCGATCTCGCTGCGCGAATATTCGCTCTCCCGCGGCATCGACTTCCAGAAACTCGACGGCGAGGCGCGCCGCGAGGCGATCTCGGCGCTCGGCGAGCACCTGATGCAGGCGGTGGGCGCCATCGTGCCGGTGGCGCCGGTGCCGCTGATCGCCAGCGTGTTCGTCGCCGACCCGGCGCGCAGTCTGTCGGAACTGCAGCTGAAGGCCGAGGTCGAGACCCTGCTCGAGCGCCTGCGCGCGAACGGCGCCAAGGTCTACCTGCCGCGGCGCGACCTCGACTACGCGATCACCGTAGGACTGCGCATGATCACCCAGCGCCGTCTGGTCGAGGAGGTGGACGGGCTGTTCCGCCCGCGGGCGGCGGAACTGCCGATGCTGCACTACTACGCGAACTCGATCGTCCACCTGCTGGAGGCGCCGGTCGGCCCGCCGGCCGATCCGGCCTGAGGCGCGGCGCGCCGCCTGAGACCGGACCGGGGCTTCAGCGCCGCTCGAAGCGCCGGTTGGCGTCGTGCATGTCGCGGCGCATGCGTTCGCGTTCCTCCGGCGAGAGCCGGTGCGGCGGCTGGCGTTCGCCGCGCGGCTGCTCGCGCAGGTCGCGGTGCAGTTGCTGGCGCTCTTCCGCGCTCATGCGCGCCGGGGCCTGCGCGCCGCGCGGCGGCCCGACGCGCCCGTCGGGCCCGCGCTCGCGCTGCGCGAACGACGGCGGCGCGGCCAACGCAAGCGTCAGCACGAGGAGGAGGCGCAGCAATCGCAGGGCAGGCGTCATGGGCGGTCCGGATGCATCCTACGCGGCAGGGTCCGCAACGGCATCGGGCACGGCCCGGATTTTGTAACAATTCGTGATCCAGTGCCGGGATCCACACGCCCTGTTACGCATCGCGGCGCGCACGCCGGCCGCGCCCGCGTTACCCTTTCGCTGCCATGGCCGAGCTGAAGACCCGCATCCTCGTCGTCGACGACGACCACCGCCTGCGCGAGCTGCTGCTGCGCTACCTCGCCGAGCAGGGCTTCGAGGCGAAGGCGGTGCCCGACGCCGCCGGCATGGACAAGCAGCTCGCGCGCGAGCGCTACGACCTCGTGGTGCTCGACCTGATGCTGCCCGGCGAGGACGGCCTGTCGATCTGCCGCCGGCTGCGCGGCGCGCCCTCGGCGCCGGCGATCCTGATGCTCACCGCGCGCGGCGACGACGTCGATCGCATCGTCGGGCTGGAGATGGGGGCGGACGACTACCTGCCCAAGCCCTTCAATCCGCGCGAGCTGGTGGCGCGCATCAACGCGGTGCTGCGCCGGCGCGCGCCCGCCGGCGTGCCCGGCGCCCCGCAGGCGAGCGAGGGCCCGCAGGCCTTCGGCGAGTTCGAGCTCAACCTGTCCACCCGCGGCCTGTCGCGCGCCGGCAAGCCGGTGCAGCTCACCACGGGCGAGTTCTCGGTGCTCAAGGTGCTGGTGCAGCACCCGCGCACGCCGCTGTCGCGCGACAAGCTGATGGAACTCGCGCGCGGGCGCGAGTACGAGGTCTTCGACCGCTCGATCGACGTGCAGATCTCGCGCCTGCGCAAGATCATCGAGGACGACCCCTCGCACCCGCGCATCATCCAGACCGTCTGGGGCTTCGGCTACGTCTTCGTCCCCGATGGCAACAAGGCCTGATCAGGGCGAACCCGCGGGCGGGCTCGGCCTCGCCGATTCGCTCTTCGGCCGCGCCTTCCTGCTGATCGCGCTGCTCATCGTCTTCGCGGTCGCCGCCTCCTTCCAGCTCTACCGCGTCTACGAGCGCGAACCGCGCGCGCGCGAACTCGCCCAGCAGACGGTGAGCGTGGTGAACCTGGTGCGCGCCGCGCTGGTGAACGCCGCCGCGGAGCGCCGCCCCGGGCTGCTTTACGAACTGAACGAGCGCGAGGGCCTGCGCCTGTTCCCGGCCCAGCCCGGCGAAGCCCTGCAGCCCCTGCCGCAGGACCCGCTGTTCGCGCAGGTGGTGGCGCGGGTGCGCGCCGCACTCGGCGAGCGCACCCGCTTCGCCTTCGCGCGCGAGGGCATCGAGGGCTTCTGGGTCAGCTTCCTGATCGACGGCGACGAATTCTGGGCGATGCTGCCGCGCGAGCGCTTCGAGCCGGTGTTCGGCTTGGCCTGGGCCGGCTGGGGCGCCCTGCTGCTGGCGCTCGCGCTGGCCGGCGCCTGGGCGATCGCCTCGCGCCTGAGCCGGCCGCTCGCCGAGCTGACCCGCGCCGCGGACAAGGTGGGCCGCGGCGAGACCCCGGAGCGGCTCGACGAAAGCGGCCTGCGCGAGCTGCGCCGCGTCGCCGCGGCCTTCAACCGCATGGCGGGCGACCTCGAATCGCTTGAGCGCGAGCGCGCCACGGTGCTGGCCGGCATCAGCCACGACCTGCGCACGCCGCTCGCGCGCCTGCGCCTCGCCCTCGAGATGGCGGGCGCCGACCGCGCCACCGCCGAGGGGATGGGCACCGACATCGACGAGATCGACGCCGTCATCGGCCAGTTCCTCGACTACGCGCGCGGCGAGGATGCGCCGCGCGCCGCCGGCGACCTCGACGCGCTGGTGCGCGAGGGGGGCGGCGACTACGAACGCCGCGGCCGCTGGATCGAATTCGTTCCCGGGATCCGTGAACCGGCCGCGTTCGCGCCGGCGGCGTTTCGCCGCGCGCTCACCAACCTCATCAACAACGCGCTGCGCCACGGGTGCGAGCCGATCGAGGTGCGCACGCGCCGCGAGGGTGCGAGCCTGCTCGTCGAAGTCCTCGATCGCGGCCCCGGCGTCCCCCCGGACGAGGTCGAGCGCCTGAAGCGCCCCTTCACGCGGCTCGATAGCGCGCGCGGCGGCGAAGGCGGCGCGGGGCTGGGGCTGGCGATCGTCGAGCGCATCGCCCGCCTGCACGGCGGCGCGCTGGAACTCGCGCCGCGCGAGGGGGGCGGACTGGTGGCGCGGCTGCGCATCGCCGCGGGCTGAGGCGGCGCAGGGCTAGGAGCGCAGCACGCGGCCGGCGCCCGCCCCGGTGAGCGCGCCCTGCTCCCAGGTCACCGCGCCGTTGACCACGGTGTACTCGATGCCCTGCGAGCGCATCACCATGCGCTTGCCGCCGCCGGGCAGGTCGAAGCGCCGCTCCGGCCGGCCCACCGAACCAACCGTGGCGGGATCGAAGATCGCGACATCCGCCGCCAACCCGGCCCGCAGCCGGCCGCGATCGCGGATGCCGAAGAAGTCCGCCGGGTCCGACGTCATGCGCTGAACCGCGTGCTCGAGCGTCAGCACCTTGCGCTCGCGCACCCAGGTGCCGAGCACGAAGCTCGGGTAGCCGGAGTCGCACAGCATGTCGAGGTGCGCCCCGCCGTCGCCCAGCCCGAGCAGCATCGCCGGGTTGTTGAGGATCTCGGCCATGCGGTCGATGCGGTTGTTGAACGAGGTCATGGTGAACTCGTTGTCGAGATCGTCGGCCAGCGTCAGGTCGAGGAAGGCATCGACGCCATCTTTGCCCCATTTTTCCGCCAGCTCCGCCACGCTCAGGCCCTCGTGCTCCTTGAGCGCCGCAGACTTCACCTCGTGCACCGTAATGCGCGCCCAGTTGCCGAAAGCCGCGGGGCGCTTGAGTTCCTCGCGGAACTGGGCGCGGAAGGCCGGGTCGCGGTACGCCGCCGCTTGCGCGGCCTTCGACTTGTCCTCGAACACCCGCTTCCACGACGGGAACGCCGCGAAGGAGAACGGATTGCGCATGTTGATCTCGCGCGTCAGCGGCAGGGGCGAGGTCTGCGGGCGCGCGCCGCGCGCGATCATCGGCGCCGCCCTGGCCAGCGACGTTCTCACCGCCTCGGAGATGTCGTCGCGGTCGAACATGGCGATGAAGGTGATCGGCCGCCCGCTCTCGGACAGCATGAAATCGAGCAGTTCGAGTTCCGGATCGTCCATCACGCCGATCTGCTTGGTCATGGCGATCTCGATCGCGCCCTTGCCGCGTTCGCGCAGCGCGTTGCAATAGGCCTTCAGTTCCGCCTTGCTGGCATTGCGGCAGGCGAGCGGCCGGCCGGCGAAGCCCATGTGCTGGTTGAGCAGCGTGCTGGAGAAGCCGAACGCACCCGCGTCCATCGCCTCGCCGATCAGCGCCTTGATCTGCGCCGTTTCCCCGGCGTCCGCCTCGCGCTCCATCGAGGCCTCGCCCATCACGTAATGGCGGAACGGCGTCAGCGGCGCGAGGAAGCCGAGGTTGAGCGCCGGCTTGCGGCGCGCGGCGGCGTCCATGTACTGCGGGAAAGTCTCCCAGTCCCAGGTGATGCCGGCGTTCAGCACCTCGAAGGGGATCGCCTCGACATTCACCAGGTCGTGCATCGCGATCTCGCGCGAGGCCGGCCGGCAGGGCGCAATGCCCACGCCGCAGTTGCCCATCACCACCGAGGTGACGCCGTGCCAGGACGAGGGCGACAGGCCACCGTCCCAGCAGATCTGCGCGTCGTAATGCGTGTGCGGATCGATGAAGCCGGGCGCGACCGCAAGGCCGTCGGCGTCGATGGTGCGGTGCGCCGCGCCATCGCAGTCGCCGATCTCCGTGATGATGCCGTCGGCAATGGCGAGATTCGCGCGGCGCGCCGGCGCGCCGGTGCCGTCGATCAGCAGGCCGTTCTTGATCAGCAGGTCGTGTGGCATGGCGGCGAGTCTAGCGCGCCCGGCCGCGCCTCAGGGCGATCCCCGGCCCCGTTTCGCTGCCCCGTGGTTCAGGCCTCGCGGATGCGCAGGCCCTCGAGGTCGATCGCGGCGCTGCGCCCGG
This sequence comes from Burkholderiales bacterium, assembly GCA_036526195.1. Classification (GTDB taxonomy): domain Bacteria; phylum Pseudomonadota; class Gammaproteobacteria; order Burkholderiales; family SG8-39; genus DATCYZ01. The sequence goes on from DATCYZ010000160.1 coordinate 13,596, forward strand.
CGACGAGGTCGGCGCTGATGCGCCCCGCCCCCGCCGCCATCGCCCAGCCCATGTGGCCGAGGCCGACGTTGAAAAAGAGGTTCTCGAAACGCCCGGCGCCGAAGCGCGGCGTGCTCTCCGGCGTCATCGGCCGCTGGCAGACGCGGGTCTCGGCGCGCGCGGCGTCCACCGCGCCCGGGAACAGGTTTTCCGTCACGTCCGCGAGGCGCTGGAAATCCGCCGGCCGGTGCGTGCGCGCGTGTCCGGCAAACTCGGCGCCACCGGTGACGCGCAGGCCCTCGGCCGTCGGGCACCAGGACATCAGCCGGCCCTCGTCGATGCCGGCGTGCGCCGGCGCGCGCTCGGGACGCGCCAGCGGCAGCGTCATCGAGTAACCCTTCACCGGGTACACCGGCAGCGGCGCGCCGAACTGCCGTCGCAGCCCGCCCGGCATGACGCCGAGCGCGCAGACGAAGGCGTCGCCGGGAATCGCCCCCTGCGTCGTCACCACCGAGCGCACGTCGGTGCCGACGGTGTTCAGCCCGGTGACCTCGCAGCCGAGGTGGAAGCGCGCGCCCTTCTGTCGCAGGCGCGATTCGAGCTCGCGACAGAAGCGCGCGGAATCGCCCGCCTCGTCCTGCGGCGCGTGCAGCGCGCCGGACAGGTCCGCGGCGCGTGCCGCCAGTGCCGGCTCCAGCGCCGCCAGCTGCGTCGCATCGAGACGCTCGACGGGGAGGCCGCGTGCGATCGCCGACTGCGCGCGCTTCCAGCCCGCCTCGAGCGCGGCTTCGGAACGGTGCACGTAGAGCACGCCGTTCTGCAACCGCCCGTAATCGATGCCCTGCGCGCGCACCAGCGCATCCAGGCATTCCTGCGAGTAGCGCACCAGGCGCATCTTCGCTTCCAGTATCTGCGCGTAGCGCGCCGCGCCGCAGTTGGCAAGGAATTTCAGTCCCCAGGCCCAGAATTCCGGGTCGATGCGCAGCCGCACGCGCAGCGCCTGGTCGTTGCGGAAGAAGGCCTTGAGGAACACCGGCTTCATCTGCGGGCCGGGCCAGGGGAAGGCACGGCTCGCGGCGATGATGCCGCCGTTGGCGAAGCTGGCAAGCGAGGCCACCGCTGTTTCGCGCTCGACCACCTCCACCTCATGACCGTCCGTGGCGAGGTACCAGGCCGTGGTCAGGCCGGCGAGCCCGGCGCCGAGCACCACGACTTTCATCGCTTTGCCCGGTGCCGCGCGATCACGAGGCGACCAGGTGGCGCTTCGAGAACGCCGCCATCTCGCGGTCGCCCGGCAGCGGCGATGCCTCGAGCTTACGGATGATGCGTTCCTGCTCGTCACGGCCGCGGTTCTGCGACAGCTTCCAGCGCGCCTCGAGCCGCGTCACCGTGATCTCGAAGTTGACGATGTTCTCGAGCATGCCGTCGAGGTAGTCGGGTTTTAGCGCATCGAACTCGGCGAGCCAGTCCGGGTCGTAGGCGGCGACCAGCCGGCGCTGCGACGCGTATTTTTCCTTCGCTTCGTCCATCACCCGCACCGTGCCGTAGGCATGCACCGCGGCGTAGTTCCAGGTCGGCACCGCCGGCTGGCGCGCGTACCAGCGCGGCGAGACGTAGGCATGCGGGCCCCAGAACATCACCATCACCTCGTCGTCGAAGAAGCCCTGCCACTGCGGGTTCGACCTTGCCATGTGCATCTCGATCACGAGGTCCTTGCCGCGTTCCCCGACGATGCAGGGCAGGTGCGAGCCGGTGATCTCGCTCCCGGGCGCGGTGACCAGCAGCACGAAGCCGTTGGCGCGCATGAACGCGACGACGTCAGCACGGTCTTCGTTGCGGTTGTAGGGCGGCGTGTACATCAGGTCTTCCCTTTCGTTGCAGGTTCGATCAGCGCCACGGCGAAGGCGGCAATGCCCTCGCCGCGGCCGGTAAAGCCCAGGTGTTCTGTGGTGGTGGCCTTGACGTTGACGCACGCCGGCGCCACGCCGAGGTCGGCGGCGATGTTCGCCACCATGGCGGCCGCATGCGGCGCGAGCCGCGGCGCCTGCGCCACCACCGTGGTGTCGACGTTGACGACGCAAAAGCCGGCGCGCGCGACGCGCGCCGCCACCTCGCGCAGCAGCCTGCGGCTGTCGGCGCCCTTGAACGCCGGGTCGGTGTCCGGGAAATGCCGGCCGATGTCGCCGAGCGCCGCGGCGCCGAGCAGCGCATCGCACAGCGCGTGCAGCAGCACGTCGGCATCCGAATGCCCGTCCAGCCCCTTGTCGTGCGCGATTTCCACGCCGCCGAGCACCAGCCTGCGGCCGGCGACCAGCGCGTGCACGTCGAAGCCCTGCCCGATCCTCATCGACCGCTCCCCTGTCGCAGCAATATCGCCTCGGCAAGCGCGACATCGCCCTGCCAGGTGACCTTCAGGTTCTCGCGGCTGCCCTCGACGAGGCGCGGCGCGAGGCCCAGTTGTTCGATCGCGCTCGCTTCATCGGTCACCGGGCCCTTGGCGTCGCGCAGCGCCTGCGCGAGCAGGCCGGCGCGGAACATCTGCGGCGTCTGCGCGAGCCACAGGCTGGCGCGATCGACTGTCGCCACCACCCGCGGCTGGCCGGAGGCTTCGCCCGCGGCGCGCTTCACGGTGTCGCCCACCGGCAGCGCCAGCAGGCCGCCGACTTCGTCGTCGCTGCAGGCCGCGATCAAACGTTCGAGGTCGGCGCGCGGCAGGCAGGGGCGCGCGGCATCGTGCACCAGCACCCAGTCATCGGCATCCACCGCCGCCATCGCCGCCACCAGCCCGTTGAACACCGAGTCGCGGCGCGTCTCGCCGCCGCAATACAGCGGCTCGATGCGCGCGCCGAGGCCGCTCCAGTCCTGCGTGGCAAACAGTTCATCGCCCTTCGCCAGCACCACGAACACCGTCTCGATCGGCGCCGCGCCGAGCGCGTGCAGCGTGTGCCACAGCATCGGCCGCCCGGCGAGCGTCAGGTACTGCTTCGGCGCGGCACCGGCCATGCGCGCGCCGCTGCCCGCAGCGGGGATGAGTGCGAAGTGCGTCAAGGGGTTTCTTCGAGGGTGGCCCCGATATAATTGCATGTCGCGCTGCAAGCCACAACCGCACGCGCGATTCCAGGATGCGCCGAGACACCATTCCCGATCGCAGACGTTTCGCGAGCCTCGCAGGCTCCGCCGATGCCCTCGCACTCGCCGGCCTTGCCGCCGAGGGGTCTCCGCTCGCCGTGTTCTGCGCCTCGGCGCAGGACGCGCAGCGCCTGGTCGACGAGGTGGTCTGGT
>DATCYZ010000161.1:0-10468 GCA_036526195.1 Burkholderiales bacterium
GCAGTTCGGGATCACGGAAGAGAGGATGTGCGAGTGGCCGTCCTCGTGCTGCAGGCCTTCGCCGTTCAGGGTCGTGCGCCCGGCGGTGGCGCCGAGCAGGAAGCCGCGCGCGCGCTGGTCGGCCGCGGCCCAGGCGAGGTCGCCCACGCGCTGCATGCCGAACATCGAATAGAAGATGAAGAACGGCACCATCGCGCGGTTGGAATGGCTGTACGAAGTGGCGGCGGCGATCCAGGAGGAGAACCCGCCCGCCTCGTTGATGCCTTCCTCGAGGATCTGCCCGGCCTTGTCCTCGCGGTAGTACATCACCTGGTCCTTGTCGACCGGCTCGTACTTCTGGCCTTCCGAGGAATAGATGCCGAGCTGCCGGAACATGCCCTCCATGCCGAAGGTGCGCGCCTCGTCCGGCACGATCGGCACGATGTGCTTGCCGATGCCTTTGTCGCGCACGAGTGCCGTCAACACGCGCACGAAGGCCATGGTGGTGGAGATCTCGCGCCCCTCGGAGCCCTTCAGCACCGCCTCGAAAGCGGCGAGTTCCGGCACCGGGGGCACCGCGTCGGCATTGCGCCGCCGCTGCGGCAGGTAGCCGCCGAGCGCCTCGCGACGGGCGTGCAGGTACTGCATCTCCGGCGCCTCGGGCGGCGGGATGTAGAACGGCAGCTTCTCGAGCTGGTCGTCGGGCACCGGGATGTTGAAGCGGTCGCGCATCTCGCGGATCGTCGCGAGGTCGACCTTTTTCAGCTGGTGCGTGGGGTTGCGCGCCTGGCCCTGCTTGCCCAGTCCATACCCCTTGATCGTCTTGGCGAGGATCACCGTGGGCTGGCCCTTGTGCTTCGTGGCGGCGGCATAGGCGGCGTAGATCTTGTGCGGGTCGTGGCCGCCGCGGTTCAGGCGCCAGATGTCGGCATCGGTCATGCGCGAGACCATCTCGAGCAGCTGCGGGTACTTGCCGAAGAAATTCTTGCGCACGTAGGCGCCGTCGTTCGCCTTGAAGTTCTGGTACTCGCCGTCGACGGTTTCCTCCATCACGCGCTTGAGGTACCCCTCCTTGTCGCGCGCGAGCAGCGGGTCCCAGTACGAGCCCCACAGCAGCTTGATCACGTTCCAGCCCGCGCCGCGGAAATCGCCCTCGAGTTCCTGCACGATGGAGCCGTTGCCGCGCACCGGGCCGTCGAGCCGCTGCAGGTTGCAGTTGACGATGAAGATCAGGTTGTCGAGCTTCTCGCGCGCGGCCAGGCCGATCGCTCCGAGCGACTCGGGTTCGTCCATCTCGCCGTCGCCGCAGAACACCCAGACCTTGCGGCCCTCGGTGTTGGCGAGCCCGCGCGCGTGCAGGTACTTGAGGAAGCGCGCCATGTAGATGGCCTGGATCGGCCCGAGGCCCATCGAGACCGTCGGGAACTGCCAGAAATCCGGCATCAGCCAGGGATGCGGGTACGAAGACACGCCCTCGCCGTCGACTTCGCGGCGGAAGTTCAGCAACTGCTTCTCGGTCAGGCGGCCTTCGAGCAGCGCGCGCGCGTAGACGCCGGTGGCCGAATGGCCCTGAAAGTACACCAGGTCGCCGCCATGGCCGCCGGCCTCCGGATCGCCCGAGGGCGCGTGCCAGAAGTGGTTCTGGCCGATGCCGAAGAGCGTGCCCACCGAGGCGAAGCTGGCGATGTGGCCGCCGAGTTCGTCGTCGTTCTTGTTCGCGCGCGCCACCATCACCATCGCGTTCCAGCGGCAATAGGAGCGGATGCGCTCCTCGAGCGCGGCATCGCCCGGCGAGCGCTCCTCGAGGTGCGTCGGGATGGTGTTGATGTAGGGCGTGTTCGCCGAAAAGGGAATGAAGCTCCCGGAACCGCGCGCCTTCTCGATCAGCCGCTCGAGCAGGAAATGCGCGCGCTCCGGCCCCTCGCGTTCGAGCACGGCCTCCAGGGCGTCGAGCCATTCCCGGGTCTCGAGGGCGTCGGGATCGTTTGCGGCGGGCTGCTGCGGCACTGCGGACATGGAGGTCTCCGGCTTGTGGCTTGCGTCCGGACTGGCGCTTGCACGCCGGGACGCCGGTTGATTGTGCACGAATGCGCGGCGCCTCGTGAGCGCCTGCAGGGCGAGCCTAGCTTAGCCTGCGTCGCGAATCGGAACAAGCCGACGGATGATAGACTGCGGCCCCTTCCGGATTCCGGTCCGCGAATGTCCGCAAAACGCATCGATGGCAAGGCGCTTGCCGCGCAAACGCGCGCGGCGCTGGGTGCGCGCGTGGCGGCGCTCCGCACGCGCGGCGTGCAGCCCGGCCTCGCCGTCGTGGTGGCGGGCGACGATCCCGCCTCGCGCGTCTACGTCAGAAACAAGGTGCGTGCCTGCGAGGAAACGGGGCTGCGCTCGACGCTGATCGCGCTGCCCGCAGCGGTCTCCGAGGCGGCCCTGCTGGCGCGCATCGCGGACCTGAACGCGGACCCGGCGATTCACGGCATCCTGGTGCAACTGCCCTTGCCCGCGCAGATCCGCGCCGAGCGCGTGCTCGAGGCGATCGACCCGGCGAAGGACGTGGACGGTTTTCATCCGGCCAGCCTCGGCGCGCTGCTGGCGGGCCGCCCCGGCTTCGTGCCCTGCACGCCGGCCGGCATCCTCGCCCTGCTCGAGCATGCCGGGGTGGCGCTCGCCGGACGGCACGCCGTGGTGATCGGCCGCTCGAACATCGTCGGCAAGCCCGTGGCCCTGCTCCTCTTGAAGCGCGACGCCACCGTCACCATCTGCCATTCGAAGAGCCGCGACTTGGCCGTGCTCGCGCGCGGGGCCGACGTGCTGGTGGCGGCGGCGGGACGCGCCGGGCTGGTGGGCGCGTCGATGGTCAAGCCGGGGGCCTGCGTGATCGACGTCGGCATCCACCGCGCCGCCGACGGCAGCCTCGTCGGCGACGTGGATTTCCCGGCGGTGCAGGCGGTCGCCGGCTGGATCACGCCGGTGCCCGGCGGTGTCGGCCCGATGACGGTGGCGATGTTGATTTCCAACTGCGTGCAGGCGGCCGAGTCGATCCCGGCGCTGCGCGCCTGATGCCGCGACGCATTGCGGCATCCAACCCGAGTCCGACATGAACCCGCTGCTCGATTTCTCCGCACTTCCGCGCTTTGCCGACATCCGGCCCGAGCACGCCACCCCGGCGGTGGACGCCCTGCTCGCCGAGGCGCGCAGCGCCGTGGCCCGTGCCTCGGCGCCCAACACGCAGGCCGCCTGGGACGCCTTCGTCGCGCCGCTCGAGGATGCCATCGAGCGCCTGTCGCGCGCCTGGGGCCTGGTCGCGCACCTGCACGCCGTCATCGACAGCCCGCCGCTGCGGGAAGCCTACAACGCGAACCTGCCGAAGGTGACGCAGTTCTGGACCGAGCTCGGCCAGAACGAAGCGCTGTTCGCGAAGTATCGCGCGCTCAAGGCCGGCGGCGAGTGGGCGGGGCTTTCGCAGGCGCGCAAGACCATCGTCGAGCATGCGCTGCGCGACTTCCGGCTCGGCGGCGCCGAACTCGCGCCGGCGCCGAAGGCGCGCTTCGCCGCGATCCAGGAGGAACTTGCCGCGCTCGGCGCGCGCTTCTCCGAGAACGTGCTCGATGCCACCAACGCGTACGCGCTCCTCATCGAGGACAAGGCGCGCGTGGCCGGCATTCCCGCCGACGCGCTGGCCGCCGCGCAAGCCGTGGCGGAGAAAGACGGCAAGACGGGCTGGAAGTTCACGCTGCACATGCCCTCCTACCTGCCGGTCATGCAGTACGCCGAGGACCGGGCACTGCGCGAAACCCTGTACCGGGAAAGCGTCACGCGCGCCTCCGAGTTCGGTCGCGCCGAGTGGGACAACGGCCCGCTGATCGCGAAGCTCCTTCGCCTGCGGAAGGAGGAGGCGCAGCTGCTGGGCTATCCGAACTTCGCCGAGCTCTCGCTGGTGCCCAAGATGGCGGAGTCCGCGAGCGCCGTCCTGGCCTTCCTCGACGACCTCGCCCGTCGCGCGCGCCCGCACGGCGAGCGCGACGCGGCCGAACTGCGGGCGTTCGCGCGCGAGGCGCTCGGCATCGGGGACCTGCAGGCCTGGGACCTCGCCTATGCCGCCGAGAAGTTGCGCGCGCAACGCTACGCGTTTTCGGATGAAGAGGTGAAACAGTATTTCCCCGAGGACGCGGTGTGCGCCGGGATGTTCCGCGTCGTCGAGCGCATCTACGGCCTGCGGGTCGAGCCGGTCACCGACCGTATCGAGGCCCCCGTCTGGCACGAGGACGTGCGCTTCTACTCGCTGCGGGATACCGGCGGCGCGCTCGTCGGGCAGTTCTACCTCGACCTCTACGCGCGCGAGACCAAGCAGGGCGGCGCGTGGATGGACGACGCGCGCGGCCGCCGCCGCCTGGGCGACGCCATCCAGACGCCGGTCGCCTACCTGAACTGCAACTTCTCGCGCCCGCTGGTCACCGCCTCGGGGACGCGACCTGCGCTCTTCACGCACGACGAAGTGATCACGCTGTTTCACGAATTCGGCCACGGCCTGCACCACCTGCTCACGCAGATCGAGGACCTCGGCGTGTCCGGGATCCGCGGCGTCGAGTGGGACGCGGTCGAGCTGCCGAGCCAGTTCATGGAGAATTTCTGCTGGGAATGGGAAGTGCTCTCCGGCATGACGCGCCACATCGACACCGGTGAGCCGCTCCCGCGCGCGCTGTTCGACAAGATGGTCGCCGCGCGCAATTTCCAGAGCGGGCTCGCGACGCTGCGCCAGATCGAGCTGTCGGAGTTCGACATGCGCCTGCACGCGGAATTCGACCCGGCGGGCAACCAGACCCCGCTCGACCTGCTCGAGTCGGTGCGCAAGCGCGTCGCCGTGCTGTGTCCGCCGGCCTACAACCGCTTCCCGAACAACTTCTCGCACATCTTCGGCGGCGGCTACGCTGCGGGCTACTACAGCTACAAGTGGGCCGAGGTGCTCTCCGCGGACGCCTACAGCCTGTTCGAGGAACAGCGCGGGCCCGACGGCATCCTCGATCCGGCCACCGGGACGCGGTTCCGCGCCGAGATCCTCGCGGTCGGCGGCAGCCGGCCCGCGGCCGAGTCCTTCAGGGCGTTTCGCGGGCGCGCGCCGGAGGTCGACGCGCTGCTGCGCCACCTCGGCATGCTCGAACCTGTGGCGCCCGCGGCGTGAAGCTCGCCACCTGGAATGTCAATTCGCTGAAGGTGCGCCTGCCGCACCTGCTCGACTGGCTCGCCGCCGCGGCGCCCGACGTGCTCTGCCTGCAGGAACTCAAGCTCGAGGACGCGAAGTTCCCGGTGGCCGAGGTCGAGGCCGCCGGCTATCGCGCCGTGTTCAGCGGCCAGAAGACCTACAACGGCGTCGCGCTGCTCGCGCGCACCCCGCCCAAGGACGTGCAGGCCGGCATTCCCGGCTTCGAGGATCCGCAGCGCAGGGTCATCGCCGCCACCGTCGAGGGCGTGCGCGTGGTGTGCCTCTACGCGCCGAACGGCCAGGCGCTCGACTCCGACAAGTTCACCTACAAGCTCGGCTGGTACGCGGCCCTGCGCGACTGGCTGGCCGACGAGATCACGCGCCACCCGCGGCTCGCGGTGCTGGGCGACATGAACATCGCGCCCGAGGACCGCGACGTGCACGACCCAAAGGCCTGGGAAGGGCAGGTGCACGTCTCCCCGCCCGAGCGCGCGGCGCTGCGCGCGCTCACCGACCTCGGCCTCGCGGATGCGTTCCGGCTCTTCGCGCAGCCGGAGAAATCGTTCAGCTGGTGGGATTACCGGATGATGGGGTTTCGCCGCAACGCCGGCCTGCGCATCGACCTGATCCTGTTGTCGGCCGAGCTCGCCGCGCGCTGCAGCGCCTGCACCATCGACAAGGCGCCGCGCAGACTCGAGCGCCCGAGCGACCACACCCCCGTGATCGCCGAGCTGCGCGCAGCCTAGGCCGACATCCCCTTCTGCACGCCGGGTCGTGCCGCCATGCGCGCGCCCCAGCGCATCAGGTTGTCCAGGCCGCCGGCGGCCTCAAGCAGGGGTTTGCGCGCCGCGAAGTTCGGATAGAGCGCCAGGTCGGCGAACGAGATCTCGTCGGCGAGGAAATCCCGCCCCGCCAGTTGCCGGTCGACGTTGCGAAAGAAGCCGACCAGCCGCTGCTTGAAGTGCGCGGTATTGGCTTCCGACTTCTCCGGCACCGCGTTCTCGAGCTGGAACACCGCGCCGCTGGTGCCCGCGATGTCGCTCAGCGCCTGCATGAACCATTGCGAGGCCATGGCGCGGCGCACGCCCTGGGTCGGGATGAACTTCGACGCCTTCTCGCAGGCATAGACCACAATGGCCCCGGATTGCGCGAGCGCGAGCGGCCGCCCGCCCGGCCCGTCCTGGTCGACCATGGCCGGGATCTGCCCCGCTGGATTGATCTTGAGGAACTCGGCGCTGCGCTGCTCGCCCTTCGCAAGGTCCACCTTGTGCACGCGATGCGCGAGTCCGGTTTCGGCGAGCGCCACGGCGGCGCGCAGGCCGTTCGCCGTGCCTGCCAGATAGAGGTCGATCATGGTGTTCTCCGGGTGAGTGCGTCGTGCGTCGCGATTATAGGCACGCCTCGGCGCCCGGCACGACCGGGCATAGAATCAGGCGCGTCATGGACGCGGCCGGCGCAATCGAGAAGCTGGGGTTCCGACGCTGGTACGAACGCCGGCTGGTCGAGGCGCATGCCTGGCTGGTGGCCTGCCTGCTGGGCGCGATCGGCCTGTTCGGGGGGCTCGAAGCCCTCAATCTCCGGGGCGCCGGACTCGCCCCGGTCCTCACCCTGCTGTTCACCTTCGCGAGCGGGTTTCTCGCCTGGCACGCGCTGATGCGCTACGCGGCGCTGATGATCGAAGCCCACCGTTATTCCAGCGGCGCCACCTGCGCCGGGTGCGGCGCCTGGGGGAAGATCAGGGTGCTGCGCCAGGCCCCGGTGATCGAGGTCGCCTGCACCGCCTGCCGGCACCGCTGGCGCATCGACTGAACGGGCGGGGGCACGCCCGGTGGCCAGGTCGCGCGGCCGGGCCCGTGTTGTCAGCGCGAATAGACGATCGCGCCGTTCACCGAGTTGCCGTCAAGGACCAGGCCGTAGGCGACGCCGGCGCGCGCCGCCGCCTCGCCCGCGAACACGCCGCCCAGGAAGATCGCCCGTGAGCCATAGGGCCCGCCCACCATGCCTCCGGTCTGCAGGAACTTGGCGCCGGTGAGCGGCGCGGCAATTCCTCCGCCCGGCGTCGATACCGTATTGCCGTCCACCGAGAAGCTGCCGTGGAAGGTCGCCATCGGGTAGCCGAAATCGACCACCAGGGATGAGCTCAGCACGGCCGCACTGGTGCAGGCAAAGTCGCAACTCGGCGGCGTGGCGCCGATCATGCTGTAGGTCGCCATGCCGGTCGTCGGCATGTTCGTGGCAGGCAGGCCAGCCGCGTAATGCAGCGGCCCGAAGCTGGCCAGGTCCTGGCCGCCGAACGGCCCCATGCCGGTCGTGGTGCCGCCCAGCCAGCGACCCCAGGCGATGATGCCGTCGTTGCCGGCCACCGACACCGCCCCGCCGTTGCCGATCGTGATCGGGCCGAAGACCGAATCGGAAAATCCCAGCAATCCGCCACCGGCCCCCTCGAGCGTGACATTCTCGATCGCGCCGGGGGGGCCGCCGGTGATGACCCCGGAAAAAATGCCGGCGAACGTGCCGGTCAGTGCGGACTGCGCGAGCACCTGCTGGCCGGTGAGCGGGTTGAAGGTCTGCACCGGGTTGTTCGGGTCGCTCTGCTTCTGCTCTTCGGAGGTCCCGCCCGTGCCCCCGCTCTGCGGCGCAAGGAACGGCCGCGCATCGGTGCGCTGCGGCTGGGAGGTCACCGACGTGACGAGCCCGGTCTGCCCCGCCCCGAGCAGCAGCGTGCCCGCGTCGTTGACCACCAGGATCGTGCCGTCGGCGCAGTGCACCGTGATCGAGTTGCCGTAGCTCACCGAGTACTCGGTGCCGCGGATGCCGATGGTGGCCACTTCGGTCTTCAGCTTGTAGCCGTCGGGATTGGCGCTGCCGACCAGTCCGGTGACGGTGCGCAGGCCGCCCTTCACCAGGTTCATGACGACGCCGTCCTTCGCGTCGCCCTTGCCGCCGGAGAAGTGGAAGGCCTCGATCTTGAACTCGGTGCCCGGTTGCAGCGACATGAACGCGCCGTCGGCGAAGCGCAGCTGCGCGCGGCCGGTGCGGGTGATGACGGTCTCGCCCACCAGCACCTCTGCGCCCTTCTTCAGGGGCCGGCTGCGGCCATCGGTGCCGGTCGCCGAGACTTCGCCGAACGCGAATTCGACGCGCGCCGCCGTCGCGCCGAAGACCACGCCGGGAACGCAGAGCGCGATCGCGAGCGCGACCAGTTGCGCCCGCATCGCATGAAGGACACCGTTCATCGCCGTCTCCTGCAATCCTGCTGTTGTCGCTTCGAATCCGTCACTGGAAGGCGTAGCGCGCGGTGATCGAGATCGCGGTCCGGTCATAGCGGTTGACAATCACGTTCGAGCGCGCGTCCGTGAACGAAAGCTGGGGGGTGAGCGTCCACGCCTTCGACAGCGCGTGCGCGATCGCGACGCGGACCTGCGTCTCGCGGTCCATGCGCTTGCGCAGGAAAAGCGGATCCGGGCCGCCGTAACGGCGGTCCTCGTACGACACGCTCGCCGACAGCGTCGAGTTCGGCGTGAGCAGGATCTGCCCGCCGACCCGGACGCCCCAGAGCGTGTGGCCGAAGTGCGGCACGTTGGTGCCGCGCTCCGCTTCCTCGCCGACGTTGAAGCCCAGGAACGCCACCGGCGCGCGGGTACCGCCGAAGGTATGCGCCCAGTTGGCGCCCAGCACGCGCCGGTCGGCGTTGCGGCTGCGCTGGGTCGGGTAGGCGAGCCGGGTGTATTGCGCGTAGCCGGTCAATTGGTCGCGCTCGCCAAGGTTGCGCCGCCACTGCCCGACGAGGCCGAGCGCGTCGCGAAAGCGCGCATGGTCGACGCTGAAGGTCTGCACCTGGGCGGCGACGAGGATCTCGTCGTCCTTGCCGGGCTTGATGCTCAGGCCGCCGCTGGCATTGAGCGATCCGGTGTCGAACCGGTCCAGGGTGCCGTTCACGCGCTGGTCGAAGGAGGCGTTGCCGACCAGCGAGAGCGTTTCATCGAGCTTCTGGCGCGCAAAGATGCCGCCCGCCAGGCCGAGGAAATCGTCGCGCTGGCGCGATGCGTTCGCGGCGAGGTTGAATGCCAGGCCCGGGAATGCCGCAATGCCGAAGCTGCGGGTGCCGGTGGCCGAGTTCACGTTGTCGTCGAAGCCGAAGGTGGCCTCGACATAGCCTGCCACGCCGCTGCCGGCCGCGCGCTCGCGCTGCTCGATGGCATCGAGGAACCCGTCGATGCTCGCCACCACCTCGTCCGGCGGCGCGGCGCGCTTCACCGCCTCGAACTCCGCGCGCGCCACCCGGTTCTCGCCGATCAGGAAATACGCGCGCGCGATCTCGGCGCGCGCCTGCGCATGGTCGGGACGCACCGCGAGGACCCGTTCGAGCGCGAAGATGCCGCGCGTGCGCTCGCCGGCGTCGATCGCGGCAAGGCCGAGCAGGTAGTCAAATTCGGGTTCCCCGGCGCGCGCCGTCTCGAGCGGCGCCAGCAACGCGTATGCGGCTTTCGCCTGCTTCGCCGCGATCAGTTCCCGCGCGCGCTCGAGCGTCGCGTCCTGCGCCGCCGCGCCCGCGGCGATGGCGCACAGCAGAGCGAATACAAGGCCGCGGAGCAGGCGGGGAAGAATCATTGACGATGCCGGTTCCGGCGCAGTACGCGGGTCCGGAATCCTAGTCCAGCATCGCGCGCCGGCGCAACCCGCGCCTCAGTCGCTCAGTCGATCAGGTCGTAGGCGGGCAGGGTCAGGAACTCGACGTACGCGTCGTCGGTGGTGATGCGATCGAAGAGTTTCGCGCCCTCTGCGTATTTCCCCGCGGCGTAGGCCTCCTCGCCGAGGTAGTCCTTCACCTTCGGCAGTTCCTCGGCGAGCAGTGCACGGAACAACTCGCGCGTCACCTTGCGCCCGTCGTCCAGGCGGCCCTTTTCGCTGCGCATCCATTGCCAGATCTGCGAACGGGAGATTTCCGCCGTGGCCGCGTCTTCCATCAGGTCGAACACCGGCACGCAGCCGTTGCCCGCCAGCCAGGCGCCGAGGTACTGGATGCCGACCGAGATGTTGCTGCGCAGGCCGGCCTCGGTGATCGGCGTCTCCGGGCGGAAATCGAGCAGGTCCTTCGCGCTCACCTTCACGTCGGGGCGCTGCTTGGTGTACTGGTTCGGCGTCGGCATGTGCTCGTCGAACACCGCCTTCGCCACCGGCACCAGCCCCGGATGCGCCACCCAGGTGCCGTCGCAGCCGTCGGTGACCTCGCGCAGCTTATCCAGGCGCACCTTCTCGATTGCCGCGTCGTTCGCCGCGGGGTCGTTC
>DATCYZ010000162.1:0-16021 GCA_036526195.1 Burkholderiales bacterium
GTTCCCAAAGCACCCAAGCAGGCGCTTTCCCAAATCTTTTCTCGTAAGTATGGCGAGACAGATACGATCGCATACCGGTTGCCCAGCCGCAGGTGTACTCCACTAGGCCTGAAGGCGTCTTGACTTGCTCCCGGTAGTACCCCGCGCCCGGGTCGAGTGCGAGGTACTTTCGTATCTCTCCAAGAAATGGATCAACGCCGCTCTTGCGGGGTCGCTTTCGAGGGCGCCGTGCATTTTCGGATGTCACAGCAGGCATTATCGCCCGTAGACGGGCTCGCTGCGCGAGCCTTCCACGCTCGCGCTACACTGGCGCCGCCGCCCCAAGGAGAGCCCAATGAACACCATCGCCGACGCAGTCTCCAACCCCGGCTCCGGCACCCACGCCTGGAACCGCCGCGCGCGCTACTTCAACTCGGGCAACGCCTTCGCGCTGGTGCTGGCGCCGGTGCCGAGCACGACGTTCATCGCCGAGCGCGACCGCGCGTTCGATCCGGCCGCACCGACGGGGCTGATCGACATGGACCTGAGCAAGACGCTGGAACTTCCCTTCCCGGCGACGACGCCGCTGGTGCTCTCGCGCTATGCGGTGATCCGCGCGAAGGAGACGCTGAAGGTCGAGGTGCGGGCGAGCACGCAGCTTTTTTGCATCCTCAAGGGGCGCGGCACGACGGAGGTGGCGGGCGAGACAATCGACTGGAAGGCGGGTGACGTGCTCGCGCTGCCGGGCGCTGCGCGCGCCAGGCATTCCGCCATCGAGCACACGATTGCCTGGCTGGTGACCGATGAGCCTTCGCTTGCCTACCTCGACGTCAACCCGGTGGACGCGAAAAACGCCCTGGTGCAGCCGGTGCATTACCTCGCCGAAGACCTGCAGGCCGAACTCGAGGCGGTGCACCGCCATCCCGACCGCGACAGCTTCGCCGGCTACGCCGTGGTGCTCTCGCATGAGGGGCTGGAGCACACGCGCAACATCCACCCGACGATGACGCTGGCGCTCAACTCGCTGCCGCCGAAGCGCTCGCAGCGCCCCCACGTGCACAACGCCATGGCGCTCACGCTCTGCCTGCAGGGCGAGGGCTGCCACTCGATGGTCGATGGCCAGCGCAAGGACTGGAGCCCCTACGCGGTGATGGTGACGCCGCCCTGCGCGGCGCACTCGCACCACAACGAGGGGTCGAAGCGCATGGAATGCCTGATCGTGCAGGACGGCAACCTGCATTACCACGCGCGCACGCCGGGCTTCGCCTTCGCAGGCGACTGAAGCCCGCCTCAGCCCGACTTCAGGAATACGTTCGGCTTGAGGAAGAAGCCGAGGATCAGACAGCCGTCGGGCGAGAAGGCCTCGTGCCGGTTGCCCTTCGGGCGCCAGATGAAGTCCCCCGGCCCGGCCATGCCTTCCTCGTCGCCGAAGGTCCCCTCGAGCACGTAGGTCTGCTCGAGCGCCTCGTGCACGTGGTCTGGCACGATGCCGCCGGGCGGGATGCGGAACAGGCCGGTGAACACGCCGGTCGATTCGTCCTGGTAGAGCACCTTGCACTCGACGCCCGGGGCCTGGGTCATCGGCGTCCACGGCACCTCGGCGCCGCGAATGTAGCGCGAGGCGAGTTCGGGGGGATTGCGGTGTCCGGCTTGCGGCCTGGCGGCTGGCATGGTGGGCGCCTCCTTGCAGGCCCCATTGTGCGCCAAGCCTGTTTTCGCCGCACGGCCAAGACCCTACAATCCCGCATCCGCGTCATTCGCAACGCGGACCCACAGGAGGCCTCAGATGCCAAAGGGCGAGCAGCGCAGCAACCGGGAAAAGAAGAAGCCGAAGAAGGAAAAGATCCCCGCCAGCAAACTGCCGGCGCGGCCGGGATTCCCGGCGCCGGGAAAGAAGTAATCCCCGCCGCGGTCCCGCAGGCCGTGCGCGGCTAGAAGCCGAACTTCTCTTCCAAAAAGTGGCCGGCGGCGACGAACACCGCCGCCGTGCCCACGGCGCTCACGACGGCCATCGTGTTGATGTCGGACGGCGCTGCGGCGGTGACGGAGGCGGCGGCGAACAATGGGGCCACCAGTTTGCCGCCCGCGATGCCGCCCACCGCACCGATGATGGTCGCCACGATGGTGCCGCGCTGTTCGTTGAAGCCCATGAAGGACACGGCGAGCCAGCCGACGGCGGCGCCGGCCAGCATCCAGATAAAGAAGTTCATAACGCTCTCCAGGAATGGGGATGCGAAATTGCAAGCCAGAAGGACCGGAGACCCTGACGGGCCAAGGCGAGATCGGGCGCAGTCTCTGGAAGAGGGCGCCGCCGGAGGAAGGGGTCGTGCCGCTTCAGTCTACGCCCTATCGCCGCAGCGGGCGGAATCGCCCGGTGGACGGTGCTCAGCCCGCCGTTTTCCGCCAGACGGTCGCCAGCCACATCTGCTCTTCCCGTGGCAGGCCCGGCGGGCGGAAGTAATGGTCCACCTCGACGAAGCCCGCCGCGCCCACGTGGCCGCGCCACGCTTCGAGGTCGTGATAGACGCCGTAGCGGCCGCGGTTCCAGCCTTCTTCGTTGTTGCCGCGCGGGTTCGAGGTGAAGAGCACGCCGCGGGGCTTGAGCGTGGCCTGCAGCTGACGCAGCACGCGCGCCAGTTCGCGCGTCGGCACGTGGAACAGCGAGGCATTGGCGAACACGCCGTCGAAGCGTTCGGGCGGCAGGTCGAGATTCAGGAAGTCCTGCTGCCAGACTTCGCAGCCGCTGTGCGCGCGCGCCATCTCGGCGAAGCGCGCGACGCCGTCGAGGCCGACCGGCGCGTGGCCGCGCTCGACGAAAGCCTTCAGGTCGCGCCCCGGACCGCAGCCCAGGTCCAGGATCGAGAAGGGCGGCGTGCCCTCGATGGCCGCGAGCAGGGCGTCGATGTTCTGGCTGACGTCGTGGTCGCGCGTGCCTTCCCAGAACTTCTCGGCGCGCCCGCTGTAGTACTCGAGCGTCGGGCCGGCAGTGTCGTCGCTCATGAGGTGGCCACCGCGGCCGGATATTCGGCGCGGATGTCGAAGTGCAGGCGCTGGTGCGCGATGCGCAGGGCCATTTCCGCATTCTCCGGCCGGTCTGCGCGCGAGAAGAGGAAGCCGAGGTAGCTTGCGCCGTCCGGCGGCGGCGCGATGATCTGTCCGGGATCGGTGGTAATCGTCGCACCGGTGATGCCCGGCACCGCCTGCGCCGCCTCCAGTCCTTCGACGCCGTGATAGATGCCGCGGCGCGGGATCGGGACCATCATCACGCCCGCGGCGCCGCCTTCGCCGGCGATGGGCAGGGATTCGCCCAGCGCCTGCCGCAGGATCAGTTCCTCCAGTGGCATGCCGAGGAAATGCTTCAGCACCCGGCCGCACAGGCCGCCGATCGAGCGCGCGGCGACTTCCAGCAGCCAGACGCCGGCCGCGTTCACGCGCGCCTCGGCGTGCACCGGACCGTCGGTCAGGCCGGCTTCGCGGCAGGCGCGCTCGACGTCCTCGCGCAGGCGCAGTTGCGTCGCCTCCGGCAGCCGCGAAGGCGACACGTAGAGCGTCTCTTCGAAATACGGGCCATCGAGCGGGTCGGGCTTGTCGAACAGGGCCAGCACCGTGAGGACACCGCCCTTGAGCGTGCCCTCGAGCGCGACTTCGGCCCCGGGAATGAAGGCTTCGACCACCAGGCCGAGGGCTTCCGCATCGCGGTCCGCGCGTGCCTGGATCGCGCGCACCCAGCGCACCGCGCGCAGGAAGGACGCCTCGTCGTCGGCGCGGATCACGCCGCGGCTGGCCGAAAGCCGGCGCGCCTTCACGACGACGGGGAATGTCAGGTCCGGCAGCAGGCTGCGCGGATCCTCGCCCGAAGCGAGGGCGTGGAACGCCGGCGCGGGGAGCCCGCGCGCGCGCTGCAGGCGGCGAAACGCCAGCTTGTCGCCGAGCGTGCGCACCGCCGCGACCGGGTTCGCGGGCAGGCCGTAGCGCGCCGCCAGAAGGGCCGCAAGTTCGGTGCCGGAATCGTCCACCGCGAGCACCGCGTCCGGCGCGCCGTCGAGTTCACGCAGCACGGTTTCGACCGCGTCTTCCGGCCGGTCGAAGTGCAGCGCCATGATCGGCGCCATGCCCCAGGCGGGCGCCAGCCGGTGGCAATAGTTCCCGGCGGCGATGATCGTCACGCCCAGCGTCTTCGCCGCAGCGAGGAAGTCCGCGTTGCGGTAGCCGGTGGTGGGCAGCAGGAGAAGGACGCGCTTCATCTCGGCTCAGAACGACTGCAGTTGCTGCGCGGTGGGCTCGGCGCAGCAATACCAGGGCTCCGACAGTCGCGGCACCGCGGCCTCGGCGGTGTCGGGCAGCGCCGGCGCCGCACGCCCGGCCGCGGCGTGCGCGAGCTTCCAGACCGCGGCGAAGAGGTCCTTGCGCGAGGTGCCGGCCGCTTCGGCCTGCATCACCAGCGCCTGCAGTTCGCGCTGCAGGGCGTCGACCTTCGGGTCGGCGTGCACCCAGGGATAGCCGAGCAGCGCCGGGTCGAAGGCGCCGAGGCGCTCGGGGAAGCCGGGGAGCCTGAGCAGCCACGAGCCCTCGGGCACCAGCAGCCGGATCGTCAGCTGCACCGGGGCCACGCTCTCCACCAGATCGAGCGCAACCAGTTCGCCGAGCAGGTCGAGGAATCCCTCGAGCGTGGTCCACGGCGTGAAGGCGACGAAGGTCGGTGCGAGCGAAATGCCGGCGGCGCGCGTCAGCGCCACCGCGGTCGCGAAATCGGCGCGCGTGTGGTTCTTGTCGAGCCGCCGCAGGATGTCCTCGTCCACCGCCTCGACCGCCGAGGTGATGAACAGGCACCCGCAGGCGCGCAGTTCGGGCAGCAGGTCGGCCTGCGCGATCAGGTGCTGGATCTTGATGGTGGCATCGAAGCTCACCTCCGGGTGCGCGGCATGCAGCGCGCGCGCAAGCCGCATGCCGTGGGTTGGCCCGTTGAAGAAGTCCGGGTCGCCGAACGACACGTGGGTGGCGCCCGCGGCCACCTGCTGGGCGATGTCCGCCATCACCACGTCCACCGGCACGACGCGAAAGGTGCCTTCGTAGACCGGCACCACCGGGCAGTGGCGGCACAGGTGCTTGCAGCCGCGGCTGCCCTCGGCGAAGCCGACCGCGCGGGTGCCGCCGTCCGGGAGCACCAGGTGGGCGTAGCGCGAGAGCTGCGGCAGTCCGCTTCGATCCGGCACCGCGAACCCGATGCGATCGAGGCTCACCACCGGCCGTTGCGGCGCGGGGGCGCCGTCGCGCAGCGCCGCGCACAGCGCGAGCAGGGCCGGCTCCACCTCGCCGCCGAGCACGGTGCCGACGCCGAGTGCGCGCAGGCGCGCTTCGTTCATCGGCGCGTACAGCCCGTAGACGCACAGGTGCGCGTGCGGCGCGAGTTCGCGGATGCGCGGCAGGGCCTCTATGGCGATGCGGGTCGCGGTGTGCATGCCGACGCAGATCGCCACCACGCCCGCATCCGCAAGGACCGCGGGATCGAGCTTCTCGAGCGAGAGGTCGATGCAGCGCACCGAAAAGCCCTCGCGCGCGAGCCAGGCCGCGGGCTGGGCGAGCGCGAAGGGCTGCCGTCCCAGCTCGTAGGGGTTGACCAGGACGACGCGAAAGGGCGCGGCTACTTGGATTTCGGCCGCGCGTCGAAGGGCTCGGGCCCTGTCTCGCGGTTCGCCCCGGCCGCCTCGAGCCGCTCGAGGTATTGCTGCCACATCGCCTCCTGGTTCAGGCCGTAGTCGTACAACAGGTCCCAGGAATAGATCCCGGTGTTGTGACCGTCGGAGAAGGTGGGCTGCAGCGCGTAGGTGCCCACCGGTTCGATGCCGGTGATGGTGACCTCCCGCTTGCCCGCCTGCAGGACTTCCTGCCCCGGGCCGTGGCCGCGCACTTCCGCCGAGGGCGAGAACACGCGCAGGAACTCGCAGGGCAGCCTGAAGGTCTTGCCGTCCTCGAAGGCGACTTCCAGCAGCCGGGACTTCTGGTGCAGGGTGATCCCGGTCGGCGCGGGCGCAGGGGCCGGCATCGCTATTTCTGCTGGGGCGGCACGTAGCCGGCGGCGGCATCCGCGCCACCGCCGAAGAAATGCTTCTCCATCTGTTCGGCGAGGTAGTCGCGCGCCTTCTTGTCGGCGAGATTCAGCCGGTTCTCGTTCACCAGCATCGTCTGGTGGCCGAGCCACTGCTTCCAGGCGTCCTTCGACACATTCTCGAAGATGCGCTTGCCCAGCGGGCCGGGGTAGGGCGGGAAGTCGAGCGCTTCGGCTTCGCGCCCGAGCTTGATGCATTTGACCATGCGTGCCATGCGCGTGCTCCATGGGTGGGCGGCCGCTGGAAAGATGCCGCGGTACGCCGGAGGGGCAGTATAGCAATCGAAGCCATTGCCACCGCCATGGAGATCACGGCGCCGGCGGGGGCGCGGTTGGCCTTGAAACATCGTGCAGGAATCCCCAGACTGTCGCGCATGAAATCCCCGGACACCCTGCGCGGCGCGCTGATCGGCGCGCTTTTCTTCCTCGGCATTACGGGCGCCGCGCACGCGGCCCTTCCCGCGCTGGCCCAGCGCGACGGCTTTCCCACCCTCGCGCCGATGCTCGCGCAGGTCACGCCCGCGGTGGTCAACATCGCGGTCGAGCAACGCAGTCCAGAGGCGCAGAACCCGCTGCTGCGCGACCCGTTCTTCCGGCGCTTTTTCGGCCTGCCCGATCGCCCGCAGCGGCAGATGTCGGCCGGCTCGGGGGTGATCGTCGACGCCGCGAGGGGCTACGTGATCACCAACCATCACGTGATCAAGGGCGCGAGCGCGGTGATGGTGACGCTGAAGGACAACCGCACGCTGCCGGCGAAGCTGGTGGGATCGGATGCCGGCACCGACATCGCGGTGCTGCAGGTGCAACCGGGCAACCTGACCGAAGCGCGCTTCGGCGATTCCGATGCGCTGGAAGTGGGCGATTTCGTGGTGGCGATCGGCAACCCCTTCGGCATCGGCCAGACGGTCACCTCCGGCATCGTCTCGGCGCTCGGGCGCTCCGGGCTGTCGCAGGAAGCCTTCGAGGACTTCATCCAGACCGACGCCTCGATCAACCCGGGCAACTCCGGCGGCGCGCTGGTCAACCTGAGGGGCGAACTGATCGGCGTCAACACCGCGATCATCGGGCCTTCCGGCGGCAACGTCGGCATCGGCTTCGCGGTGCCGGCGAACATGGTGCGGGCGGTGATGCGGCAGATCGCGCAGTTCGGCGAGGTGCGGCGCGGACGGCTCGGCATCGTCATGCAGGACCTGACGCCGGATCTTGCGCGCTCGCTGGGAAGCTCGATCAACGCGGGCGCGGTGCTCTCGGAAGTGCAGCCCGACTCGCCGGCCGCGCAGGCGGGCTTGCGCGTGGGCGACGTGGTCTCGGCGCTGAACGGCCGGCCGGTGCACGCGGCGGCCGAGCTGCGCGCGCGCCTCGGGGTGATCCCTGCGGGGGAAACCGTGGAGATGCGCATCCAGCGCAACGGCGAGACGCGCACCGTGCGCGCGCGCATCGCCGAGATCGAGTCGCGCGAGGCGGGCGCCGCGCAGAGCGTGCCGGAACTCGCCGGCGCGGCACTGGCCGACGGCGAGCGGCGCACGCGCACCGGACGCGGGCGGGTGATCGTGGTGACCGCGGTGGAGGCCGGCTCGCCGGCCTTCGCCCACGGCCTGCGCGCCGGCGACCTGCTGATCGGCGTAAACAGCCGTCGCATCGGCACGGTGGCGGAACTTGCGAAGCTGGTGCGCGGCAGCGAGCGCGTGGCGCTCAACATCCTGCGCGGGGACTTCCTGCTGACGATCGTGATCCGCGCCTGAACGACGTGGTCCGGCTCAGGCGGCCCGCGCCACCGCCTGCTTCGTCATTGCGTCCGGCACGTCGTCGGGGAATTCCGGCTCGATGTGCTTGAGAACGTCGATGCAGCACACCGGTTCTGCGGGTTCGGGCGTCGCCGCCCGCGCCGGGATCGCCGCAGTCCGGCCGACGCAATGCCGGGAACAGGGGGGGGGGCGAAAGCGCGCCAGTTCGCGGCCCGGACGCTGGCCCGGGCCATATAGTAACATGTATGTTACCACAAAGCCGAGAGCGGCGCCTCCTCCTTCTACTACCCGGTTCCGGCGTCCGCGCGCGCGGCCTGGCTGCCGACGCGGCTCAGTTTCTGCACTTCCGGCAGGCGGCGCAGGCCGCGCATCACGCGCGCGAGGTGGTCGCGATTCTGCACCTCGACGACGAAGTCCATGGCGGTGTACAGGGCGCGGTCCTCGTCCATGGCGATGTCGTCGATGTTGGCGGCGGCATCGGCGATCGCCGAGGCGACGCGCGCGAGCACGCCGCGCTTGTTGGCGGTGATGACGCGGATCGCGGCCTGGAACAGCCGCGAGGTGCGCGGATCCCATTCCACGTCGATCCACTGCTCGGGCTCGACGCGCCGCGAGCGCTCGATCAGCGCGCAGTCGGCGGCGTGCACGATCAGGCCCTGTCCCTTCTTGATCGAGCCGACGATGGCATCGCCCGGAATCGCCCGGCAGCAAGGGGCGATCTGCACCGCCACGCCCTCGGTGCCGCGGATCATCACGCTGGCGGCGCTGCGCGCGGGCCGGTCGTCCTCGCGCGCGGGCTCGGCGCGGCGCAGCAGGCGCCGCGCGATCACCGCCGGGAGCTGCTTGCCCATGCCGATGTCGGCGAACAGTTCCTGCCGGGTCAGGCCGACGGTCTCGCGCACCACGCGTTCCCAGCTGGCCTCGTCGATCGCCGCGACCGCGGTGCCGAGCGCCTTCAGCGCCTGGTCGAGCAGCCGCTCGCCAAGCATGGTGGACTCCTCGTACTGCATGGTCTTCAGGAAGTGCCGGATGTTCGAGCGCGCCTTGCCGGTGCGCACGTACTGCAGCCAGGCCGGGTTCGGCTTGGCATGGCCGGCGGTGACGATCTCGACGCGGTCGCCGTTGCGGATCTCGGTGCGCAGGGGTACCAGCTCGCCGTTCACCTTCGCCGCCACGCAGCGGTTGCCGATGTCGGTGTGCACCGCGTAGGCGAAGTCGACCGCGGTCGCGCCGCGCGGCAGCGACATGATGCGGCCCTTGGGCGTGAAGACGTAGACCTCGTCGGGGAACAGGTCGACCTTCACGTGCTCGAGAAACTCCTGCGGGTCGCCCGACTGGCTCTGGATCTCCAGCAGCGATTGCAGCCACTGGTGGGTCTGGCGTTGCAGCGTCGAAAGCGACTCGGGGTCGTCCTTGTACATCCAGTGCGAGGCGACGCCGGACTCGGCAACGTGGTGCATGTGCGTGGTGCGGATCTGGACTTCCACCGGCACGCCGTGGGGGCCGATCAGGTCGGTGTGCAGCGACTGGTAGCCGTTCGCCTTCGGGATGGCGATGTAATCCTTGAACTTGCCCGGGATCGGCTTGAAAAGGGAATGCAGCAGGCCCATGACCACGTAGCAGGCGGGCGTGTCGGCCACCACCACGCGCAGGCCGAAGATGTCGTGCACCTCGGAGAACGACAGGCGTTTCTCCACCATCTTGCGGTAGGTGGAGTAGACGTGCTTCTCGCGGCCCTGCACGGTCGCCTCGATCCGGGCCTCGGCAATGCGCTGCTGCACGAGTTCGAGCGTCTTGCCGATCATCTCGCGGCGGTTGCCGCGCGCCGCCTTGGTGGCCTTGGCAAGCACCCGGTAGCGCAGGGGGTACATGTTGGCGAAGGCGAGTTCCTGCAGCTCGTGATAGAGCGCGTTCAGGCCGAGGCGATTGGCGATCGGCGCGTAGATCTCCATCGTCTCGCGGGCGACGCGACGACGCTTGGCCGGCGGCACCGCGCCCAGCGTGCGCATGTTGTGCAGGCGGTCGGCGAGCTTGATCAGGATGACGCGCACGTCGCGCGCCATGGCCAGCAGCATCTTGCGGAAGTTCTCGGCCTGGGCGTCCGCCGCGCTCTGGAACTCGATGCGATCGAGTTTCGACACGCCGTCGACCAGCTCTGCCACCGGCTTGCCGAAGGCGTCCGAGATCTCGTCCTTGGTGATCGAGGTGTCCTCGGTGACGTCGTGCAGCAGCGCCGCGCACAGGGTCTGGCTGTCGAGGTGCCAGTCGGCGAGGATCTCGGCCACCGCCATCGGGTGCGAGATATAGGGGTCGCCCGACTGCCGGGTCTGCCCGGCGTGGGCGGCGTCTGAGTAGCGGTAGGCCTCCGCCACGCGCGCAGCCTCGCCGGGCTTCAGGTAGCCAAAGCGTGTCTCGTCAAGAAGCGGAACCGCAGCCATCGGAAAAGACTAACCCAAACAGGACGAAAAAAGGGGTCAGACCCCATTTCCGGCGTGCTGCCGAAAAAGGGGTCTGACCCCTTTATCAGGGTCAGCACAGGCGCTGGACACTTCAGGGAAAAGGGGGCTGACCCCCTTTTCCGGGGATTACATCGGGGCGGGGATCGGCGCCGTGTTGCTGCGTCGCAGGACTTCGGTGCCCACCTTGCCGTGCGCGATCTCGCGCAGCGCGATGACGGTGGACTTGTCCTTGTCGGTCTCGACCAGCGGGGTGGCGCCGTTGCCGAGCTGGCGCGCGCGGTAGGTCGCGGCGAGCGTCAGCTGGAAGCGGTTCGGGATGTAGTGCAGGCAGTCGTCAACGGTGATGCGGGCCATGTTCAGTAGTCCTGTCGGAAAACGTCGGGTTCGTTCGAGAGTTGCCGGGGCGTCCTGAGGCGCTCCGCGCGGATGACCGCGCGCAGGTCGCGCCGGGCATCGTCGAAATCACGGTTGATTATAACGTAGTCGAACTCGGGGGCATGCAGCATTTCTTCGCGGGCGTTGGCCAGCCGCCGCGCGATCACCGCCTCGCTGTCGAGCCCGCGGGTGCGCATGCGCCGCTCGAGTTCGGCCACCGAGGGCGGAAGAATGAACACGCTGATGCACTCCGCATGCAGCCGCCTGACCTGCCGCGCGCCCTGCCAGTCGATTTCGAGCACCAGCTCGGTGCCGCGCGCGAGCGCTGCGCCCACCACCTTGTGCGAAGTGCCGTAGCGGTTGCCGTGCACTTCGGCGCTTTCGAGGAACTCGCCGTGCTCGAGCATGGCGACGAAGGTCCGATCGTCGACGAAGTGGTATTCGCGCCCGTCGACCTCGCCCGCGCGCGGCGCGCGCGTGGTGTGCGAGACCGACAGCTGCAGCTGCGGCTCTTCCTGCATCACCGCCGCGATCAGCGAGCTCTTGCCGGCGCCCGAGGGCGCGGTGACGACGAAGAGAAGTCCGCTCATGGGCGCTCCGCGCGTGGCCTATTCCACATTCTGCACCTGTTCGCGCACCTGCTCAACGAGCAGCTTGAGCGCAAGCGCGCCGTCGGCCACCTTCTGCGAGACTGACTTCGAGGCGAGCGTGTTCGCCTCGCGGTTCAGTTCCTGCGCGAGGAAGTCCAGCTTCTTTCCGGCCGCGCCGCCCTGCGCGAGCACGCGCTCGACCTCGTCGACATGCGCGGCAAGCCGCGTCAGTTCCTCGTCGACGTCGACGCGGATGCCGATGACGGCGATCTCGGCGCGGATGCGGTCGTCGTCGGCCGAGCCGATGGCGTCGCGCAGGCGCTGCGCGAGCTTCTCCTGGTGGGCGGCGAGCGCCTGCGGCACCAGCGGCGTCACTTCGGCGACGCGCGCGCGCATCTCCGCGAGCCGCTCGCCGATGATGGCGGCGAGCCGCGCGCCTTCGCGCGCGCGCGCGGCGACGAGCTCGTCCAGCGCCGCCTTCGCCAGCTGCTCGAGCGTGGCGCGGGTGGCGTCCTCGTCCAGCGGCGGCTCGGCCAGCACGCCCGGCCAGCGCAGGATGTCGGCGACGCGCAGGGGCGCGGCCTCCGGGAACGCGCGCGCGGCCTCGGCCGAGAGGCGCGCCAGTTCTTCGAGCACCGCCAGGTTCAGCGTGCGCGCCGCGGCCGGTCCGCCGCCGCCGATCGACAGCCGGCACTCGATCTTGCCGCGCGAGACGCGCGCGCCGATCGCCTCGCGCAGCCAGGGTTCATGTGCGCGCAGTTCCTCCGACACGCGGAACTGCACGTCCAGGAAACGCGAGTTCACCGAACGCAGCTCGAGTGCGATCCTGCCCCGGGGCGAATCGGCCGCGACGGCGGCGTATCCGGTCATGCTGTGGATCATTTTTCGCTCGGTGGTCCGGGGGGTCGGCGAGGTCGCGCTGTCGGGGTCTTGCGACGCGTTCCTTGCACATCTCGCCACTGGGGGAGCGCGTATCATAGGGTAGATGCCAGCCCAAGCCAACCAGCCGCTGCGCGAGGGCCATGCGCTGGCCGAGTACCGGATCCTGCGCGTCCTCGCCTCCGGCGGGTTCTCGTTCGTCTACCTTGCGCACGACGAGAAAGAGACGCCGGTGGCGATCAAGGAGTACCTGCCCGCCGGGCTCGCGCTGCGCACCGGCGATGCCGAATCGCCGGTGGTGGCCGAGGAGGATCGCGGCATGTTCCGCTACGGCATGAAGTGCTTCTTCGAGGAGGGCCGCGCGCTTGCCGGCCTGCAGCACCCGAACGTGGTGCGGGTGTTGAATTTCTTTCGCGCGAACGACACGGTCTACATGGTGATGCGCTACGAGCGCGGCCGCACGCTGCACGAGCACATCCAGGCGCGCTCCGGGGTGCTGCGCGAGGCCTGGCTGCGCGAGACCTTCGACGCGCTGATGAACGGCCTGCGCGAAGTGCACTCGAACAAGCTCTTGCACCTCGACATCAAGCCGGGCAACGTTTACGTGAGGAACGACGGCACGCCGCTGCTGATCGATTTCGGCGCCGCGCGCCAGATGCTCACCGAGGGCGGCACGCGGCTGCCGCCGATGTACACGCCGGGCTTCGCCTCGCCCGAGCATTACGCGAAGCGCGAGAACCTCGGGCCGTGGAGCGACATCTACTCGGTGGGCGCGACGCTGTACTCCTGCCTTGCAGGGCTTGCGCCGCAGCCGGCGGACGCGCGCGTCACGAAGGACAAGGTCGAACCGGCGAAGAAGCGCTGGGCGGGCAAGTTCTCGCCCATGTTGCTGGAACTTGTCGACGCCTGCCTCGAGCTCGACCCGAACGCCCGTCCGCAGAGCGTGTTCGCCCTGCAGAAAGTGCTGCGCACCGACCCGGGGCAGGCCGCCGGCGCCGGCGGCTCGGTGTTCGACCAGCTGAAGGGGGCGCTCTCGCGCCTCACCGGGCGCGGCGCCGAATCGACCGGCACATGAAGCCCTTCCCATGAATTTCACCCTGGCCCAGCAGACCCGCATCGGCGGGCGCAGCTACAACCAGGACCGCGTCGGCCATGCGGCGACCGACCAGGCGCTGCTGATGGTGGTGGCCGACGGCATGGGCGGGCACTACCGCGGCGAGATCGCCGCCGAACTGGCGGTGGCGAACATGGCGGCGGCCTTCCGTCGCGAGGCGCAGCCGAAGCTCGAGGATCCGGAGACGTTCCTGTTTCGCGCCATCGGCCGCGCGCACCTCGCGATCCTGCGCAACGCGCAGGAGAAGGCGATGCCCGAGTCGCCGCGCACCGTGCTGGTGGCCTGCGTGGTGCAGGACGGGCATGTCTACTGGAGCCACATCGGCGATTCGCGCCTGTACCTGATCCGCCACGGCCGCATCCTCGCGCGCACCAAGGACCATTCCTACGTGCAGCACCTGGTCGACATCGGCCGCATCCGCGAGGAGGCGATCCCGGTGCACCCGGAGCGCAACCGGGTGCTGCAATGCGTCGGCGGCCCGGTGACGCCGAAGCTCGAACCGGCGGCCACCGCGCGCCTCGAGCGCGACGACGTGGTGCTGCTGTGTTCCGACGGCTTCTGGGGGCCGCTCACCCAGCGCCAGATGCTGAACGCCCTCATCGGCCGTCCGGTGGGCGAAGCGATCCCGGAACTCACCGAACTCGCCGAGCGCCGTGCCGGCCCGCACTCGGACAACATCACCGTGATCGCGATGGCGTGGAACGAGGAGGCGGTGGCGGCGGCGGAGTCGCCGCATACCCTGCCGCAGCAGGACCTGCCGACCGACGTGCGCGACTTCACCGCCACCGAGCCGGACTTCATGCACATGAGCGATGCAGAAATCGAGCGTGCCGTGGACGAGATCCGCGAGGCGCTACGCAAGAACCGACAGGAGAAGGCATAAATGGCAAGACCGGATGGCAGGACCCCTGCGCAGATGCGCGCCGTGAAACTCACGCGCGGCTTCACGAAACACGCGGAGGGCTCGGTGCTGGTGGAGTTCGGCGCCACGCGGGTGCTGTGCACCGCGAGCGTCGAGGAAAAGGTGCCGCCGTTCCTGAAAGGGCAGGGCCGCGGCTGGGTGACCGCGGAGTACGGCATGCTGCCGCGCTCGACGCACACCCGCTCGGGACGCGAGGCGGCGCGCGGCAAGCAATCCGGCCGCACGCAGGAGATCCAGCGCCTGATCGGGCGGTCGCTGCGCGCGGTCACCGACCTGACGCTTTTGGGTGAGCGCAGCATCACGCTCGATTGCGACGTGCTGCAGGCCGACGGCGGCACGCGCACCGCCTCGATCACCGGCGCCTGGGTGGCGCTCGCCGATGCGCTCGGCGGTCTGAAGGCGAAGGGGCTGATCGCGGCGAACCCGCTTTCGGATCACGTCGCCGCGGTGTCGGTCGGCATCCATGACGGCGTGCCGGTGCTGGACCTCGACTACGCGGAGGATTCCTCCTGCGAGACCGACATGAACGTCGTGATGACGGGCTCGGGCGGTTTCGTGGAAGTGCAGGGCACGGCCGAGGGCAAGCCGTTTTCGCAGAAGGAGCTGGATGCGCTGCTGGTGCTCGCCGCGGAGGGCATCCGCGGGCTGGTGGAGCGCCAGAAGGCCGCGCTGAAAGGGTGAAGCGCCTCGTCCTCGCCTCGGGGAATCCGGGCAAGCTCGCCGAGATCCGCGCGCTGCTCGCCCCGCTCGGGCTCGAGGTGCTCGACCAGGCCTCGCTCGGCGTCGGCGAGGCCGAGGAGCCGCACGACACGTTTCTGGAGAATGCGCTGGTGAAGGCGCGGCATGCGAGCCGCGTCACCGGCCTGCCCGCGCTCGCCGACGACTCGGGCCTGTGCGTGCATGCGCTCGACGGCGCGCCCGGGGTGCAGTCGGCGTACTACGCGGGTGTCGAGGGGGATCGCGCGACGCGCGACCCGGCGAACAACGCGAAATTGTTGCGGGCGCTGGAAGGGGTGGCGGATCGCGGCGCGCATTATGTCTGCGTGCTGGTGCTGGTGCGTCATCCGGACGATCCGCAGCCGATCGTGGTGGAAGGCGAGTGGCACGGCGAGATCGCGACCGCGGAACGCGGTGCCGGCGGCTTCGGCTACGACCCCCTTTTCCTTGTGCCCGGGAAGGGCGTCACCTCGGCGGAACTCGATGCCGGGGAGAAGAACCGGCTGAGCCACCGCGGCGCGGCGCTCGCGCAACTGGTCGAGCGTCTGCGCGCGCTGTCATGAGCGCGAGGATCGAGATCGTGCGGCCGGGCACGGTGAAGTTCAGCGTCCTGCCGCCGCTCGCCCTGTACGTGCATATCCCCTGGTGCGTGCGCAAGTGCCCGTACTGCGACTTCAACTCCCACGAGAAGAAGGGCGAGTTGCCCGAGCGCGAGTACGTGAACGCGCTGGTCTCCGACCTCGAATCGCTCTTGCCTTCGGTCTGGGGCCGGCGGGTGACGAGCGTGTTTATTGGCGGCGGCACGCCGAGTTTGTTTTCCCCCGAGTCGATCGACCGGCTGATGTCGGAAGTGCGCGCGCGCATCGCGGTGGACCCGCGTGCCGAGGTGACGCTGGAGGCGAATCCGGGGACGGCGGAGGCGGGGCGCTTTCGCGGCTATCGCGAGGCCGGGGTGAACCGGCTGTCGATCGGGGTGCAGAGTTTCGACGAAGGGATGTTGAAGGCGTTGGGGCGGATTCATTCGTCGGACGAGGCGCGGCGCGCGATTGCGATGGCCCTTGAGACCTTCGACAACGTGAACCTGGACCTGATGTACGGGCTCCCCGGGCAGACGCCTGCGATGGCGCTCGCCGAT
>DATCYZ010000163.1:0-23312 GCA_036526195.1 Burkholderiales bacterium
TGATGGGCCTGCTGCTCGAACTGCGCGAGCAGAAGAACGTGCCCTACCGCTACATCGAGCTCGCCATCGTCGCGGTGTCGAAGCTGAACGCGTGCGACTACTGCGTGGCTCACCACAAGCCGCTACTGGTCGTCGAGGGACTCTCCGAGGCTGGCGCGGACACGATCCTCGAGTTCAAGGACCATCCCGAACTGGATGAGGTGGACAAGCTGGTGGTCGAGTACGCAATCGCCGTGACCAATGCGCCGCAGAAGATCCGCGACAACGTGTTCGAGCGGCTGCGCGCACACTTCAGCGAGGCGCAGATTGTCGAGCTGACGCTGCGCATTGCGCTGTGCGGGTTCTTCAACCGGTTCAACGACGCGCTGCAGGTCGACCACCCGGTGACGGCGGGCGCGGAAGCGGACTAATTGGTAACGTATGTGTTACTTCGAGGTCATCTTCGGCGCCAAGCGCAGAAAACGCAACGGCCCCGCAATTCGGGGCCGTCGTTGTTGGTGGAGGCGGCGGGAATCGAACCCGCGTCCGTAAGCCCTACACAGTCAGGACTACATGCTTAGCCTGGTTATTTGAGCTTCGCCTCGGACCCGCCAACCGGCAGGCTGGTCTTCGGCTAGCCGCTTCGACGGATCCACGTGGCCAAGCGGCCAAGCCACGCAGAGAGGCTGATGAAAATGACGCTGCACGCCTTTTAGGGCGCCTGACCCATCAGCAGATCAGTGCAGCGTCTCGCGGGTATTAGGCCGCGAGAGCGAAACGCTCGTCGTTGGCGTTTATAGTTTTCCCAGTTGGATTTACGAGGTGACTGGTCCTCGGCATGCCCTGTGCTGCTTCGCGACCCACGTCGAAACCAGGTCGCCCCCGTGTTCTGTACACGCTTTCATTCTCTCATATGGGGGCGCCGCGGCGCGAATCAACGCCCGAGGTGCGGGACGAGGTCAAGCGGCGCGGCGATGACCAGGTCCGCGGGCCAGGTGTCGGGCGGACCGTTCAGCTCGCCGTGGTAGCCGTAGGTGACGGCGACCGGGCGCATGCCGGCGGCGCGCGCGGCCTGGATGTCGCGCAGGTCGTCGCCCAGGTACCAGCAGTCCTGCGGCGCAAGCGAGAGTTCGGCCGCCGCATGCAGCAGCGAGGCCGGATGCGGCTTCAGGTGCGCGGTGGTGTCGCCGCAGACCACGCAGGCCGGGGTCAGCCCGAGGCCGGCGACGATGGGCGCGGTGAAGCGCGTCGCCTTGTTGGTGACGATGCCCCAGGCGATGCCGCGCGCGGACAACGCGGCGATGAGTTCCTCAATGCCCGGGAACAGCCGGGTCTCTTCGCAGAGCACCTCGGCGTAGTGGTCGAGGAAGCGCGTCTTCATGGCCTCGTAGGTGGCATGCTCCGGCGTCAGCCCGAAGGCGACGCGCAGCAGGCCGCGCGCGCCGCTGGAGGCCCAGGGCCGGCCCTCGGCGACGTCGATCGGCGGCTGCCCGTGCTCGATGCGCAGGCGGTTGACCGCGCCGCAGAGGTCCGCCGCGGTGTCGGCCAGCGTGCCGTCGAAGTCGAACAGCACAGCGCGCACAGCGGCCTCAGGCATCGCGGCGAAACGCCATCATGTAGTTGACGCTGCAGTCTTCGGCCAGCCAGTAGCGGCGCGTCAGCGGGTTGTAGAGCAGCCCCTTCATCTGCGGCGTGCCGAGCCCGGCGGCGCGGCACCAGCCGAGCAGCTCGGAGGGCCGGATGAAGCGCGCGTAATCGTGCGTGCCGCGCGGCAGCAGCCTGAGGAGGTACTCCGCGCCGATGACCGCGAACAGGTAGGCCTTCGGGTTGCGGTTGATGGTCGAGAAGAACGCCGTGCCGCCGGGCTTGAGCAGCCGCGCGCAGGCCGCCACGGTGCTCGCCGGATCGGGCACGTGCTCGAGCAGTTCCATGCAGGTGACGATATCGAATTCCTCGGCATGCCGCGCCGCGTAGTCCTCGGCCGAGGCCGCTTCGTAAGTCACCGGCAGGCGCGATTCGGCGAGGTGCAGTTGCGCGACGCCGAGCGGCTTCTCCGACAGGTCGATGCCGGTGACCGAGGCGCCCTTCGCCGCCATCGCCTCGGCGAGGATGCCGCCGCCGCAACCGACGTCGAGCACCCTGCGACCGGCAAGCGGCGCGAGGCCGTCGATCCAGCCAAGGCGCAGCGGGTTGATCTCGTGCAGCGGGCGGAACTCCCCTTCCGGGTCCCACCAGCGGTGCGCGAGGCGGCCGAACTTCTCGAGTTCGGCGGGGTCGGCGTTCTGCGAGGCGTTCATCAGGGCTTGGTCAGCAAAACCGTGCCGGAGTTCGGCAAAAAAAAAAGCCCTGCCGAGGCAGGGCTTTCCTTCACGGCGCGTTCTCAGTTCTTGCGCGTGCCGATGACTTCGATTTCCACGCGGCGGTTCTTGGCGCGACCTTCGCGGGTCTTGTTGCTCGCCACGGGCTGCTTCTCGCCCTTGCCTTCGGTGTAGACGCGGTTCGGGGCAACGCCCTTCGACACCAGGTAGGCCTTGACGGCGTCAGCGCGGCGCACCGACAGCTTCTGGTTGTAGGCATCGCTGCCGATCGAGTCGGTATGACCGATGGCGATCACCACCTCGAGGTCGATGGCCTTCATCTTGGTGGCGAGGTCATCCAGCTTGTCCTTGCCGGCAGGCTTGATGACCGACTTGTCGAAGTCGAACAGCACGTCGGCGGCCAGCGTGATCTTCTGGGCGACAGGCTGGGGCTTGGGCTTGGGCTTCGGCTTCGCGGCCGGTGCGGGCTTGGCGGCGGGCGCCGGTGCAGGCGTCGCGGCCGGGGCCGGCGCCGGCTTCTTCACCAGGTCCGGGTCGCACTCGGCGATCGCCAGGGCCGGCGTCCAGTAGCCGGCGCGCCAGCATTCACCGGCGCTGTTCTTCCACACGGCGTTGTCGGCAGCGCGGTCGATCCAGTAGCCTTCCTTCGATTGCGCGGCCACGTTCGCCGACACGCTCGAGAGCGCAAGGCCGGCGGCAATCACCAGCGGCATCCACAGTTTCTTGGTGGTCATGCTTTGATCCTCTCTGAATGAATATCTGGTGGTTCTTATTTAATACGACTTCATACGTTCCGACATCACAGATTCGCGCGGAAAGCGAAAGTACTTAGGATTCAACATCCTGACTGATTACAGTATGCCACAGGCTGGTCTGCTTGTCCAAGCCCGCCAGCCCCCCTCCGAGCAGCGTTCCCGCCTCGACCCGCAGTGCACCATCGACCCATACGTGGCTCACGTTCTCCCGGCCCGCGGCATAGACGAGATGCGAGACCGGGTCGTAGCAGGGCGAGAGTTCGGGACCGGCGATGCGCAAGGCGACCAGATCGGCCCGCTTGCCCTCGACGATCGAGCCGATCAGGCGATCGAGGCCGAGCGCGGCGGCGCCGCCCAGCGTCGCGGCGCGCAGCGCAGCGTGCGCCGGCAGAGCGCCGGCGTCGCCGGAGACCCCCTTGGCCAGCAGCGCGGCGAGCCGCATTTCCGCGAGCACGTCCAGACGGTTGTTGCTCGCCGCGCCGTCGGTGCCGAGCGCCACGTTGACGCCCGCGCCGAGCAGCGCAGCGACGGGCGCGAAGCCGCTGGCCAGCTTGAGATTCGATCCCGGACAGTGCACCACCGAGCAGCCGTGCCGCGCGAGCAGCTCGATGTCGGCCGCGTTCACGTGCACCGCATGCACCGCGATCAGGTTCGGCCCGAGCAGGCCGTGCCGCTGCATGCGCTCGAGCGGGCGCACGCCGTGTTCCTCGATCGAGCGGCGCACCTCGTCCGCGGTTTCCTGCACGTGGATGTGAACCGGCAGGTCGAGTTCTCCGGCCAGGCTGGCCACCCTGCGCAGCGTGGCATCCGAGACCGTATAGGGCGCGTGCGGCGCCAGGCAGAACGAGGCGAGCGGGGCGTCGCCGGCTCGATCGCGCAGCGCCAGTCCCTTCTCGAGGTAGTCCTCGGCATCGGTCGCGTAGGCCGAGGGGAAGTCGATCACGATCATGCCGATGGACGCGCGCATGCCGGCAGCGCGGGCGGCCTCGAGCGCGGCCTCGGGAAAGAAGTACATGTCGTTGAAGCAGGTAACCCCGCCACGCAGCATCTCGGCGCAGGCAAGCAGCGTGCCGTCGCGCACGAACGCCGGCGTCACGTGCTTTGCTTCCGCGGGCCAGATGTGCTCCGTCAGCCAGCGCATCAGAGGCAGGTCGTCGGCGTAGCCGCGCAGCAGGCTCATCGCCGCGTGCGTGTGCGCGTTGACGAGACCCGGGACGAGGAGGTGTTCGGGCAGTTCGACCCGCTCGGCGTTCGCATGGCGCGCAAGCGCGGCCTCGCGCGGCAGCACCGCGGCGATGCGGCCCTCTTCCACCAGCACCGCGTGCTGCTCGAGCACCACCCCGGATGGCTCGACCGGCACCAGCCAGCGGGGAAGGAGAAGCGTGGAAGCGGACATGGTTGGAAAAGGCCCTGCTCCGGCGCGGCCGGTGTCCCGTGATGCGGCGATCTTCGGCGCACGATGGCACGGCGACTCTATCACAGCGTCCGGCCGCGCTGGCCCGGGCGGCGCGTCGTTGCCCGCTCGAGAAACGCGGCACCGCGCAGGGCGGTTCCAAAGACCCCGGGCCGTGCGTCAGACACCCCTTCGCCGGGATGCGCGTGTTAAAATCTGACGCTTTTGAGCACGTCCGTTTCACCCCTCTGCCAGCCGTGCATCCGAGGGGGACGGTCGCCCTGACGAGACGCCCCCCGGGATGGATTCCTTCGCAAAAGAAACGCTGCCCGTCAGCCTCGAAGAGGAGATGCGGCGGTCCTATCTCGACTACGCGATGAGCGTTATCGTCGGGCGCGCGCTGCCCGACGTGCGCGACGGCCTGAAGCCCGTTCACCGGCGCGTGCTGTTCGCGATGCACGAGCTCGCCAACCACTGGAACCGCGCCTACAAGAAGTCCGCCCGCGTCGTCGGCGACGTGATCGGCAAGTACCACCCGCATGGCGACGTGGCGGTGTACGACACCATCGTCCGGATGGCGCAGGATTTCTCGCTGCGCTACATGCTGGTGGACGGGCAGGGCAACTTCGGCTCGGTGGACGGCGACAACGCCGCGGCGATGCGCTACACCGAGATCCGCATGGCCCGCATCGGCCACGAACTGCTTGCGGACATCGAGAAGGAAACGGTCGATTTCGGGCCGAACTACGACGGCTCCGAGCACGAGCCGCTGATCCTGCCCTCGCGCCTGCCGAACCTGCTGATCAACGGTTCCTCGGGCATCGCCGTGGGCATGGCGACCAACATTCCGCCGCACAACCTGCGCGAGGTGGTGGATGCCTGCCTGCACCTGCTCGAGCACCCCGAGGCGACGATCGAGGACCTGATCGCGATCGTGCCGGGCCCGGACTTCCCGACCGCCGGCATCATCCATGGCGTGACCGGCGTGCACGAGGGCTATCGCACCGGCCGCGGCCGCGTGGTGATGCGCGCGCGCACGCATTTCGAGGACACCGGCCGGGGCGATCGCCAGGCGATCATCATCGACGAGCTGCCCTACCAGGTGAACAAGAAGTCGCTGCTCGAGCGCATCGCGGACCTGGTCACCGAGAAGAAGATCGACGGCATCTCCGACATCCGCGACGAGTCCGACCGCACCGGCATGCGCGTGGTCATCGAGTTGAAGCGCGGCGAGCTCGCCGAGGTGGTGCTGAACAACCTGTTCAAGCAGACGCAGTTGCAGGACACCTTCGGCATGAACATGGTGGCGCTGGTCGACGGCCAGCCGAAGCTGCTCAACCTGAAGGCGATGATCGAGGCCTTCCTCGCACACCGCCGCGAGGTGGTGACGCGGCGCACCGTGTTCGACCTGCGCAAGGCGCGCGAGCGCGGCCACCTGCTGGAAGGCCTTGCGGTCGCGCTGTCGAACCTCGACGAGGTGATCGCGCTGATCAAGGCGGCGCCGACGCCGCCGGACGCGAAGCGCGGACTGACGGCGCGCACCTGGGAATCCGCCCTGGTGCGCGAGATGCTGAGCCGCGCGGCGGCCGAGTCCTACCGGCCCGAGGGCCTGCCGGCCGAGTTCGGCCTGGGCGAGACGGGCTACCGCCTGTCGGACGAGCAGGCGCAGCACATCCTGGAACTTCGCCTGCAGCGCCTCACCGGCATGGAGCAGGACCGCATCCGGGACGAGTACCGCGAGGTGATGGCGGCGATCGCCGACCTGCTCGACATCCTCGCCCGCCCGGAACGCATCCGCGCCATCATCGACGAGGAACTGCGCGCGGTGCGCGAAGCCTATGGCGACGCGCGCCGCACCGAGATCGTGGCCGTGGCGGAGGACATCTCGCTCGAGGACCTGATCGCGCCGCAGGACATGGTGGTGACCTTCTCGCATGGCGGCTACGTCAAGTCGCAACCCCTGGCGGACTATCGCGCGCAGCGCCGCGGCGGACGCGGGCGCGCCGCCGCCGCCACCAAGGAAGACGATTTCATCGAGCGGCTGTTCGTCGCGCATTCGCACGACTACCTGCTGTGCTTCTCGAACCGCGGCCGGATGTACTGGCTCAAGGTGTACGAAGTGCCCCAGGGCAGCAGCAACAGCCGCGGCAAGGCGGTGGTGAACGTGTTCCCGCTGGAAGAAGGCGAGAAGATCACCGCGGTGGTGCCGGTGCGCGAGTTCGACGAGGAGCACTTCGTCTTCATGGCCACCGCCCAGGGCACGGTGAAGAAGACGCCGCTCACCGATTTCTCGCGCCCGCGACCCTCGGGCATCATCGCCGTGGGCCTGAGCGAGGACGATTACCTGATCGGCGTCGCGCTCACCGACGGGCAGTACGACGTCATGCTGTTCTCCTCGGAAGGCAAGGCGGTGCGCTTTTCCGAGGACGCGGTGCGACCCATGGGGCGCACTGCGACCGGGGTGCGCGGCATGCGCCTGGGCAAGGGGCAGCGCGTCGTCTGCATGCTGGCGGCGAGCGACGAATCCAGGGCGGTGCTGACCGCGACCGAGAACGGTTTCGGCAAGCGCACGCCGATCGCGGAGTACACGCGCCACGGGCGCGGCGGGCAGGGGCTGATCGCCATCCAGACCAACGAGCGCAATGGCGCAATGGTCGGCGCGGTGCTGGTCGAGGACCAGGACGAAGTCATGCTGATTTCCACCGGCGGCGTGCTGATCCGCATGGCGGTGGCGCAGATCCGGGAGCAGGGCCGCTCGACCCAGGGCGTGACGCTGATCGCGCTGGACGAAGGCGAGAAACTCGCCGGCCTGGAGCGCATCGTCGAGCGCGAGGGCGACAACGGCAACGGCAACGGAAACGGCGGCAACGGCCACGGCGAGGTCGCCACGGCGCAGGACGGCGCCCCGCCGGACGAGGCAGGGACCGGGGGCGATGGCAACGGCAGCGACCCGTCCGCCGGCCCGACCGGGACCGGCCCGCACGGCGCGCACTAGGCACCGCATGGAGCGCCTGTTCAATTTCAGCGCCGGACCGGCGATGCTGCCCGCCGAGGTGCTCTCGCGCGCCGGCGACGAGATCCTCGACTGGCACGGCACCGGCACCGGCGTGATGGAGATGAGCCATCGCGGCAAGGCCTTCATGTCGATCGCCGAAGCGGCCGAGGCCGACCTGCGCGCGCTGCTCGGCGTGCCCGATTCGTACAAGGTCCTCTTCCTGCAGGGCGGCGCGACGCTGCAGTTCGCGCAGATCCCGATGAACCTGCTCGGCGGCAGCACCCGGGCGGATTACGTCCTGACGGGCGAATGGTCGAAGAAGGCCGCGAGCGAGGCGCGACAGTGGTGCGATGCGCAGGTCGTTGCCTCCTCCGAGGACCGCAAGTTCACCTACGCCCCGACGCAGGACCGCTGGCAGGCGCGCCCGGACGCCGCCTACCTGCACTACTGCTCGAACGAAACCATCGGCGGGGTCGAGTTCAACTGGATTCCGGACACCGGCGCGGTGCCGCTGGTGGCGGACGCCTCCTCGCACCTGCTGTCGCGGCCGCTGGACATTTCGCGCTTCGGCCTGGTCTACGCCGGCGCGCAGAAGAACGTCGGGCCCGCCGGCCTGACCATCGTCATCGTGCGCGCGGACCTGCTCGGCCGCGCGATGAAGGCCACGCCGTCGGTGATGGACTACGCGAAGCAGGCGGCGGCCGATTCGATGCTGAATACCCCGGCCACCTACTCGATCTACATCGCCGGCCTGGTGTTCAAGTGGCTGCGCGCGCTCGGCGGGCTGGCCGAGATCGAACGGCGCAACATCGCCAAGGCCGGGCTGCTCTATGAGGCCATCGACGCAAGCGCGTTCTACGCCAATCCGGTGGCGCTCGAGGACCGCTCGCGCATGAACGTGCCGTTCACGCTCGCCGACGCGAAACTGGATGCCGCCTTCCTCGAAGGCGCCGAGGCGCAGGGCCTGTCGCAACTGAAGGGCCATCGCTCGGTCGGCGGCATGCGCGCCTCGATCTACAACGCGATGCCGATCGAGGGCGTGGAGAAGCTGGTGGCGTACATGCGCGAATTCGAGGCACGGCATGCCTAGGCAGGCGCGCCGCAAGACCGAGGTGCTGGTGATCAACCAGATCTCGCAGATCGGCCTGAAGGGGTTTCCGGCCGAGCGCTATGCCGTGGTCAAGGAGGCGAAGTCGCCCGAGGTGGTACTGGTGCGCTCGCAGGACCTGCACGCGCATGATTTCGGGCCCGCCCTGCGGGCCGTCGCGCGCGCCGGGGCGGGCGTCAACAACGTGCCGGTCGCCGCGCTCTCCGCGCGCGGCATTCCGGTCTTCAACGCGCCCGGCGCGAACGCCAACGCGGTGAAGGAACTGGTACTCCTCGGCATGCTGATGGCGGCGCGCAACGTCGGGCCGGCGCTCGAGTTCGTGCGCGGGCTGGACGCGGCGGCGCCGGACCTCGACAAGCAGATCGAGGCCGGCAAGAAGCCCTTCGCCGGCAGCGAGTTGCCGGGACACACGCTCGGCGTGATCGGCCTCGGCCGCATCGGCAGCCTGGTGGCGGACGCCGGCATCCGCCTCGGCATGCAGGTCCTCGGCTTCGATCCCGAGATCACCGTCGACGCGGCCTGGGGCCTGCCTTCGCAGGTGCGCCGGGCGGGCTCCATCGAGGAAGTCCTCAAGGCCGCGCACTTCGTCTCGGTCCACGTGCCGCTCTCCGAGCGCACCCGGCACCTGATCGGCGCAAGGCGCATCGAGCAGATGCGCAGCGGCGCGGTGCTGCTGAACTTCTCGCGCGACGGGGTGGTCGAGGACGAGGCGGTGCTGAAGGCCCTGCGGGCGCACCGGGTCAAGTCCTATGTCACCGACTTTCCCTCGCCGGCGGTGCTCGGCCAGGCGGGCGTCGTCGCGCTGCCGCACCTCGGCGCCTCGACCCGCGAGGCGGAGGACAACTGCGCCGTGATGGTGGTGCAGCAGGTGCGCGACTATCTCGAGCATGGCAACATCCGCAACGCCGTGAACTTCCCGGATGCCGTCATGGAGCGGGGCGCCCCGCACCGCCTGGCGATCGTCAACGCGAACGTGCCCGACATGCTGGCGGCCATCTCGCACGTGTTCGGCGCGCGCGGCCTGAACATCCACAACATGCTGAACAAGTCGAAGGGCGAGGTGGCCTACACGCTGGTCGATGTCGACAGCGCCGTGGGCGAGGACACGCTGGCGGCGCTGCGCGCCGTGCCGGGCGTGCTCGGCGTGCACGACCTGCCCGCGGAGGACGCGTGAGCGACGAGATCGACCGCCTGCGAAAGGAGATCGACGCGCTGGACGACACGCTGGCCGAGCTCGTCGGCCGGCGCGCGGGCCTTGCGCGCCGCATTGGCGAACTGAAGGGCGGGACGGCCGTCTACCGGCCCGAGCGCGAGGCGGCGATCCTGCGCCGCGTCGCCGCGCGCAGCCACGGCCCGCTGAGCGGCGAGCGCGTCGCGGCGGTGTTCCGCGAGGTGATCTCGGTGTGTCGCGGCGCGGAGGCGGCGTTGCGCGTCGCCTACCTCGGACCGGCGGGCACCTTCAGCGAGCAGGCGGTGCTGCGCCATTTCGGCCACGCGGTCGAGGGCCTGCCCTGCGCCTCGATCGACGAGGTGTTCCGGGCGGTGGAGACCGGCAGCGCGGACTTCGCCGTGGTGCCGGCGGAGAATTCCGCAGAGGGCGCCATCGGGCGCACCCTGGACCTGCTGCTCACCACGCCGCAGCGCATCTGCGGCGAAGTGGTGCTGCGCATCCACCAGAACCTCATGGCGCGCGACGCCGAGGGCGCCGTGTCCCGCGTCTACTCGCATGCCCAGTCGCTCGCGCAGTGCCACCGCTGGCTGGCGCAGAACCTGCCGAACGCGGAACGCGTGCCGGTGTCGAGCAACGCGGAGGCGGCACGGCTTGCCGCGAGCGAACCCGGGACCTGCGCGATCGGACCGGCGATCGCCGCGGAGCGCTACGGCCTCGCGCTGCGCGCGACCAACATCGAGGACGACGCCACCAACCGCACGCGCTTCCTCGTGCTCGGCGACCTCGACGTGGCCGCGAGCGGCCGCGACGGCACCTCGATCGTGCTCTCGGCGCCGAACCGCCCGGGCGCGGTGCATGCGCTGCTCACGCCGCTGGCCAACCACGGCGTCAGCATGTCGCGGCTGGAGTCGCGCCCGACGCGCGTCGGGCAGTGGGAGTACTACTTCTACGTCGACCTGAACGGGCACCGCGACGCGCCGGCGGTGGCCGCGGCGCTGAAGGAGCTCTCCGAACTCGCGCCTTTCCTCAAGATTCTCGGTTCCTATCCCCTCGCGCCGGCCTGAGACCGGCGCCTACCCCTGCCGAAGCCCCAGATGACCATTGACCTGAGTGCGCTTGCGCCATCCCATGTGCGGTCGATCGCCCCTTACCAGCCGGGCAAGCCGATTTCCGAGCTGGCCCGCGAGTTCGGGCTGGCGCCCGAAGACATCATCAAGCTGGCCTCCAACGAGAACCCCTACGGCATCGGCCCGCGCACGCGCGCCGCGATCGAGGCCGCGGTCGGCGACATCGCGCGCTACCCGGACGGGGGCGCCTTCGAGCTGCGCCAGGCGCTGAACCGGCGCTTCGGCGTCGACATGGCCGGCATCGTGATCGGCAACGGCTCGAACGATGTGCTCGAGCTGGTGTCGCTCGCCTTCCTCGGCCAGGACAGCTCGGCGGTCTACGCGCAGCACGCCTTCGCGGTGTACCCGATCGCCACGCAGGCGCGCGGCGCGCGCGGCATCGTGGTTCCGGCCAAGGCCTACGGCCATGACCTCGACGCCATGGCCAAGGCGGTGCGCGACGACACCCGCGTCATGTGGATCGCCAACCCGAACAATCCGACCGGGACCTTTGCGCGCGCCGAGGCGATCGAGGCGCTGCTGCGCCGGGTGCCCGAGCGCGTCATCGTGGTGCTCGACGAGGCCTACAACGAGTACCTGCCGATGGACGCGAAGAGCGACTCGGTGAAGTGGCTGAAGAAGTACCCGAACCTGGTGGTGACGCGGACCTTCTCCAAGGCCTACGGCCTGGCCGGTTTGCGGGTGGGCTACGCGCTCGCCCACCCGTCGGTGGCCGACATGATGAACCGGGTGCGCCAGCCCTTCAACGTCAACAGCATCGCGCTCGCCGCGGCCACCGCCGCGCTGGACGACATGGAGTTCGTCGCGCGCAGCTTTGCCGCCAACCTGAAGGGCCTCGAGCAGCTCGAGGCGGGCGCGCAGGCGCTCGGGCTCGAGTTCATTCCCTCGTTCGGCAACTTCCTCACCATCCGGGTGGGCAAGGCGGCCGAGATCTTCAAGCGGCTGCTCAAGCGCGGCGTCATCGTGCGGCCGGTGGCCGGCTACGACCTGCCTGCGCACCTGCGCGTGTCGGTCGGCACCGAGCAGGAGAACGAACGCTTCCTGTCCGCGCTCGCCGGGAGCCTGAAGGAAGCGTCACCGGCGTGAGCGTCCGCATCGCGCGCCTCGCGGTGATCGGCGTCGGCCTGATCGGCGGGTCCTGCGCGCTTGCCCTGAAGGCCGCCGGCGCCTGCGCGCAGGTGGTGGGCGCGGGCCGCAACGCGGAGAATCTGCGCCGCGCGCGCGAACTCGGCATCCTCGACGACATCGCCCCGAGCGCGGCGGCGGCGTCGCGGGGCGCGGACATGGTGCTGGTCGCGGCGCCGGTCGCGCAGTACCCGGCGCTGTTTGCCGAGATCGCGCCCGTGCTCGCCCCGGACGCGGTGCTGACCGACGCCGGCAGCACCAAGCGCGACGTGGTCGCCGCGGCCCGCGGCACGCTTGGCGCGGCGCTGCCGCGCTTCGTGCCCGGCCACCCGATCGCCGGCGCCGAGTCGAGCGGCGCCGCCGCCGCCCGGGCCGAACTGTTCCGCGACCGTCAGGTGGTGCTCACGCCGCTCGAGGAGACCGCGCCGGAGGCCGTCGCGCGGGTCGACGCCCTGTGGCGGGCCTGCGGCGCGCGCGTCGTCCGCATGCGCCCGGAGGCGCACGACGCGGTGTTCGCGGCGGTGAGCCACCTGCCGCACATCCTCGCCTACGCCCTGGTGCACGAGTTCGCGCACCGCGACAATGCCGGCCAGCTCTTCGACCATGCGGCGGGCGGCTTTCGCGACTTCACCCGCATCGCCTCGAGCCATCCGGAGATGTGGCGCGACATCGCGCTCGCGAATCGCGATGCGCTGCTCGCCGAGATCGACCGCTACGGCGCGGCGCTCGCCGGCGTGCGGGCGCTGATCGAGGCCGGCGACGGCGCCGGGCTGGAGCGCGTGTTCGCGGGCGCGCGCGCAGCGCGCGATGCCTGGCTCGCGCGCGGGACCGGAGGCGGCTGAGGCCGTGGCGAAGACGCTCGAGCTTGCGGCGATGCGGCGTGCCACGGGCACGGTGCGCCTGCCCGGCTCGAAGAGCATCTCGAACCGCGCGCTGCTGCTGGCGGCGCTTGCCCGGGGCGAGACGCGGCTGGACGGCCTGCTCGAGGCCGACGACACGCGGGTGATGATCGAGGCGCTCGGGCAACTCGGAGTGGCCTGTGTGCGACGCGACGATGCCGTGTTCGTGACCGGCTGCGCCGGCGCCTTCCCGGTGCGCGAGGCAAGCCTGTTCCTCGGCAATGCGGGGACCGCGTTCCGGCCGATGACCGCCGCGCTGGCCGCGAGCGGCGGGCACTACCGGCTCTCCGGCGTGCCGCGCATGCACGAGCGGCCGGTCGGCGACCTGGTCGACGCGCTGCGATCGCTCGGTGCGCGCATCGAGTACAGCGGCAACGCGGGCTACCCGCCGCTCGCCATCGCGCCGGCGACGCTGTGCGCCGAGGCGCCGGTGCCGATCCGCGGCGACGTCTCCTCGCAATTCCTGACCGCGCTGCTGATGATGCTGCCGCTGCTCGGGCGCGACAGCGTCGTGGCGGTGCAGGGCGAGCTGATCTCGCGGCCCTACGTCGAGATCACGCTGCGGCTGATGCGCCGCTTCGGCGTCGAGGTCGAACACGATGACTGGCGCGCGTTCCGCGTGCCGGGCGCCGGTTACCGGAGTCCCGGCACGCTGCAGGTCGAGGGCGACGCGTCCTCGGCCTCGTATTTCCTCGCCGCCGGCGCGATCGGTGGCGGCCCGGTGCGCGTCGAGGGCGTCGGTCGCGACAGCATCCAGGGCGACGTCGCCTTCACCGGGGTGCTCGAGCGCATGGGGGCCGCGGTCACCCTCGGCCCGGACTGGATCGAGGTACGCGGCCCGGGCACGGGCAGGCTGCGCGCCTTCGACCTCGACCTGAACCACATCCCGGATGCGGCGATGACTGCGGCGGTCGCCGCGCTGTTCGCCGACGGTCCCTGCACGGTGCGCAACATCGCCAGCTGGCGGGTCAAGGAAACCGATCGCATCGCGGCGATGACGAACGAGCTTCGCAAGGTGGGCGCGCAGGTGGAGGCGGGGGACGATTTCCTGCGGGTCACGCCGCCTGCCGTGCTGCGCGGCGCGGCGATCGACACCTACGACGACCACCGCATGGCGATGTGCTTCTCGCTGGTGGCGCTCGGCGGGGTGGCGCTGACGATCCGCGACCCCGATTGCGTGGCAAAGACCTTCCCGACGTACTTCGCGGTCTACGGGGCGCTTGCGGCATGAGCGTCCCGGTGATTGCGATCGACGGTCCGTCGGCCTCCGGCAAGGGCACGGTCGCCCGGCGCGTCGCGGCAGCGCTGGGCTTCCATTGCCTCGAGAGCGGCGCGCTCTATCGCCTGATCGCGCTCGCCTCCCTGCGCGGCGAGATCGACCCGGGCGACGAGGCGGCGCTCGCCGAGTGCGCCGCAGGCCTCGATGTGAGCTTCCGCGAGGCGGGCATTTTCCTTGCCGGACAGCAGGTTACGGACGAACTGCAGACTGAGGCCTGCGGCGAGCGGGCGTCGCTCATCGCACCGCTGCCGAAGGTGCGCGCGGCGCTGCTGTCGCGCCA
Source organism: Burkholderiales bacterium (assembly GCA_036526195.1). Classification (GTDB taxonomy): domain Bacteria; phylum Pseudomonadota; class Gammaproteobacteria; order Burkholderiales; family SG8-39; genus DATCYZ01. Next base: position 14,430 of record DATCYZ010000163.1, read on the forward strand.
GCGGGGCTTTCGCCGCCCGCCCGGCCTGGTCGCCGACGGGCGTGACATGGGGACCGTCGTGTTTCCGGATGCGGCGCTGAAGGTGTTCCTCAGCGCAGCCCCCGAAGTGCGCGCCCAACGTCGATATAAGCAGTTGAAAGAAAAAGGTTTACATGCTAACCTGCGCGCCCTTTCACGGGAGTTGGTGGCACGCGATGCGCGCGACACCGGGCGCGCGGTAGCGCCCCTGGCAGCAGCGCCGGATGCCGTCGAACTGGATTCCTCGGTGCTTGCGATCGAGGCCGTGGTAGCCCGGATCCTCGCCCTCTGGCGGACCCGGGGGCAGGCCGGGAGTGGTTGATTCCAAACATGAATCACCCGCTCAGGGTGGTAAGGTAGGTGAAGGACGGCACGCGTGCCGTGTGAAGGACGGCATGCATGCCGTGAAGGACGGCACTTTTGCCGTGGTGGCCGGCGCAGTCTTCCGGCCGTTTGATCAACGCAACCCGACCGTCTCCATCGTGGAGCGGCGGACACAAACAGGTTAATTTCCCTTACATGTCAACCGTTTCCCCCGCAGTCAGCAAGTCATCCCCTGCCGAATCGTTTGCCGCGCTCTTCGAGGAGAGCCTGAGTCGCAAGGAGATGCGCATCGGTGAAGTGATCACCGCCGAGGTGGTGAGCGTCGACCAGAACGTCGTCGTCGTGAATGCCGGTCTGAAATCCGAAAGCGTCATCGACATCGAGGAGTTCCGCGACGACGCGGGCGGGCTCGACGTCAAGGAAGGCGACTTCGTCGCCGTGTCCATCGAGGCCCTCGAAGACGGCTACGGCGCCACGCGCCTGTCGCGCGAGAAGGCCAAGCGCATCGCCGCCTGGCTGGAACTCGAGCAGTCCCTCGAGAAGGGCGAGAAGATCGAAGGCATGATCACCGGCAAGGTCAAGGGCGGGCTGACTGTCATGACCAAGGGGATCCGCGCCTTCCTCCCGGGTTCGCTGGTCGACCTGCGCCCGGTCAAGGACACCACGCCCTACGAGGGCAAGTCCATGGAATTCAAGGTCATCAAGCTCGACCGCAAGCGCAACAACGTGGTCGTATCGCGCCGCGCCGTGCTGGAGGAAACCGCGGGCGCCGAGCGCGAGCAGCTGCTCTCGACGCTGGCCGAGGGCGCGGTCGTCAAGGGCATCGTCAAGAACATCACCGACTACGGCGCGTTCGTCGACCTCGGCGGCATCGACGGCCTGTTGCACATCACCGACCTCGCCTGGCGGCGCGTCAAGCACCCGACCGAGGTGCTGGCCGTGGGCGACGAAGTCACCGCCAAGGTCCTCAAGTTCGACGCCGAGAAGAACCGCGTCTCGCTCGGCCTCAAGCAGCTCGGCGAAGATCCCTGGGTCGGCATTTCGCGCCGTTACCCGCAGGGCACGCGCCTGTTCGGCAAGGTCACCAACCTCACCGACTACGGCGCCTTCGTCGAAGTCGAGGCGGGCATCGAGGGCCTGGTGCACGTCTCCGAGATGGACTGGACCAACAAGAACGTGCATCCATCCAAGGTGGTGCAGGTCGGCGACGAGGTCGAGGTGATGATCCTCGAGATCGACGAGGACCGCCGCCGGATTTCGCTGGGCATGAAGCAGTGCCTGCCGAACCCCTGGGACGATTTCGCGCGCGAGTACAAGCGGAACGACCGCGTCAAGGGCCAGATCAAGTCGATCACCGATTTCGGCGTCTTCGTCGGCCTGCCCGGCGGCATCGACGGCCTGGTGCACCTCTCGGACCTCTCCTGGAGCGAGACCGGCGAGGAAGCCGTCACCCGCTTCAAGAAGGGCGACGACGTCGAGGCGGTGGTGCTGTCGATCGACGTCGAGCGCGAGCGCATCTCGCTCGGCATCAAGCAGCTCGACGGCGACCCGTTCACGAACTTCATCGCCACCAACGACAAGAACAGCATCGTCACCGGCACGGTGAAGTCGCTCGACGCAAAGGGTGCGGTGATCGAACTCGGCGGCGACACCGAGGGCTACCTGCGCGCTTCGGAGTTTTCGCGCGACCGCGTCGACGACCTGCGCACGGTGCTGAAGGAAGGCGACCGGGTCGAGGCGATGGTGATCAACGTCGACCGCAAGAACCGCTCGATCAACCTTTCGGTGAAAGCCAAGGACATGACGGAAGAGACCGACGCCATGAAGGTGATCCGCACCGAGCAGGCGGCGAGCGCGGCGGGCAGCACCAACCTGGGCGCACTGCTTCGGGCCAAGCTCGACAGCGGCCGCGATCCGCAGCAGTAACGCGGCACGATCGGCTGCGAGACCGGAGACGCGTCCGTCGTGGGACCCGCGATGACCAAGTCGGAGTTGATTGCCAGGCTGGCGCAGCGCTACCCGCAGCTGGTGGCGAAGGACGCCGAGTACGCGGTGAAGATGATCCTCGATGCGATGACCCAGGCCCTGCTGGAGGGCAATCGCATCGAGATCCGCGGCTTCGGCAGCTTCGGCCTGAACTACCGGCCGCCGCGCATCGGGCGCAACCCGAAGTCGGGCGAGCGGGTGCGGGTGCCCGAGAAGTACGTTCCCCATTTCAAGGCGGGCAAGGAATTGCGCGAGCGGGTCGACGCCATGCACGCGGCGCGCGAGCAGGCGGCGGCAACGCCGCCCGTGCCGCCCCTTCCGCCGGGACCCCGCTAAGCCGGCCGCCGCCACGGCGCGCCGCTTTCCGGCCCGCGACGGCGCACTGTCCAAGCCATGCGACTGCTCACCTGGATCTTCAGGTTCCTGCTGTTCCTGCTGCTGCTTGCATTCGCGATGCGCAACCTCGAGCCGGTGACGCTGCGTTTCTACTTCGACATGGCCTGGGAGGCGCCGCTGGTGATGGCGCTGTTCGGCTTCCTCGGCGGCGGCGCACTGCTCGGCATCCTGGCCGTGGTCCCCAGCCTGTTCGGCCAGCGCCGCGAGATCATGCGCCTGCGCCGTGACCTGCGACGCACGGAGGGTGGGACGGCGAGCCTGCAGCCGCCGTCGCGGGACGCCTGAGCGGCGGCGCGATGGAATTCGAGTACTGGTGGCTGCTCGGGTTTCCGATCTTCTTCGGGCTGGGCTGGGTGGCGGCGCGGGTCGACATCAAGCACCTGGTGCGCGACTCCCGGGCCCTGCCGCGCTCCTACTTCACGGGCCTGAATTTCCTGCTCAACGAGCAGCCCGACAAGGCGATCGAGGCCTTCATCGAGGTGGTGAAGGTCGACCCCGAGACGGTCGAACTGCACTTTGCGCTCGGCAGCCTGTTCCGCCGGCGCGGCGAGTACGAGCGCGCCATCCGCATGCACCAGAACCTGCTCGACCGCACCGACCTGTCCGCGGAACTCAAGCTGCAGGCGCTCGCCGAACTCGGCGAGGACTACCTGAAGGCCGGCATCCTGGACCGCGCCGAAGAGGCGTTCGCGCGGCTCGCCGACGGCGCGAACGGCGCCGGGGCGCGCCGCCACCTGCTCGACATCTTCGAGCAGGAGAAGGACTGGACGCGCGCCATCGCCATGTCCGCGGACCTGGCGCGCGAGTCCGGCGAATCGCGCAACCGCGAGGTGTCCCAGTACCACTGCGAGCTGGCCGCCGCCGCCGCCAGCCACTCAAAGCCCGAGGACGCGGCCCGGCACCTCGAGGCCGCCCTCGAGGCGAACCGCAAGTGCGTGCGCGCGAGCATGCTGCAGGGCGACCTGGCGCGCGCCGCGGGCCGCACCGACGAGGCGATCGGGCACTGGACGCGCATCGAGACGCAGAACCCGGCGTACCTCGCGCTGGTGGCGCAGCGCCTGCTCGAGGTGCATCGCGAGGCCGGACGGCCCGACGAGGGCCTGCGGCTGCTGGCCGGCTACCTCGAGCGCTACCCGTCGCTGGACCTGCTCGACACCGTGTTCCAGTGCGTGCTGGAGACGCGCGGCGCCGAGGCCGCCTACACACTGGTGCGCGACGAGTTGCGCCGCAACCCGACGCTGCTCGGCCTGGACCGCCTGCTGGAAGCGCAGATCATCGGCGCCTCCACCCCGGAGCGGCGCCGCGACCTGGAACTGGTGCGCAGCCTGGTGCACGGCCACACGCAGCGCCTCGCGCGCTACCGCTGCGAGGGCTGCGGCTTCCGCGCCCGCCAGTTCCACTGGCGCTGCCCGGCCTGCGGCGGCTGGGAGACCTACCCGCCGCGGCGCACCGAAGAATTCGAACTAACCCCCTGAAAGGCATGGCCATGAACCACCCGCTGCACCCCGACCGGCGCAAGCGCGCATGAAGGTCACCATCGTTGGCACCGGCTACGTCGGCCTGGTCACCGGGGCCTGCCTCGCCGAAATGGGCAACCACGTCTTCTGCCTCGATCTCGACGCCGCGAAGATCGCCGCGCTGAACGCGGGCCGCATCCCGATCTTCGAGCCCGGCCTCGAGCCGCTGGTGGCGCGCAATCGCGCCGCCGGACGGCTGGAGTTCTCCACCGACGTCGCCGCCAGCGTCGCGCACGGCGAACTGCAGTTCATCGCCGTCGGCACGCCCCCGGGCGAGGACGGCTCGGCCGACCTCTCGCACGTGCTTGCCGCCGCGCGCGCGATCGGCCGGCACATGGACGGCTATCGCGTGGTGGTCGACAAGTCGACCGTCCCGGTGGGCACCGCCGACAGGGTGCGCGAGGTGCTGGGCGAGGAATTGACACGGCGCGGGCGGCCGCTCGAGTTCAGCGTGGCCTCGAACCCGGAATTCCTCAAGGAGGGCGCCGCGGTGGAGGACTTCATGCGGCCCGACCGCATCATCGTCGGCTCGGAGGATGCGCGCGCCACCCGGCTGCTGCGCCAGCTGTACGCGCCGTTCCAGCGCAACCACGACCGCTTCATGCTGATGGACGTGCGCTCCGCCGAACTCACCAAGTACGCCGCCAACGCGATGCTGGCCACGCGCATCTCGTTCATGAACGAGCTGGCCAACCTCGCCGAGCGGCTCGGGGCGGACATCGAGAACGTGCGCCGCGGCATCGGCGCCGACCCGCGCATCGGCTACCACTTCCTCTACGCCGGGGCCGGCTTCGGCGGCTCGTGCTTTCCCAAGGACGTGAAGGCGCTGCAGCGCACCGGCACCGAGAACGGCGTGCCGATGCGCATGCTGGCCGCGGTCGAGACGGTGAACGAGGCGCAGAAGCACCGGCTGGCGGAGAAGATCCGCGGGCGCTTCGGCGAGCGGCTCGAGGGCCGGGTGTTCGCGCTCTGGGGCCTTGCCTTCAAGCCGAACACCGACGACATGCGCGAGGCGCCGAGCCGCACGCTGATCGCGGACCTGCTGGCGGCCGGCGCCACGGTGCGTGCCTACGACCCGGTGGCGCACGCCGAAGCGCGGCGTCTCTACGCGGACGAGCCGCGCGTGACCATCGTCGACAGCGCCACGGCGGCGCTCGAGGGCGCGGACGCGCTCGCCGTGGTCACCGAGTGGCAGGAGTTCCGCGCCCCGGACTTCGACGCCATCCTGCGCTGCCTGAAGGCGCCGGCGGTGTTCGACGGGCGCAACCTCTACGAACCCGCGACCATGCGCGCGCAGGGCATTGAATACCATCCCGTCGGGCGCGGCCGCGACGCGCCGGAGGCCGGACGGTGAAGCCCGCGAAGAACGATCCCGCGACTGCACGGGTGCTGGTGGTCGGCGACGTGATGCTCGATCGCTACCTGTTCGGCGATGCCTCGCGCATCTCGCCCGAGGCGCCGGTGCCGGTGGTGCTGGTCGGCCGCGAGGAGGCGCGACCCGGGGGCGCGGCCAACGTCGCGCGCAACTGCGTGGCGCTCGGGGCGAAGGCGCAGCTGCTCTCGGTGATCGGCGACGACGAGCCGGGCCGCGCGCTGGCGGGCCTGATCGAGGCCGCCGGCGTGCGCGCCAGCCTGTACCGCGACGCGCGCATGGCGACCACGGTGAAGCTGCGCGTCATCGCCCGGCAGCAGCAGCTGATCCGCATCGACTTCGAGACGCCGCCCTCGACCGAGGTGCTGGCGACCAAGCTGGCCGAGTTCGAGCAGGCGCTCGGGGAGTGCGACGCGGTGGTGCTGTCGGATTACGGCAAGGGCGGCCTCGCGCACATCGAGCGCATGATCGTGCTCGCGCGCGCCGCGGGCAAGCCGGTGCTGGTCGACCCGAAGGGCGAGGACTGGTCGCGCTACAAGGGCGCGACCGTGGTGACGCCGAACCTCGCGGAACTGCGCGTGGTGGCCGGCGGCTGGAAGGACGACGCCGACCTCGAGCGCCGCGCTCAGGCGTTGCGCGAATCGCTCGAACTCGAGGCCCTGCTGGTGACGCGCAGCGAGCGCGGCATGTCGCTGTTCCGCGCGGGTGCGGCGCGCCACGTGCCGGCCGAGGCGCGCGAAGTGTACGATGTCAGCGGCGCCGGCGACACGGTGATTGCAGCGCTCGGCGTGATGGTCGGCGCCGGCGCGAGCCTGGACGCGGCCATGGACGTCGCCAACCGCGCCGCCGGCATCGTCGTCGGTAAACTCGGCACCGCGGTCGCCACCCGCGAGGAAGTCTTCGGATAAGCCATGTACATCATCGTCACCGGCGCAGCCGGATTCATCGGGTCGCGCATCGTCGCGGCACTCAACCGCCGCGGCGAGCGGCGCATCATCGCGGTCGACAACCTCGAGCAGGCCGACAAGTTCCGCAACCTCGTCGGCTGCGAGATCGAGGACTACCTCGACAAGCGCGAGTTCCTCGCGCGCATGGAGGCGGGCGTGTTCGACGGCGCGGTGAGCGCGGTGCTGCACCAGGGCGCCTGCTCAGACACCATGGCGACCGACGGGCGCTACGTCATGGAGAACAACTACCGCTACTCGCGCGCGCTGCTCGCCTGGTGCCAGGAGGAGTCGGTGCCTCTGCTGTACGCCTCCTCGGCCTCGGTCTACGGCGCCGGGCCGGTGTTCCGCGAGGATCGCTCGCACGAGGCGCCGCTCAACGTCTACGGCTACTCGAAATTCCTCTTCGATCAGCACGTGCGCGGCATGCTCGAGGGCCGCAGCGCACCGGTGGTGGGGCTGCGCTATTTCAACGTCTACGGCCCGAACGAGCAGCACAAGGCGCGCATGGCCTCGGTGGCCTTCCATGCCTTCCACCAGTTCCGCGCCGAAGGGGCGGTGAAGCTCTTCGTCGGCTCCGACGGCTACGCCGACGGCGCGCAGCAGCGCGACTTCGTGCACGTCGACGACGTGGTGCGCGTGAACCTGGAGTTCCTCGACGGCGCGGACCGTTCCGGGATCTACAACTGCGGCACCGGGCGCGCGCAGGGCTTCAACGAGGTGGCGATGGCGGTGGTGAACGGCGTGCGCGCGGCGCGCGGCGAGCCCGCCCTGCCGCTGGAAGAACTCGTCGCCAAGGGGGCCATCGTCTACATCCCGTTCCCGCCGGCGCTGGTGGGCAAGTACCAGAGCTACACCCAGGCCGACCTCACGGCCCTGCGCGGCGCCGGCATCCAGCATGCGTTCATGGATGTCGCCAAGGGCGTGGGCGCCTACGTCGGCGAACTGTTGAAGGGCAAGGAGGCCGCATGAACCGCACGCTCGAGGACTTCATTGGTGAGACGCCGCTGGTGCGCCTGCAGCGCCTGCCCGGTGCCGCGGGCGCGCCGCGCAACAACGTCGTCCTCGCCAAGCTGGAAGGCGACAACCCGGCCGGCTCGGTCAAGGACCGGCCGGCGATGTCGATGATCCGGCGCGCGGAGGCGCGTGGCACCATCAAGCCCGGCGACGTGCTGATCGAGCCGACCAGCGGCAACACCGGCATCGGGCTGGCCATGGCGGCGGCGATCCGCGGCTACCGCATGGTGCTGATCATGCCGGAGCACCTGTCGGTCGAGCGCCGCCAGACCATGCGCGCCTTCGGCGCCGAGATCATCCTCACGCCGAAAGCGGGCGGCATGGAAGGCACCCGCGACCTCGCCGAGCGCATGGTGGCCGAGGGCAAGGGCGTGATGCTCGACCAGTTCGCCAACCCGGACAACCCGCTTGCGCACTACGAGACCACCGGCCCGGAGATCTGGCGCGACACCGAAGGCCGGCTCACACACTTCGTCTCCAGCATGGGCACCACCGGCACCATCATGGGCTGCTCGCGCTTCTTCAAAGAGAAGAACCCGGCGATCCAGATCATCGGCTGCCAGCCCGAGGAGGGCGCGCAGATCCCCGGCATCCGCAAGTGGCCGGAGGCCTACCTGCCGAAGATCTACGACAAGACGCGGGTGGACCGGCTGGAGTACGTCAGCCAGGCCGAGGCCGAGGAAATGACGCGGCGCATGGCGAAGGAGGAGGGCATCTTCGGCGGCATCTCCTCCGGCGGGGCGATGCACGTCGCGCTGCGGCTGGCCGCGACGCTCAAGGACGCGGTCATCGTCACCGTGGTCTGCGACCGGGGCGACCGCTACCTCTCCACCGGGGTGTTCCCGGACTGAGCGCCGGAACCGTCCTCATAGTAACGTATATGTTACCAAAAGCCCCAAACCGGCGTTCGGCCGGCCGTTCCGGCGCCGCGCGCGCATGAACCCGGTCCTCGCCTTCGACATCGAGACGGTGCCGGATGTCGACGGGCTGCGCCGCCTGTGGGAGCTGCCCGACACGCTGGACGACGGCGAGGTCGCCGAGATGGCGTTTCAGAAGCGCCGCGCGCAGGCCGGGCACGACTTCCTGCCGCCGTACCTGCACCGCGTGCTGGTGATCTCCTACGTGATGCGCAACGACACCGGCGTGCAAGTGTTTACGATCGGCGCCCCGGAGTGCGACGAGGCCACCACCATCCGGCGCTTCCACCACGCGCTCGAGAAGCACGAGCCGCAACTGGTGTCGTGGAACGGCGGCGGCTTCGACCTGCCGGTGCTCAACTACCGCGCGCTGGTGCACGGCGTCGCCGCGC
>DATCYZ010000164.1:0-16956 GCA_036526195.1 Burkholderiales bacterium
GGAGGCGTTGTTCATGATGAAGAAAGTCCTGCGCGTTGCGGCATTCGCCGCCGTCGCGCTCGCAGCCCAGGCCGTGCATGCGCAGTACCCGACCAAGCCGATCACCTTCATCATTCCCTTCGCCGCAGGCGGCGATTCCGATCTCTCGGGCCGCAACGTCGCGGCGCAGGCGCAGAAGTACCTCGGCGGCCGCCCGATCGTCGCCGTGAACCGCGTCGGCGCCTCCGGCACCATCGGCGCGAAGTTCGTGCACGATGCCGCGCCCGACGGCTACACGCTGCTGGTGGCGCGCATTGCCACCCACGCGGTGGTCCCCGCCATCGATTCCAAGGCGCCGTACAAGTGGAACGACTTCACCTTCCTCTCGCTGATCGAGTTGAACCCCTACATCTGCTTCGTCAAGGGGGATTCGCCGTACAAGACCGTGGCCGAGCTGATCGCGGCGATGAAGGCCGCGCCGGGCAAGCTGAACTACTCGACCGCGGGCGTGGGCACCAGCCAGAACATGGCGGTGCAGTACCTCATGTCCCTCGCCGGCCTGACCAAGGACCACGCGGTGGGCATCCACTACAAGGGCGGCGGCGAGGTCACCACGGCGGTGCTTTCGGGGCAGGTGCATTTCGCCTGCAACAACGCCCCCACCGTGATCCCGCACGTCAAGGCGGGCGCGCTGCGCGGCCTGTTCGTCACGCCGCAACGCCTGCCCGAGCTGCCCACGGTGCCCGGCGCTGCCGAAGCCGGATTCCCGGACATGGCGAAGATCGTCGGCTGGACCGCGCTGATGGGCCCCAAGGGCATGCCGAAGGAGATCGTCGAACAGTGGGTCGAGGTGATGGCCAGGCTCGCCAAGGATGCCGACTGGCAGACCGGCAACGCGCGCATCGGCGGCATCGCCGCGATCCGCTCGCCGGCGGAGACCGAGAAGTTCGTGCGCGAGCAGTACGAGCTCTACGACAAGCTGGTCACCGCGCTGGGCATCCGGCAGTAGCCGCCGGCCCGGCCGGGCGCCGGCTCCGGCCTATTGGTAACATATATGTTACTATAAAGGCCGGATCGGCGTCCGCCGCCGCCTCCGCCCGCGTCAGGGCGCGCTACAGCACCTTGCCCGGGTTCATCAGACCCTGCGGATCGAGCGCGTCCTTCAGGCGGCGCATGAGTTCCAGTTCGAGCGGCGCCTTGTGCGCGCGGATCTCCTCGCGCTTCAGCTGCCCGAGGCCGTGCTCCGCGGAAATCGAGCCGCCGAGCGCATCGACGATCCCGTAGACCACCGCGTTGACGTCCTTGCCGCGCGCGATCAGCGCGGCGTTCGCCGCCGCATCCGTCATGCCGATGTTGTAGTGCAGGTTGCCGTCGCCGACGTGGCCGAAGGCGAAGATCGCCACGCCCGGGAAGGCGCGCTCGAGCGCGGCGGCGCCGCGCTCGATGAACTCGGCGATGCGCGACACCGGCACCGAGATGTCGTGCTTGACGTTCGAGAACTGCGCCTCGGGCAGCCGCTCGCGCAGGCGCCACAGCGCCGCGGACTGCGACGCGCTCTGCGCCAGCACCACGTCGCGCACCATGCCGGCCTCGAGACAGGCGTCGAGGGCCGCCTCGACCGTCGCGTTGAGCGCCACCTGCGTGCTGCCGTCGGCAATCTCGGTGAGCACGTACCAGGGATGCGCTTCGCGCATCGGGTCGACGGAATCGCGAAAGTGCCCGAGCACCGCCTCGAGGCAGCGCCGCGGCATCAGCTCGAAGGCGCTCAGGCGATCGCCGAGTGAGCCGCGCAGGGCGCCCAGCAACTCGACCGCGCGCGTGGGCGTGTCCAGCGCGACCCAGGCCGTGACCCGTGCGCTCGGGCGCGGGTAGAGCTTCAGCACCGCCGCCGTGAGCACGCCGAGCGTGCCCTCGGCGCCGACGAACAAGTGCTTCAGGTCGTAGCCGGTGTTGTCCTTGCGCAGGCCGCGCAACCCGTCCCAGACCCGGCCGTCGGGCAGCACCACCTCGAGCCCGAGCACCTGGTCGCGCGCGTTGCCGTAGCGAAGCACGTTCACGCCGCCGGCATTGGTCGACAGGTTGCCGCCGATCTGGCAGCTGCCCTCGGCGGCGAGCGAGAGCGGGAAGAGCCGCCCGGCTTCGTCGGCTGCCTGCTGGATGGTGGCCAGCACGCAGCCGGCCTCCACCGTGATGGTGTCGTTCGGCAGGTCGAGCGCGCGCACCTTGTTCATGCGCGAAAGCGACAACACGATCTCGGGTCGCGCGCCGGTCGGCACGCTGCCGCCCACCAGGCCGGTATTGCCGCCCTGCGGCACCACCGCGATGCCGGCGTTCGCGCAGGCGGCCATGACCGCGGCGACTTCGGCCGTGGACCCGGGGCGCACCACGCACTCTGCGGGACCGCTGAAGCGCTTGCGCCAGTCGGTGACATGGGACGCGACGTCGCCCTCGGCGGTGAGCACGTTTGCCCGGCCGACGATGGCTACGAGGGATTCTTCGAACGCGGGCGTCATGATCCTTGACGCGGATTTTCGCACACCGTACTTTGCAGGCATCCCCCGGTGATGAAACAGCAACCGGACATCCTCCAGGAGAGCACGCCCATGGTCAGCCGCGCCGTCGAGATCGCCCCGAACCGCTTTCGCACCTCCGTCGGACGCTATTACGAGGACTTCGAGGTCGGCCATGTCTACGAGCACCGGCCGGGCCGCACGCTCACCGAGACCGACAACACCTGGTTCACGCTGCTCACCATGAATCAGCACCCGCTGCACTTCGACGCCGAGTACGGCGCGAAGAGCGAGTTCGGCAAGATGCTGATGAACTCCACGCTGACCCTCGCCGTGGTCACCGGCATGAGCGTCGCCGACATCAGCCAGAAGACGGTGGCAAACCTCGGCTGGGACAAGGTGCGTCTTTCCGGCCCGGTGTTCGCCGGCGACACCATCTATTCGGAGTCGGAAGTGCTCGACAAGCGCGAGTCGAAGTCGCGTCCCGGCAACGGCATCGTCACGGTGCGCACCCGCGGCCTGAAGCAGGACGGCAGCGAGTTCATGAGCTTCGAGCGCTCGATGCTGATCCCGAAGCGCGGCCACGCGGTCGACGACCGCATCAACTACTGACGCCGGCGCACCGCCCCATGCGATGCCTTGCCGCGGCGCTCGCCGCGCTCGCGACCGGCCTGCTGGTGGCGGCGACCGGCGCGCGCGCCCAGGCCCCGGCGGCCGCGCCGGGCCCCATCGTCGTCGGCGCCGTGCTCGCGCAGACCGGCATGGCCGCGGACTTCGCCGCCGACTATCGCAAGGGCCTGCTGTTGTGGGTCGAGGAAGCGAACCATGCCGGCGGCCTGCTCGGGCGCAGGCTCGAGCTGAAGCTGCTCGATGACCGCTCCGAGAGCGCGGACACCGAGGCGCTCTATCGCAGGCTGGTCGAGGAATTCAGGGCGGACCTGCTGATCGGTCCCTGGGGCAGCGCCGCGACGCTTGGCGCGATCGGCGCCGCGGAGCGCGCCAAGCGCGTGCTGGTGAACGGCGGCGGCGCGGCGCGCAGCCTGCACCGGCGCGCGCGCAGCTGGGTGGTGCAGGTGGCCACGCCGTACGCCGCATGGTCCGAGGCGGCAGTGGCCGCCGCGCTCGAGTACGGCGTGAAGCGGGCGATGGTGCTGGCGCGCAACGACCCGGTGGCGCGCGAGATGGGGGCGCAGGCGGTGGAACTCGCCGAGCGCGCCGGCCTGCAGGTCGGCATGCTGGAAGTGGTGGGGCCCGGCACCACCGACTTCGCGCCCTTCGTCGACAAGGCGCGTGACGCGCAGGTCGATGCCTGGATCGCGTTCGGCCAGCCCTTCGAGGCGGCGGAGATGGTGAAGACCTTCAAGACGCTCGGCTATGCGCCGCTGCTGTTCGTCGCGCAGGGCGCGGAAGCGCCGTCCTTCGTCAAGGCGGTGGGGCAGGATGCCGAGCATGCGATCGGGTTCGTCCCCTGGGGGCCGGGGTTTCCGACGCGCGACAACGCCGCATTCGTCGCCGCCTACACCGCGAAGTTCTCCGCCACGCCGGGCTACGGGGCCGCCGAAGGCCATGCCGCGGGCCGCGTGCTGGCGGAAGCGGTGCGCAAGGCCGGCACGCTCGAGCAGCAGGCAGTTCGAAACGCGCTTTCCGCACTCGAGACCGAAACCCCGCTCGGCGCCTACCGCGTCGACCCGGTGACCGGCGCGCAGCGCGCGGCCCGTGTCGCGCTGGTGCAGATCCAGCGCGGCCGTCCGGTCGCCGTCTGGCCGGCGGCGCTCGCCGCCGGCAAGGCGCAGCTGCCCTATCCGCGCTGGAACGAACGCACGCTCCTCAAACCCCGGAACTGAACCATGACCCTGATCCGCTCCTTCCTCTTCGCCCCCGGCAACGTCGCGCGCCGGGTGGAGAAGGCCCTCACGCTCGATTGCGATGCGGTGATCATCGACCTCGAGGATTCAGTCGGTCTTTCCGACAAGGCGGCGACCCGCCCGGTTGCCGCCGAGGCCCTGCGCCGTCCGCGCCGCGGGCTCGGCTACCTGCGCGTGAATGCCGCCTCCACCGAGTTCTGCCTGCGCGACCTCACCGAGACGCTGCATGCCGGGGTCGACGGCGTCGTGATCCCGAAGGTCGAGAGCGCGGCCGAACTGCATGCGGTGGACTGGCTGATGGCCAACCTCGAGCGCGAGCAGGGCATCGCGGTCGGTTCCATCGCCCTGATGCCGATCATCGAGACGGCCATCGGCGTGCAACGCGTCGACCGCATCCTGCAGGCGCGCAGCCTGCGCGGCTATGCCGCGCCCTGGCGGGTGCAGCGCATCGCCTTCGGCGCGGCGGACTTCGGCGCCGACATGGGCCTCGAGCCGACGCTGGACGAACCAGAGCTTGCGGACGCGCGCGCGCGCATCGTGCTCGCCTCGCGTGCCGCCGGGCTGCCGCACGGCCCGATCGACAGCCCGTGGTTCCACTTCAAGGAAACGGAGGCCTTCGCCCGGTCCCTCGAGCGTGGCGCGCGCGGCGGCTTCCGCGGACGCCTGTGCGTGCATCCGGACCAGATCGAGCCGGTGAACGCGGCCTTTTCGCCGGGCGAGGAAGAAGTCGCGCGCGCGCGCAAGATCGTCGATGCCTTCGCCGCCGCCGAGCGCGAGGGGTCCGCGGCGATCCAGGTCGACGGCCAGATGGTCGACTACCCGGTGATGCACCGCGCGCGCGCGGTGCTGGAGGCGCAGGCGGCCATCGACGCGCGCGGCACGGGCAAGACGCCGCCGCGTTGAGCACGCTCGCCGCCCTGCGCGCGATCGCGACACCGGTCTCGGCAACCCTCGCGATCCAGACGCTGGTGGCGTTCGCGGTGTATTCCGCGCCGGTGATGGCGCCGGTGGCCGGCCCGGCGCTCGGCTATACGGCTTCCGCCGTCGGCTATTTCGTCTCGATCAGCTACCTCGGCAGCATGATCGGCTCGGTGGCGGGCGGCGGGCTGGTGGCGCGCTATGGGCCGATCCGCGTCAGCCAGTGCGGCCTGTCGCTGTGCCTGCTGGGCCTTGCCTTCGGCGCGTCGGCGGTGCCCGCGCTGGTGGTGCTGGGCGCGTTCACCATTGGCCTTGGCTACGGACCGACCACGCCGGCGAGTTCGCAGATCCTGGTGCGCGCCGCGCCGCCGACGCTGGCGGCATTGACCTTTTCCATCAAGCAGACCGGCGTGCCTGCGGGCGGCGTGCTCGCCGGGGCGCTGGTGCCGGCGATGATCCTGCTCGGCGGCTGGCAGGGCGCGGCGCTCGCCATCGGGGCGGCCTGCCTCGCGCTCGCCTTCCTCATCGCGCCGCTCTCGGCGCGCTTCGACGCCGAGCGCGACGCGCGCGCGCCGCTGACCCTGCGAAGCGTGTTCGCGCCGCTCGCCGAGGTCGCGGGCGACCGGGGCTTGCGCCGCATGGCGATTGCCTCCTTCGTCTACGGCGGCGTGCAGGTGACGCTGGTCACCTACCTCGTCACCTTCGTGGTGGAGTCGTTCCGCCTGTCGCTGGTGCTCGCGGGCTTGGTCATGGCGGTCTCGCAGGTGGCGAGCGTCGTCGGGCGCCTCGCCTGGGGCGTGCTCGCCGACCGGGTGCTGCCCGGGCTTACGGTGCTCGGACTGCTGGGCCTGGGCATGGCGGCCTCGGCCTTCCTCACGCTTGCGGCGACGCCGGACTGGCCGCTGTGGGTGTTGTTCCTCTTTGCCGCGGCCTTCGGCGCGACGGCGGTGGGCTGGAACGGGGTGTTCCTTGCGGAAGTGGCGCGCATGGCGGGCCGCGCGCGCGCGAGTTCGGCCACCGGCGGGTGCCTGTTCTTCACCTTCTTCGGCGTGATGGTGGCGCCGCTCGTCTTCAACGCGGTGCACGCCTGGCTGAACAGTTACGCCGCGGCCTTCGCGGTGTTCGGCCTGCCTTCGCTGGCGATCGCGGTGACGCTGCTGCGCGCGCCGCGCGAAAGCTAGAATCCAGGCATGGCCAAGGTTCCCGAGGGATTTCGCAGGATCCCGAAGCGCAGCAACTTCATGGCGCTACTCGGGCCGGTGTACGTGCGGCGCGCGGGCGAGGTCATCACGCTCGGCATTCGCGTGGCGAGCAAGCACAGCAACACGCGCGGCCTGTGCCACGGCGGCATGCTGGCTTCGTTTGCCGATGTCGCGCTCGGCTACACCATGTCGATGCTGCTCGGCCGGCGCGGCGGCATGGTGACCGCCAGCCTGACCATCGACTACGCCGGTGCGGCGAAGGTCGGCGACTGGGTCGAATCGGTGGTCGACGTGCAGAAGATGGGCTCGCGCCTGGCCTTCGTGAACTGCTACCTGGTGGCCGGGGGCAAACGCATCGTGCGCGCAAGCGCGATCTTCGCCCACACCGGGCCTGTCGCCGCAAAACAATGAAGGATGTCGTGCTGGTGCACGGCCTGTGGGTGCCGGCGCTCGTCATGTCGCCCCTGGCCCTGGTGCTTGTGCGCGCCGGCTTTCGCTGCCACCGCTTCGGCTATCCGGGGCGAACGCAGCCGCTCGCGAAGCATGCCGAGCGGCTCGCGGCGTTCGCCCGTCGGCATGCGCCGCGGGGCGCGCACTATGTCGGGCACAGCTTCGGCGGGCTGGTGGTGATGGAGGCCTTGCTGCGGGACCCGACGCTCGCCGCGGGGCGCGTGGTGCTGCTCGGCACGCCGGCACGCGGCTGTGCGGCCGGGCGGCAGTTTGCCCGGACCGGCCCCGGCCGCTGGCTCCTCGGCGCGAGCGTGGCGATGTGGCGCGAGCATGCGGCGATCTGGGCGCGGCCCGAGCCGCTCGGCGTGATCGCGGGCACCGTGCCCCTGGGCCTGGGGCGCGCGCTTGGGCGCCTGTCCGGCGTAAACGACGGCGTGGTGCGGGTGGAGGAAACCCGGGTGGACGGCATGACCGCGCACCTGTCGCTGCCGGTCGGGCACAGCGCGATGGTGGTCTCGCCGCGCGTCGGGCGCGCGGTGCGCGGGTTCCTCGAGATGGGGCGCTTTCCGCGTGAAGCGCGCTAGCGTCCTGATCCTGTCGGTGCTGCTCGCGGGCTGCGACACGCTCGCCTACTACGGCCAGGCGGTGCACGGACAACTGGAACTGGTGCGCAGCGCGCGGCCGGTGGCCGAGGTGCTGGAGGATCCGGCGACCCCGGCGAAACTGCGCGCACAACTGCAGCTCGCCGGCTCGATCCGCGATTTCGCGGTGCGCACGCTGGCGTTGCCGGACAACGACAGCTTCCGCCGCTACGTGGAGCTCGGGCGCGCGTTCCCGGTGTGGAACGTGGTGTCGGCGCCGGAGTTCTCGGTGAAGCCCGTGCGGTCGTGCTTCCCGGTGGCCGGTTGCGTGTCCTACCGCGGCTTCTTCGCGCGCGAAGAGGCGGAGCGTTTCGCCCGGGCGCGCGCCGGGGAGGGCCATGACGTGCATTCCTACGGCGTGCCGGCGTACTCGACGCTCGGCTGGTTCGCCGACCCGCTGCTGTCGTCCTTCATCGGCTATGCGGACGCGGAACTGGCGCGACTGGTGTTCCACGAGCTCGCGCACCAGGTGGTGTACGTGACCGACGACACCACTTTCAACGAATCCTTCGCGGTGGCGGTGGAGGAAGAGGGCGTGCTGCGCTGGCTGACGGCGCAGGGGCGGGTTCAGGACCTGGCCGGGTTTCGCGCGGCGCAGGCGAGAAAGACCGCGTTCGTCGAACTGGTCGCCGGGACGCGCGCGCGGCTGGAGGCGGTGTACGCGTCGAAGGCGCCGGTCGAGGTGACGCGCGAGCGCAAGCGGGCGGAGTTTGCCGCGATGGCCGCGCGCTATGTCGCGCTGAAGGCGTCGTGGGGCGGGTTCGCCGGCTATGACCGCCTGATGGCGGCGCCGAACAACGCGCTGATCGCGTCGATTTCGACCTACACCGGGCAGGTGCCGGGGTTCCGGCGACTGCTCGCGGACGCCGGCGGGGACTTCGCGCGGTTCTACGACAAGGTGCGCGCGCTCGCCGCGCTGCCCGCGGCCGAGCGCAAGGCGGCGCTCGAGTAACTCAGCCCGGCGGGAGGTCGGCGCCGCGGAAGGCGAAGCTCGCCGCGTGCATCACGTCCTGGCGGACCTTCTCGGCCGGGCCGACGGCGTCTTTGCCGCATTTGTCGCAATGCCATTGCGGGATCTCGATCGTTGCCTCGAACGGGGCGACGTTCTTCAGTTCGATCTTCTTCGTCAGCGTGGCGGTGGTGGTGCTGGCGTCGGGCAGCTGTTCGCCGCAGCCGGGGCAGTGCAGGTGCTTCCTGAAAAAGCCCTTTTCCTTCGCCGGCGGGGCGCCGAAGGCGTTGTCCTTGGCCATCAGCGACTCCATCAGGTGCATCGGCAATTCCGGGTAGATGAACCGCTTGTGGCCCTTCTGGCAGAGGTAGATCGGCATGTTGGTGAAGGTCAGCTTCACGCCGTGCTCTTCGCCGGAGAAGCTTTCGATCTTCGAGAGCGCGGCTTCGGACGCGCAGGTGCGGCAGGTGTTCGGTGTGCCTGTCATGGTGCCCTCCTGTGGTTGCGGGGTTCAGGGGGTGACAGGGGGATTGTGAAGGATTTCGGATGGTGCGGTGCGCAATCGCGGGTGCCTGCGGGAATGGCCTCTGCAACACGGGAATGAATAAACTCGGCGATCGGAAACCCGGTCGATCCCGTGCAAATCAACTCGCCCCCCTTCAACACCACCACCTGGTCCGCGCTTCTCCCGACCGAACACAAGGGCGAGACCGGCACCGCCTTCTGGCGCACGCAGCACTTCGGCGAAATCCGCGTGCGGATGGTGGAGTACACGCCGGGCTACCTCGCGGACCACTGGTGCGTGAAGGGCCATGTGCTCCTGTGCCTGGAGGGGGAACTGCGCACCGAGTTGAAAGACGGCCGGGTGTTCGTGCTCAAGCCGGGAATGAGCTACCAGGTGGCTGACAACGCCGAGGCGCACCGCTCGAGCACCACAATCGGCGCGAAGCTGTTTGTGGTGGATTGAGGCGAACCCGCTTGATGCGTGCGGACCCTCGAAAGCGGACGGTGCGAGGAGTATGATCGGCGCAACGCCTGTCCCGCGGGGACGACAATGAAAGCTCTCGAAGAACTCGAGCAAACGGTCAAGAACCTGCCGCCCGACCAGTTGGCGAAATTTCGCGACTGGTTCAACGCGTTCGACCACGCAAACTGGGACCGGCAGATCGAGGCGGATTCGAAGGCGGGTCGACTTGATCACCTCGCGGCGGAAGCTATCGCGGACTATCGCGCCGGGAAGGCGCGTGACATTTGAGGCACCTTGCCTCGCCGAAGTTCTGGGTGCGTTACGAGGCCCTGCCTGCGGATGTCCGCGCTCTGGCGGACAAGTCCTACCAGCTGCTCAAGGCTGATTCCCGGCATCCGTCACTGCATTTCAAGAAGCTCGGCAAGATGTGGTCGGTCCGGGTTGGCGCGCACCATCGTGCCCTTGCCGTGGAGATTGACGATGCCATGCTCTGGATCTGGATTGGCACCCACGCGGAGTACGACAAGTTTGCGGGATAACCCAAGCGGCCCGGTTGCGCAGGTGAAGCCGGGCGATTCGGGAGGTTGACAATGGCCTACAGCGAAGCCCTCGTCGCGCGCATCCGCGCAGCGCTCGCCAGCCGCACCGACGTGGGCGAGAAGAAGATGTTCGGCGGGGTGGCCTTCATGGTCCGCGGCCACATGTGCGTGGGCGTGAACGGTGACGAGCTCATGGTGCGGGTCGGGCCGGCGCAGTACGAGGCGCTCGTCACGCGCCCGCACGCGCGGCCGATGGACTTCACCGGCAAGCCGCTGAAGGGCTTCCTCTACGTCGGACCGGCGGGCATCAAGGGCGCCACCGCGCTGATGGGCTGGGTGGCGCACGGCCTGCGGCACGTGGCCTCACTGCCGGCGAAACCGGCGAAGAAACCGAAGCGGACGCCGAAGAAAGTGAGATAGTAACATATATGTTACCATGTGGTCGGTCCCCGCGTCCTGCCGCCGCAAAAAGGGGTCTGACCCCCTTTTTCAGGGCCTCAGGACACCGAGGCCAGCGCCTGCATCATCGATTCCTTCTCGGGTGCCTCTTCGTCCCGCATCACCCGCCCCGAGGGCTCGCCGAGGATCGAGGTGCGCGTCATGTGTCTCGTCTTGGTCTGGTCGAAGTCCGGCAGCGCGACGTGCAACAGGCAGCGGTTGTCCCACAGCACGAGATCGTTCACCGACCAGCGGTGCCGGTAGACGAACTCCTCCGAAGTGGCGTGCGCGTTGAGGAAACCGAGGATCGGCGCGCTTTCTTCTTCCGTGAAGCCGACGAAGCCGCGGGTACGCAGCCCGAGATAAAGCGCCTTGCGGCCGGTATCGGGGTGCACGCGCACCACCGGGTGGGCGATCGGCGGGTTGAGACGCCGCATCTCGGCCACCTTTTCCGGGTCGCGCTTCTCGATGCCCTTCACCAGCGAGACATCGTGGATCGCTTCCAGCGTTTCGACAAACGCCCGCATCGGCGCTGAGAGCGTTTCGTAGGCGAGGTACTGGTTCGCCCACATGGTGTCGCCGCCGGCGGGCGGCTTTTCCTTGCACACCAGCAGCGAGGCCTTGGCCGGCCGCCCGGTGTACGACAGGTCGGTGTGCCAGTTGCGCCCGGTGTTGCGGGTCTCGGAAAGCTTGCCCTCGCGCCGGCGGTTGGTCACCAGCATGATCTCCGCGTTCTCGGGATCGCGGTAGGCGGGCAGGGCGTCGAACTTCTCCAGTTCGCCGAAGTTCCGGCTGAACGCGATCTGCTGCGCGGCCGTCAGGTCCTGCCCCGGGAACACCAGCACAAGGTGCCGGTGCCAAGCCGCGAGGAGTTCGCGGCGCGTGAACTCATCGAGCGGCTCGCGCAGGTCGAGGCCGGACACCTCCGCACCGAGCGCGAAGCCGAGCTGCTTGACGGTGAATCGGGCCATGGGGCACCTCCCTGCGGCCATCTTAGTCCAATCGCTTCGCGCAGGGTCCCTTCGGCGGCGGCGTTTCGCTGGCCCGTGCAGACGCTGCGGGGCGCGGGTGGATTGCCTATACTCGGAGCATGTTCAGGACTCTCCTGCGCGGCGCCTTGCTCGCGTTGATGCTTGTGCCTGTTGCGGCAACCGCCCAGAAGCCGGCCGATCCGCCGGGCTTGCAGGTCTACCCGGGGTACGGCCGCATCGTCTGGACGCTGCCGCCGGCGTTCGACGCCAGGTTCGCGCCGGCGCGCTCGAGCGCCGGCCCGCGCATCGCGTGCAGCACCGAGCGCGTGAGCTGCGAGATCGCGGTCGGCGCGCGCGACATCTCGCAGGACCTCGAAAGCCGCATTCCCGAGCTGCGCGCCAGGATGGCGCCGGAACTGGTCCACGCGAAGGACCCGGTGTTTCGCGCCAGCTGGTTCGGGCCCGGCAAGCGCGTGCTGTACACCACGATCGAGGACGCGCGCGCCGGGCCGGCGTTCCGCTTTCTCACCGTCGGGCTTGCCGAGAAAGGCCCGGCCCTGGTGCGTTTCTGGGTGGCGTCGCAGGACGCGGTGGCGTCGCAGGAGGTGCTGCGCATCGTCGAGTCCGGCTGGGCGATCGACGCGCGCGAAATGTGGGCGCTGCGCCTCGAGGACTACCGGGCGACCTGCGCGACGCGCTTCCCCGAATTTCGCGCGGCGAACGATGCGGCCTATGCGGCCTCGCCCTTTGCCGCGGTCGACCTGGTGCAGTTCTTCATCAGCACCGGTCCCGGGTTGACCGAGGCGCGCGTGCGCGAGCACCTCGAGAAGGTGCGCAAGGGCTTCGCCGACAGCTTCGATCGCGAACCGGACGCGCGCCGGCGCGCGTTCTGCGAGGGCTTTCCGCGCTGGGTGGCCTCTGCGGCGCGCGACCTGCAGTGAAAAAAGGGGTCAGACCCCTTTTTCGGGGGGTTGATCGGGGATAAGGCCGCGCCTGGCGCGCGGAACCGGCGACCTATAATCGAATTCGTCTCCCGTCCGCAAAGGCCTGCGCATGCTGCCCAGAAAACCGCTCGCCAACCTGCATACCCACGAGGTCACCAACATGCCGCCGCATCTCGGCGACCAGGACCTGTGGTCGAACGATGCCGCGCTGCGCGAAGCGGTGGCGCGCGAAGGCGGCGACTGGGCGACCGGGAAGCTCGCAGGGTTCGGCGCCATCGCCGGTGCCGCCGAGGTGTTCTACAAGGCCGAGCAGGCGAACCGCAACACGCCGCAGCTGAAGGCCTTCGATCGCCACGGCATGCGGGTGAACCAGATCGAGTACCACCCCGCGTACCACGACCTGATGAAGCTCGCGATCGAGAACGAAGTCCCGAGCTTCGCCTGGAATCACCCGCAGCCCGGGGCGCAGGTGGTGCACGCGGCGCTCACCTACATGCTGAGCCAGCCCGAGGGCGGGGTGATGTGCCCGATGGCGATGACCTACGCGGCGATCCCCGCGCTGCGCGCGACGCCGGCGATTGCCGAGGCATGGATCCCGCGACTGCTCTCCACGTCCTACGACCCGCGCGACATCCCGGTCGAGGAGAAGACCGGCGCCACCATGGGCATGTTCATGACCGAGAAGCAGGGCGGCTCGGACGTGCGCACGAACTCCACGCGTGCCGTGCCCGCGGGCGCGCAGACCGGCATGGGCGCGGCCTACCGCCTCACCGGGCACAAGTTCTTCTGCTCGGCGCCGATGTGCGACGCCTTCCTCATGCTCGCGCTCACGGAGCGCGGCATCTCCTGCTTTCTCGTGCCGCGCTGGACGCCCGAGGGCGAGCGCAACACGCTACTCATCCAGCGCATCAAGGACAAGCTCGGCAACCGCTCCAACGCCTCGACCGAGATGGAGTTCTTCGAGGCCTGGGGCGTGATGGTGGGCGAAGAGGGCCGCGGCATTCCCGTCATCCTCGAGATGGTGCAGGGCAACCGCATGTACTGCTGCACGGCCTCGGCCGGGCTGATGCGGCAGGGCCTCTCGCAGGCACTGCACCACACGCGCCACCGCACTGCGTTTCGAAAGACCATCGCCGAGCATCCGCTGATGCAGAACGTGCTCGCGGATCTGGCGCTGGAAGCGGAGGCCGCGCTTGCGCTCAGCCTGCGCGTCGCGCGCGCGATGGATGAATCGGCGGACAACGAAGCCGCCGGCGCGCTCGCGCGCATCGGCACGGCGATCGCCAAGTACTGGAACTGCAAGCGCGCCCCGGGCCATTTGTTCGAGGCGTTGGAATGCCACGGCGGGCCGGGCTACATCGAGGAATCGATCATGCCGCGGCTGTACCGCGAGGCGCCGGTGAACAGCATCTGGGAAGGCTCGGGCAACGTCATCTGCCTGGACGTGCTGCGCGCCATGCGGCGCGAGGAACTGGCGATCCCGGCGCTCCTCGCCGAGCTCGAACGCGCGCGCGGCGAGAACCGGCGGCTCGACGCCGCGATCGTCGCGCTGAAGCAGGACCTCGCCGACCCGGCGGACATGGAACTGCGCGCGCGCAGCCTGACCGAGCAGCTGGCGCTCACGCTGCAGGGGGCCCTGCTCGTGCAGCACGCGCCGGCGGCGGTGGCCGACGCCTTCTGCGCCTCGCGGCTGGGCGAGCGCTGGAGCGGCAGCTACGGCACGCTGCCCGCGGGCGCGGACCTTGCGGCGATCATCGAGCGGGCGCTGCCCGCCGGGGCCCCGCTCAGCTCAGCGGCAGATTCACGATCTTCTGGTAGGCCGGCCGCTCGCACAGCCGCTTGAACCACGCTTCCAGGTTCGGCGTCGCCGGCCGTTCGATCGGCAGGGTGAACCAGATCTGGATGTGGCAGCCCAACGGGATGTCGGCCATGGTGAAGGCATCGCCGCCGAGATGCTTGCGGCCTTTCAGGCCCGATTCGGGTGCGACCAGCAGCTGGCCGCACTTCTTGATGCCTTCGTCGATCTCGGCCTGATTCCGTTTCTCCTCGGGCGTGCGCACCAGGCCCCAGAACACCGGGCGCAGCGCATTGAGGAAGGTGAAGGCCCAGTCCATCCAGCGATCGGCGTCCGCGCGCGCCTGCAGGTCGGTCGGCCAGAGTGTGCCGCTCGCGTGCTTCGCCGCGAGGTAGCGCACGATGGCGTGGGATTCCCACAGCACGAAGCCGTCGTCGTCGATGGTCGGCACCAGGCCGGTCGGGTTCATGGCGCGGTACTCGGGCGTGTTGTTCACGCCGAAGGCCATGCCGGCATCGATGCGTTCGTACTTGAGCTTCAGTTCCTCGATCGCCCAGAGGGCTTTCTTCACGTTGACCGAGTTCGCCCGGCCCCAGATCTTCAGCATTTCGTTCGACTCCGACTAGAAGAAAGGGGGCAGACCCCTTTTCATTGAGATGGCGGTGAAACCTCGACGCAGTCCTCAAAAAAAGGGGTCTGACCCCTTTTTGCCCCGTCAGAAGCCGACGGCCTGCCCGTCGCGCCGCGGATCGCTCGCTGCGACGTAGCCACCGTCGAGCTTCCAGATCAGCTGCGCGCTGCCGAAGTCCATGTAGCCTTCCTTCAGTTCGGTCAGCTGGTGGCCGCGTTTCGTCAGGTCCTCGAGCACGGAATTCTTGAAGCCGCCCTCGACATTCACCTCCAGCCCCTTCACCCAGCGGTAGCGCGGGCCGTCGCAGGCGGTCTGCGGGTTCTGGCCGTAATCGGCGATGCGCACCATCACCTGCGCGTGGCCCTGTGGCTGCATGGTGCCGCCCATGACGCCGAAGCTCATCACCGGTTGCCCGTCCTTCGTCACGAAGCCCGGGATGATGGTCTGGTACGGGCGCTTCTTCGGGCCCACCTGGTTCGGGTGTCCCTTGTCCAGCACGAAGCTGGAGCCCCGGTTCTGCAGCGAGATGCCGGTGCCCGGCACCACGACGCCGGAGCCGAAGCCCATGAAGTTCGACTGGATCATCGACACCATCATGCCGGAGGCATCCGCCGCGGCGAGGTACACCGTGCCGCCCTTGGGCGGGGTGCCGGCGGCGAAGGGCTGTGCCTTTTTCATGTCGATCAGCTTTGCGCGGCTTTTCAGGTAGGCCGGGTCGAGCAATTGCTTCGGTGGCATCGGCATGTAGTCGATGTCGGCCACGTAGGCGAGCGCATCGGCGAAGGCGAGCTTCATCGCCTCGATCTGCAGGTGCAGGCTGTCGGCGGAATCCACAGGCATCGCGCGCACGTCGAAGTGCGACAGGATGCCGAGGGCAATCAAGGCGACGATGCCCTGCCCGTTCGGCGGGATCTCGTGCACCGTGAAGCCGCGATAGTCCATGGTCAGCGTGTCGACCCAGTCGGTACCGTGCGCAGCGAGGTCGCTCGCCTTCATCACGCCGCCGTGCTGCGCCGAGTGCGCTTCCAGTTTTCCAGCGAGGTCGCCGCGATAGAAGGCCTCGCCTTTCGTCGCCGCAATCTTCTCCAGCGTCGCAGCGTGGTCCGGGAAGCGGAAGCGCTCGCCGGGCAGCGGCGCGCGGCCGCCGGGCATGAAGGCTTCCGCGAAGCCCGGCTGCACCTTGAGCTCGGCCGCCTGCAGGGTCCATTGCTTCGAGATGGTCGGCGAGACGAGGAAGCCCTCGCGCCCGTAGCGGATCGCCGCCTCGAAGAGCTTCTCGAAGGGCAGCTTGCCGAAGCGCTCCGAGAGCGCGCGCCAGGCCGAGACCGCGCCCGGCACGGTGACGGTGTTCCAGCCGCGTGGCGGCATCGCCTTCTGGCCGGCGAAGAAATCCGGCGTCCAGCCCGCGGGCGAGCGGCCCGAGGCGTTCAGGCCCTGGAGCTTCTTTCCGTCCCAGATGATCGCGTACGCATCCGAGCCGATGCCGTTCGACACCGGTTCGACCAGCGTCAGCGTGATCGCGGTGGCGAGGATGGCGTCGATCGCATTGCCGCCGGCGGCGAGCATCTGCAAGCCGGCTTGTGCCGCGAGTGGCTGGCTGGTCGAGACGACGTTCGCGGCGAGGATGGGCTTACGCGGAATCGCGTAAGGCTGCACCCAGTCGAAGGGCAGGGCCGCGGCGGCCGCGTGCGCGTCGGACGCGTTCACTTGGAGCGCTCGAAGTCGAGCACCACGCGGCCGAGCACCTTGCCCGCCTTGAGTTCGGCGAGGATCCTGTTCACCTCGTCCGCGGAGCGCAGCGTCACCGGCGTGGCCTTGAGTTTCTTCTTCTTCGCGAGCGCCACCACCTCCTTCAGTTCCTGCAGGTTGCCGACGTAGGAGCCGACCACGCCCACCGCGCGCTGCGCGATCGGCGGCAGCGACAGCGTCACCTCGCCACCGAACAGGCCGCAGATCACGTAGCGCCCGCCTTTCCTGAGCGCCGGGTAGGCGACGTTGAAGGTCGCAGGCATGCCGACGAAGTCGATGGCGGCGGCGAGCGATCCCTTCGCCAGCACGCCCAGCTTCGCGGCGGCATCCGGCGCGCGGGTGTCGAGCACCAGTTTCGCGCCGAGCTTGCGCGCGGCGTCGAATTTCGAGGGGTCGACGTCGCAGGCG
>DATCYZ010000165.1:0-33543 GCA_036526195.1 Burkholderiales bacterium
ACGATGCAGCCGTCGCTCGCGCGCGGCGGGCGGCTGTAGGTGTCGGAGGGCGTGCCGTGCAGCCAGATGCCGAAGCCGTTGCGGCCCAGGCGCCGGTCCCAGGCGTTAGGGTAGTTGATCGGGAAGGCGCCCGAGCCGTAGAAATCGGTGAGCTTGCTGCGCGGCAGGTTGGCGGTGACGTGGTACACGCCGATCGGCGTCTTCTGGTCGCCCTCGCGGGTCTTTTCGACCCCGCGCTTGCCCAGCGAAACGTAGTAATCGGTGAACAGGCGCGCGCGGCCGTCCACGTTCTCGAAGACGTACAGGCGCGATTTCACCGAGTCGACGACGATGGCGTAGCGCTGTTCGGCGTTCATCTGCAGCACGTAGCGCGGCACGCGATCCTGCACCGGGCGCTCGCGGTAGGCACGCAGCCGCACCAGCGCCTCGTCGCGAAGGTCCTCGACCTTCTCGCGCGGCACCGTCTTCGAGACATCGCCGAAGGTCTGCAGCGGCCGGCCGCGCGCCAGCAGAAGATCGCCGCGGATCAGGTGGGCAAGGCGGAAGTTCGGCGATCTTGCGATCAGGCGCTCGACCCGCAGCATCGCCTCGTCGAGCCGGTTGCCGCGGATGGAATCGATCACCGCGGACAGTTCGCGTTCGGTCGCCGCAGGCACCGGGGCGGCGGCGAGCGCCGGTGCGGCCCCGCAGGCCAGCATCACGGCGACGAGGAGGGCGGCGAGCGGGCGCGACCCGGCAGCGCGTCGACCCATCAGTTGGACACCTGCTCCTGCTGGATGCGCCACTTGCCGCCTTCGTTCACCAGCGTAAGGGTCTTGGTGCCGGTGGAGGTGAAGCGGTCCGAGCGGTAGGTCTGGCGGAAGGTGACGGTCGCCGTGCCATTGCCGACTTCGACCTTCGGCGAGGCGATGCCGACCGAGATGGATTTCGGTCCCGAGACGCGCGCGCGACGCAGCTTCTCCCAGTCCGCGCGCGATTCGCCGTCCGGCGTCTTGAAGGTCTTCGCGTAATGCGACAGGTAGCCGGCCACGTCCCGTGCCGACCAGGCCTTGGCCCAGCGATGGACCGCCTCGAGCGCCTCGGCCGCGACGTCGGCGGGCTTCTCGGCGGCCGGCTTCGCCGCGGGCTTCTCGACCGGTTTCTCCGCCACCGGCGCGGGCTTCTCCGTCACCGGCGCGGGTTTCTCGGGCGCGGGTTTCGCAGCGGGCTTCTCGACGACCGGCGCGGCGGGCTTTTCCGCCACGGGCGCGGGCTTCTCGGGCGCGGCCGGGCGGGCCGCCACGACCGTGCGGCCCGGTTGCGGCGTGCCGACCAGCTCGCGCACCAGCGCGAGCTTGTTCTGCGCGCCGGCATTCGCCGAGTCGAGCTGCAGGGCGCGGTCGTAGGCCTGGCTCGCCAGCTTCGCGTAGACATCGCCCAGGTTCTCGTAGGCCGTGGCGTAGCTCGGGTGGGTGCGGATCGACTGCTCGAGTGCGGCGCGCGCCTTGTCGTACTGGCCTTGCGCGGCGTGGATCACGGCGAGGTTGTTGTAGGGCTCGGGCAGGTCCGGGTAGTCCTGCGTCAGCTTGAGGAAGATCTCGATCGCGTCCTTCGTGTTGCCCTGCTCGGTGAGGATGATGCCCTTGAGGAAGCGCGCCTGCGGATCGCGCGGCTTGCCGGCAAGCACCTTGTTCACCTGTTCGAGCGCCTGCTCGCGTTGTCCGGCCTTCAGCAGGCGGCTCGCCTCCTGCACGTTCGCCAGCGCAGGGCCGGCGACGAGGAGGGTGGCGCCCAAGACGAGGTTCAGGACGCCTGCAAGAGCTGCGCGGCGCATTCCGGACCGAGGGCTTACAAAGACCATTGTGTTATACTTTTCAAGGTCATACGACACGCTGGATTCTAGACCAAGGCACCCTCGTCCACAACTTCCGTGCCCCATGTTGCAGCGCGGGGCATCGAGGCCCGCCGCTTGGAGCCCAGGCCGGATCGCAAGTTCCGCAGGATCCGACGATCCGATGCTCGAAATCCACAACACCCTGACCCGCCGCAAGGCGCGCTTCGCCCCCCTGCGGGCCGGCGAAGCGCGCCTGTACGTCTGCGGCATGACCGTCTACGACTACTGCCACCTCGGTCACGCGCGCGTCATGGTGGTGTTCGACATGGTGCGGCGCTGGCTGCGCGCCAGCGGCTATCGCGTCACCTACGTGCGCAACATCACCGACATCGACGACAAGATCATTCGTCGCGCGGCAGAGAACGGCGAGCCGATCGAGGCGCTCACTGCGCGCTTCATCGCCGCCATGGACGAGGACGCGGCGGCGCTCGGCGTGGAGAAGCCGGACCACGAGCCGCGGGCGACGAAGTACGTGCCCGAGATGCTCGAGATGATCGGTCGTCTGGAGGCCAAGGGGCTCGCCTATCAGGCCGCCGACGGCGACGTAAACCTGTCGGTGCGGCGCTTTCCGGACTACGGCAAGCTCTCGGGGAAATCGCTCGATGAACTGCGCTCTGGCGAGCGCGTCGAGATCGGCGCGGCCAAGGAAGACCCGCTCGATCCGGTGCTGTGGAAGCGTTCGCGCGAAGGCGAGCCGTCGTGGCCCTCGCGCTGGGGCGCGGGACGGCCGGGCTGGCACATCGAGTGCTCGGCGATGAGTTGCGCGCTGCTCGGCAACCACTTCGACATCCACGGCGGCGGGCAGGACCTGCAGTTCCCGCACCACGAGAACGAGATCGCACAAGCCGAGGGCGCCAACGGCACGCCGTTCGCGAACGTCTGGATGCACAACGAATTCGTGCGCGTCGACGAGGAGAAGATGTCGAAGTCCCTCGGCAATTTCTTCATCCTGCGCGACGTGCTGAAGGTGTTCGACGCCGAGGTGGTGCGCTTTTTCATCCTGCGCGCGCACTACCGCAGCCCGCTGAGCTACTCGGACGCGAACCTGCACGACGCCAGGCAGGCGCTGGCGCGGCTGTACACCGCGCTGAAGGACGCGCCCCTGGACGCCGCGGTCGACTGGAACGAGGCGCACGCGCAGCGCTTTCGCGCCGCGATGGACGACGACTTCGGCACGCCGCAGGCGGTGGCCGTGCTGTTCGAACTGGCCAATGCGGTCAACCGCGGCGCGCGCGGCCTCGCGGCGCAGCTGCGGGGCCTGGGCGGGGTGCTCGGCCTGCTGCAGCGCGAGGCGCAGGCCTTCCTGCGCGCGGGCCCGTCGGCGGGCGCGGGCGCCGGCCCGAGCGATGCGGAGATCGAGGCGCGCATCGCCGAGCGGCTCGCTGCGCGCAAGGCGCGCGACTTCGCGCGCGCCGATGCGATCCGCGGCGAGCTGGAAGCGGCGGGGGTGGTGCTGGAGGACGGGGCCGGCGGCACCAGCTGGCGGCGCGCCTGACGCCGGATTGCCCTATATAGTAACATATACGTTACTATAAGGCTCGCGGCGGCGCTCAGCCCTCGAAGAACGCCTTCACCTTCTCGAACCAGGACTGGCTGCGCGGGCTGTGGCGCCCGGCGTCGGACTGGCTGATGGATTCGAACTCGCGCAGCAGTTCGCGCTGGCGTTCGGTGAGCTTGACCGGCGTTTCCACCACCACGTGGCAGTAGAGGTCGCCCGGGGCCTGGCTGCGCACGCCCTTGATGCCCTTGCCGCGCAGGCGGAAGGTCTTGCCGCTCTGCGTCTCGGGCGGCACCTTCAGGCGCGCCGAGCCGTCGAGCGTCGGGATCTCGATGTCGCCGCCGAGCGCGGCGCTGGCGAAGGACACCGGCATCTCGCAGTGCAGGTCGTCGTGGTCGCGCTGGAACACCGCGTGCGGCTTGATGTGCACCTGCACGTACAGGTCGCCCGAAGGCCCGCCGTTGACGCCGGCCTCGCCTTCGCCGGTGAGCCGCACGCGGTCGCCCTCGTCGACACCGGCGGGGATGCGCACCGACAGGGTCTTCTGCAGCTTGACGCGACCGGCGCCCGAGCAGGATACGCAGGGGTGGGCCACCATCTTGCCGGTGCCGTGGCAGCGCGGGCAGGTCTGGGCGATCGAGAACGGGCCCTGCGAGACGCGCACCTGGCCGGCGCCGTGGCAGGTGGTGCAGGTCTGCGGCTGGGTGCCGGGCTTCGCGCCCGAACCCGCGCAGGTCTCGCAGGCGGCCATCGAGGGAATGCGGATGCGCGTCTCGACGCCGTGCGCCGCCTGTTCCAGCGTGATCTCGAGGTTGTAGCGCAGGTCCGCGCCGCGGTAGACGTTCGAGCGCCCGCCGCGCGCGCCGCCGAAGATCTCGCCGAAGATGTCGCTGAACACGTCGCCGAAGCCCTGGCCGCCGCGCGCGCCCATGCCGGCCTGCGGGTCCACGCCGGCGTGGCCGTACTGGTCGTAGGCCGCCCGCTTCTGCGCGTCCGTCAGCATCTCGTAGGCTTCCTTCGCCTCCTTGAAGTGCTCCTCCGCCTTCGGGTTGTCCGGGTTGCGGTCGGGATGCCACTTCATGGCGAGCTTGCGGTACGCCTTCTTGATCTCGCTTTCCGGGGCGTCCCGGTTCACTCCAAGGATTTCGTAGTAGTCGCGCTTTGCCATGGTTCCATCCGAATGACGAACGGGCGGGACGCTTTCGCGCCCGCCCGCCGCCGGTCAGCGTGCGTGGTGCTCAGCCGGTCTTCTTGTCCTTCACTTCCGTGAATTCGGCGTCGACCACGTTGTCGTTGTCCTTTTTCTTGCCGGCATCGGCCTGCCCGCCGCCGGCGTCGCCCGCAGCGCCGGCCTGCGCCGCCTGCTCGGCCTGCGCGTCGGCGTACATCTTCTCGCCGAGCTTTTGCGAGGCCTGCGCGAGCGCCTGGGACTTTGCCTCGATCGCCTCCTTGTCGCCGGACTTGAGCACTTCTTCGGCTTCCTTCAGCGCGGTCTCGATGGCGGCCTTCTCGCCGGCCTCGATCTTGTCGCCGTACTCGGTGAGCGACTTCTTCACCGAGTGCACCATGGCTTCGCACTGGTTGCGCGCGTTCACCAGCTCGAGCGCCTTGCGGTCTTCCTCGGCGTGCGCCTCGGCATCCTTCACCATGCGCTGGATCTCTTCCTCGTTCAGGCCCGAGCTCGCCTGGATCTTGATCTTGGCTTCCTTGCCGGTGGCCTTGTCCTTGGCCGAGACGTGCAGGATGCCGTTCGCATCGATGTCGAACATGACCTCGATCTGCGGCATGCCGCGCGCCGCCGGCGGCAGGTCGGCGAGGTTGAACTGGCCGAGGCTCTTGTTGCCCGAGGCCATCTCGCGCTCGCCCTGCAGCACGTGGATGGTGACCGCGGTCTGGTTGTCGTCCGCGGTCGAGAACACCTGCGTCGCCTTGGTCGGGATGGTGGTGTTCTTCTGGATGAGCTTGGTCATCACGCCGCCCAGCGTCTCGATGCCGAGCGACAGCGGGGTGACGTCGAGCAGCAGCACGTCCTTGACGTCGCCCTTCAGCACGCCGGCCTGGATGCCGGCGCCGATGGCCACCGCCTCGTCCGGGTTCACGTCCTTCCTCGGCTCGCGGCCGAAGAACTCGCGCACCTTGTCGACCACCTTCGGCATGCGCGTCATGCCGCCGACCAGGATCACGTCCTGCACGTTGGAGACCTTGATGCCGGCGTCCTTGATGGCGATGCGGCAGGGCTCGATGGTGCGCTCGATCAGCTCGTCCACCAGCGACTCGAACTTCGAGCGCGAGAGCTTCATGGCCAGGTGCTTCGGGCCGCTTGCGTCCGCGGTCACGTAGGGCAGGTTGATCTCGGTCTGCTGGGCGGAGGACAGCTCGATCTTGGCCTTTTCGGCTGCGTCCTTCAGGCGCTGCAGCGCGAGCACGTCCTTGGAGATGTCCACGCCCTGGTCCTTGCGGAACTCGGCCACGACGTAGTCGATCAGCCGCTGGTCGAAGTCCTCGCCGCCGAGGAAGGTGTCGCCGTTGGTCGAGAGCACCTCGAACTGCATCTCGCCGTCGACATCCGCGATCTCGATGATCGAAACGTCGAAGGTGCCGCCGCCGAGGTCATAGACCGCGATCTTGCGATCGCCCTTGCCCTGCTTGTCCAGGCCGAAGGCGAGCGCCGCCGCGGTCGGCTCGTTGATGATGCGCTTGACGTCCAGCCCGGCGATGCGGCCGGCGTCCTTGGTCGCCTGGCGCTGCGAGTCGTTGAAGTAGGCGGGCACGGTGATCACCGCCTCGGTGACTTCCTCGCCGAGGTAGTCTTCCGCGGTCTTCTTCATCTTGCGCAGCACGTCGGCCGAGACCTGCTGCGGCGCGATCTTCTTGCCGCGTACCTCGACCCAGGCGTCGCCATTTTCGGCCTTGACGATCTTGAAGGGCATCATGGCGATGTCCTTCTGCACTTCCTTTTCCTCGAAGCGCCGGCCGATCAGTCGCTTCACCGCGAACAGCGTGTTGCTCGCGTTGGTCACCGCCTGGCGCTTCGCCGGCGCGCCGACCAGCGTCTCGCCGTCTTCCGCGTAGGCGACGATGGAGGGGGTGGTGCGCGTGCCCTCGGCGTTCTCGATCACCTTGGGCTTGTTGCCCTCCATGATCGCGACGCACGAGTTGGTGGTGCCGAGGTCGATGCCGATGATCTTTGCCATGTTCGTTCCTGCCTTGGGGGGTCTGTCTTGCCGTTACAGATGGGGGTGGGAGGGGCCGTTTCAAGCGTCCGGGGCGGGTGGCGTGGCGGCCGCCGAATCAGGCGGCGCCGCGGGGCGGGCCCTGGCCACGCTGACCAGCGCCGGGCGCAGGATGCGATCGTGCAGCGCCCAACCCTTCTGCATCACGGCCACGATCGTGTTCGGCTCGGCGTCGGCCTCGACGCTGGCCATCGCCTGGTGGCGGTGCGGGTCGAAGCGTTCCCCGGCGGCCGGCGCAATCGGCGTGATGGCGGCCTTCTCGAGCGCCGTGCCGAGCTGGCGCAGGGTGAGTTCCGCGCCGCTCTTCAGGGTCTCGACCGTCGCCTCGCCGACCTCGAGCGCGGCCTCGAGGCTGTCGATCACCGGCAGCAGGCCCTGGGCGAAGCGCTCGAGCCCGTACTTGTGCGCGGCGGCCACGTCGGCCTGCGCGCGCTTGCGGGCGTTCTCGGCGTCGGCCAGCGCGCGCAGCATGGCCTCGCGCTGATCGTCGGCGCGCGCCAGCGCCTCGGCGAGCAGGGTCTCGAGGGATTTCTCCGGCGCAGCCTCGGCGGCGTTGTCGGGGGAGGGGTTCGGTTCGGGATTCGGAGCGGTTTCTGACATTGCGACGGGATCAGGCGCGTGAAAAGCGGCGAAGGGTACGGGAAAAACAGCAGGTGGGGGCGAATCGCCTGATCTCAAGTCTCGACATGACAGAATGGCGAAATGCCGGAAGTGACACAGGTTATTGATTTGAGGGCGATCCCGGACAGTCTGGTGACGCTCGAGGCGCTCGGACCGGTGCGTGCGCTGGCCCCGGGCCACGCGCTCTGCCTGCGGACCCGCGAGGCCCCCGCGCTGCTCATGGACAGCCTCAACCTGCAACTTCGCGGCGCGCTGGCGTGGGAGAGCGTCGAGCAGCCCGACGGCTGGGCCACCACGGTGCGCCACGCGGGCGACCTTCCGGTGCGCGACCTCGTGGACGCTCTGGGGCGCGACCATCGGCGCCTGGACGAACTGCTCGCCCGCGCGTTGCGGCGCTTGAATGCCGCCGACGTGCCGGGCGCGCGCGCCCTGCTCGAACCCTTCGTCGAAGGCCTGCGCCGTCATGTGCGGGCGGAGAACGAACTGGTGGCGCCGGCGCTCGGGCCGGGCGCGGCACACGAGGCGGAAGCGACCATGCTGCACGAGCACGAGGAACTGGTCGCGCAGCTCGGCGCCATCGAGGAGGCGCTCGGCGGGCCGGCGCCCGAGGCCTGGGAGGTCGAGCCGTTCGTGGCCCTGCTCTCGGGCACGCTCGCCAAG
This sequence comes from Burkholderiales bacterium, assembly GCA_036526195.1. Lineage (GTDB taxonomy): Bacteria > Pseudomonadota > Gammaproteobacteria > Burkholderiales > SG8-39 > DATCYZ01. Next base: position 7,886 of record DATCYZ010000165.1, read on the forward strand.
CACGAGCATCGCGAGGAGACGCAGCTGTTCCCGATCTGGTCGGCGCGCCTGGAAACGCTGCCCGCGGCCGAGGGCGAACGGCTGCATGCGGCGGTGGCGGCGGCGCTCGCGGGGCGCTGAACGCGGCCGTGCGCCGGCCCCGTGATTATAGTAACATATATGTTACTAAAACGGCCGGGGCGGCGGTGCGCCGGCGTCCCGGTCGCGGCAGTCCCCGGTCAGCGCCACGTCTTCCAGCGCCGCAATCCATTCCGGGGCTTCGTTCAGGCAGGGGATCAGGTGGAAGGTCTCGCCGCCCGCGGCGAGGAAGGTGTCGCGCGCGCCGAGCGCGATTTCCTCCAGCGTCTCGAGGCAGTCCGAGACGAAGCCCGGGCAGACCACGTCGACGCGCCGGACGCCGCCGCGCGCGAGCGCCGCGAGCGTCGGTTCGGTGTAGGGCTGCAGCCAGCGCGCCGGGCCGAAGCGCGACTGGAACGTGAGCCGCCAGCGGTGCGCGCCGAGGCCGAGCTTGTCGGCGAGCGCCTGCGCGGTTTCGCGGCACTGCCGGGCATAGGGGTCGCCGAGGTCCACGGCGCGCTGCGGCAGCCCGTGAAAGCTCATGACCAGTTCGGGGGGCTGCCCGTGTTCCGCCCAATGGCGCCGGACGCCGGCGGCGAGCGCGCTGATGTAGGCCGGGTGGTCGTGATACGACTCGATCACGCAGCACGCAGGCCCGTCCTTCACCGCATCGATCGCGTCCAGCACGCTGCCGGTAGTGCTGCCCGAGAACTGCGGATAGAGCGGCAGCACGCGCACCCGCGTGCAGCCCTGCGCGCGCAGCCGCGAGAGCGCGGCTTCGATCTTCGGTTCGCCGTAGCGCATGGCGAACTCGACCGGGAAGGGCGCGCGCGCGGCGAGCGCCGCGGCCTGTCGCGCGGTATGCACCATGAGCGGCGAGCCCTCGTCGGTCCACACCGCCGCGTACTTCTCGGCGGATTTCGCGGGACGCACCCGCAGGATCACGCCGTGCAGCAGCGGCAGCCAGAGCAGGCGCGGAATCCCGACCACGCGCGGGTCGGAGAGGAACTCGGCAAGGTATTCACGCACCGCAGGCGCCGTCGGCGCCGCGGGCGTGCCGAGGTTGACCAGCAGCAGGCCGTCGCTCAAGACTGCTGCGACAAGGCGCTCGAGAGCAGCTTTGCCGTGACCTCGACGATGGGCACCACGCGGTCGTAGGCCATGCGCGTCGGGCCGATGACGCCGACCGTGCCCACCACCTCGCCCTCGACCGTGTAGGCCGCGGACACCACGCTGACTTCGTCCGGCGCCGTGACCCCGGATTCGCCGCCGATGTAGATCTGCACGCCCTGGCTGCGCAGCGTGGTGTCGAGCAATCGCAACAGCGTGCTCTTGTGCTCGAACATCTCGAACACCTGCCGCAGGCGCGTCGTGTCCTGTGACAGGTCGTTCACCGAAAGGAGGTTGCGCTCGCCCGAGATCAGGTACTGCTCCCGGCCCTCGGACACCGCGCGGTCGCCGGTGTCGATCGCCACCGTCATCAGGCGGATCATGTCCTCGCGTAGTTCGTGCAGTTCGCGCTGCAGCCGGCTGCGCGCTGCCTCGAAGGTCTGGCCGGAGAAGTGCTGGTTCAGGAAGTTCGCCGCGGTCACCAGTTCCGAGGGGCTGTAGTCGCGCTCCACCGAGAGGATGCGGTTTTGCACGTCGCCCTCGGTGGTGATGACGATCAGCAGCACCCGGCGCTCGGACATGCGCATGAACTCGATCTGCCGGAAGGCGGGCGGCTTGCGGCGCGAGGTCACCACCACGCCGGCGAACTGCGTGAGCTGCGACAGCAGGCTGGAGGCCGACTGCATCACCCGCTGCGGGTTGTTCGGCAGCAGCTGGTCCTCGATCTGGTGCAGCGACTCCGCGTCGATCGGCCGCGTCACCAGCAGGGTATCGACGAAGTAGCGGTAGCCCTGCGGCGTCGGCACGCGTCCGGCGGAGGTGTGCGGGCTGGTCAGGTAGCCGAGCTCCTCGAGGTCGGCCATGACGTTGCGGATCGAGGCGGGCGACAGGTCGAGGCCGGAGTGCTTGGAGAGCGTGCGCGAGCCGACCGGCTGACCTTCGACGATATAGTGCTCGATCAGCGTCTTGAGGAGGACCCGGGCGCGAGGCTCAAGCATTTTTTTGATTGTACACAAGGCGCCCTGTGGTTTAATCGCCGGCACTATGGCGCACGCTTTTCGCCGCATTGCGCTCATCGGCAAGCTCAACAGCGCCGAGGTGGCGGCATCGCTGCACGCCCTGCGAGGTTTCCTCGGCGAGCGCGGCTGCGAGTCGCGCCTCGAGACCGAAACCGCGGCGCTGCTCGGCGATCCCGGCGAGGGCGCGAACTACGAGGCGCTCGGCGGCTGGGCCGACCTCGCCATCGTGGTCGGCGGCGACGGCACCATGCTGGCCGCGGCGCGCGAGCTCGCGCGCCACAAGGTGCCGCTCACCGGCATCAACCTCGGGCGCGTCGGCTTCATGACGGACATCGCGCTGGGCGACATGCGCGGCGCCGTCGGCCGCATCCTCGACGGCGAGTACAGGATCCAGGAGCGCACGCTGCTCGACGCGGAGATCCGTCGCGCCGGCAAGGTCGTGCTGCGCACCCTTGCGCTCAACGAGGCCGTGGTCGGCAAGGGCTCGCAGGGGCGCCTGATCGAGTTCGCGCTCTACCTGGACGGCGAGTACGTGTACACCCTGCGGGCCGACGGCGTCATCGTCGCCACGCCCACCGGGTCGACCGCGTATGCGCTCTCCGCGCAGGGCCCGATCCTGCATCCCGCGGTGCCGGCGCTTGCGCTGGTGCCGCTCAACCCGCACACCCTGTCGGCGCGACCGGTGAGCGTGAGCGACCGCACCGTGGTCGAAGTGGTGCTGGTGCGCGCGCTCGACGCGCGCGCGCACTTCGACGGCTACGCGCTCGCCGACATGGCGCAGGGCGACCGGCTGGTACTGCGCCGCTCGCCGGATGCCATCCGCTTCGTGCACCCGCCGGGCCACAGCTACTTCGACATGCTGCGCGAGAAGCTGCACTGGACCGATCCGGTGGCGCCGGCGCGCGACCTCGACTGACCGGCATGCTGCGCGCGCTGGCGGTTCGCGACTACGCGATCGTCGAACACCTCGAGCTGGAACCCGCGGGCGGCTTCAACGTGCTGACCGGCGAGACCGGCGCCGGCAAGTCGATCCTGGTCGACGCCATCGAGCTGCTGGTCGGCGGGCGGGCCGATGCCGCCGCCTTGCGCGAGGGGGCGCCGCGCGCCGAGCTCGCCGCCGAATTCGACGTGCCGCCCGAGGGCGAGATCGCGGCCTGGCTGGCGGAGAACGGCATGGAGGGCGACGCCGGGCGCGTGCTGCTGCGTCGCGCGATCGAGCGCGGCGGGCGCTCGCGGGCCTGGATCAACGGCCAGGCGGCCACGCTCGCGCAGCTGAAGGACCTCGGCGAGTTCCTGGTCGACATTCATGGCCAGCACGCGCACCAGTCGCTGCTGCGCGGCCCGGCGCAGCGCGCGCTGCTCGATGCCTTCGGCGACGCGGAAGCGGAGGCGCGCGCCTGCGCCGAGGCGCACCGCACGTGGAAGCGCCTCGAGACGCTGGCCGGCGAGGCGCGCGCGAACATCGAGCGGCGGGAAGCCGAGCGCGCGCTGGTGGCGGAGCAGGCGGCCGACCTGGCAAAGCTCGCCCCGGTGGCGGGCGAATGGGAGGCGCGCTCGGCCGAGCACCGGCGCCTCGCGCACGGCGCGGCGCTGATCGAGGGCGCGCGGTCCGCGCTCGAGGCGCTGGATGACTCCGACGAGGCCTGCCTCGTGCGGCTCGCAGCGGTCACCGCGCGCCTGCGCGCGCTGGCCGAGCACGACGCCGAACTGGCCGGCATCGTCGAGTTGCTGGCGGCGGCCGAGGCACAGGCCGGCGAGGCGGCGCGCACACTGCGCCACTACGCCTCCGCACTGGACCTCGACCCGCAGGCCCTGCGCGCGGCGGAATCGCGCATCGAGGCGCTGCATGCCGCGGCGCGCCGGCACCGCGTGCGGCCCGAGGAACTTGCGGCGCGGGCGGACGCACTGCGCGCGCGGCTTGCGGAACTCGAGCTTGCCGGCGATGCGGCCGCGCTGGAGCGCGAGGTCGCCGCCGCGAAGGCGCGCCTGGTCGAGGCCGCGAAAGCGCTGACGGCAAAACGCACCCGCGCCGCCAGGGCGCTTGGCAAGGCGGTGAGCGCACGCATGCAGACCCTCGCGATGAAGGGAGGGCGCTTCGCGGTGGCCCTGCGCGCGCTCGAGGCGCCCGGCGCCGGCGGCGCGGAAGAGGTCGAGTTCGAGGTCAGTTCCCACCCCGACCTGCCGCTGCGCGCGCTCGCGCGCGTGGCCTCGGGCGGCGAGCTCTCCCGCGTCAGCTTGGCGGTGCAGCTCGAGGTGAGCCGCTACGCGCCGGCCGCGACGCTGGTCTTCGACGAGGTCGACAGCGGCATCGGCGGGGGCGTGGCGCAGACCGTGGGCGAGGCCCTGCGCGCGCTCGGCGGCAACCGGCAGGTGCTGTGCGTGACCCACTTGCCGCAGGTGGCCGCGCAGGGCGACGCGCAATGGTCGGTGCGGCGCTCGAATGCGCGCGGCGGGCCGAAGATCCAGGTGATATTGCTCGATGCCGACGCCCGGGTCGACGAACTAGCGCGCATGCTGGGCGGCACCGAGATCACCGCGATCTCGCGCCGCCACGCGGCGGAACTGCTGCAGAAACAGGGCGCCTAGCTGCCGGATCCCGTCGCGCTGTCGCGGTGCACGCAGCCGGTCTTGGTGCAGTCGGCATACAGCGCAAGCGAATGCCCGCGCAGTTCGAAGCCGCGCTGCCGCGCGACCCCCGTCTGGCGCTTCTCGATTTCGGCGTCGTAGAACTCCTCGACGCGCCCGCATTGCAGGCAGACAAGGTGGTCGTGGTGCCCGCCCTGGTTCAGCTCGAACACCGCCTTGCCGGTCTCGAAGTGCTGGCGCGAGAGCAGTCCGGCCTGCTCGAACTGCGTCAGCACGCGGTACACGGTGGCGAGGCCCACGTCGATGCCCTCGGACATCAGCGTCTTGTAGACGTCTTCCGCGGACAGGTGGCGCACCTTGCTGCCCTCGAACAACTCGAGGATCTTGCGGCGCGGCAAGGTGGCCTTGAGGCCGATCTCCTTGAGGCTCTGGGCGCTGCTCATCGGGCGCTCACGGGGTCGTCCATACAGGGGGTTCAGTTATCATATCGGCTTTGGCAGGCAATGAGAAACGCGTGACCTTCGCACGTACACGTCCCCTGTGGTGGCTGCTTGCCGCGTGCCTCGCGCTCACCGGCTGCAAGTCGGTGCCCGAATTGCCCGGCGTCACGCCCTACCGGATGGACATCCAGCAGGGAAACTACGTCTCGCAGGACATGGTGGACCAGCTGAAGCCCGGCATGTCGCGCGAACAGGTGCGCTTCGTGCTCGGCACGCCGCTGGTCACCGACATCTTCCACTCGGATCGCTGGGATTACGTTTACTACCGCGAACCGGCCAAGGGCAAGCGCGAGCAACGCCGGCTGGTGGTGCGCTTCGAGAACGACAAGCTGAAGTCGGTCGAGGGCGAAGCCGCGCCGGCGGTCGTGCAGCCGCCGCCGGCGGCCGCGACCAAACCCGCGCCCGTGCCCGAGGCGGTCGCGAAGCCCGCGCCGGAGGCGCCGCAGGCAGGCGCCCCGCAGGGCGGCAACTGGCAGGCGGCGAGCGATGTGGCCGCCAAGGCCGCCCCCGCGGCGGAACCGGTCGAAGCGAAGGCCGAGCCGGCCCCGGCGCCGGAGAAGGCCGCGCCGTCCGAGCGCGGCTTCTTCGGTCGCCTCATCGACAAGCTGGGATTCTGATGGCGACGACGATGCGCCTCGCCATTGCCGGGGCCACCGGCCGCATGGGCCGCGCGCTGATCGAGGCGATCCGCGCCGATGCCTCGCTTGCGCTGGTCGCGGCCCTCGAGGTGCCCGGCAGTCCCGCGCTCGGCCGCGCGGCGGGCGACGCGGGGCAGGTTGCCATCACCGCCGACGTGCCGGCCGCGCTCGCGCAGTCTGACGCGCTGATCGACTTCACGCGGCCCGAGGGCACGCTCGCGCACCTCGCCGCGTGCGTGAGCGCGGGGCGCGCGATCGTCATCGGCACCACCGGCTTCACGCCCGCGCAACTCGCGCAGATCGATGCCGCGGCGAAGCGCATCCCGGTGGCCATGGCGGCGAATTTCGCCATCGGCGTCAACGTCTTCTACCAGCTGGCCGAGAGCGCGGCGCGCATCCTCGGCACCGACTTCGACATCGAGATCATCGAGGCGCACCATCGCCACAAGGTTGACGCCCCCTCCGGGACGGCGCTGCGGCTGGGCGAGCGCGTGGCGGCGGCGCGCGGGCAGGACCTCGCCGGGCACGCGGTGTTCGCGCGCCACGGCGACACCGGCGAGCGACCGGCCGGGGCCATCGGCTTTCACGCGCTGCGCGGCGGCGATATCGTCGGCGAGCACACGATCCTGTTCGCCGGTGCCGGCGAACGGCTCGAACTGACGGTGCGCTCGGCGAGCCGCACCACCTACGCGCAGGGCGCGCTGCGCGCCGCGAAATTCCTGCGCGGCAAGGCCCCGGGGCGCTACGGCATGGAGCAGGTTCTTGGCCTGAGCTGAGGGCTCGCGTATACTCCTTGGCTCATCGAGGCGGGAGGGACGCGAGTCCTTCCCGCTTTTCGCATGACCTCGGGAAACGCCGCAGTGGCGGGCCGGTCTCGCCCCGTGTTTCCCGGGCCTTCGTGGAGTTCGCCTTGGCTGCACTCGAACCTGCCGTGCTCGTCCTCGCCGACGGGACCGTTTTTCGCGGTCGCTCCGTCGGCGCGCGCGGACTGGCCTCCGGCGAGGTGGTCTTCAACACCTCGATCACCGGGTACCAGGAGATCCTCACCGATCCCTCGTACTGCCGCCAGATCGTCACGCTGACCTACCCGCACATCGGCAACACCGGTAGCACGCCGGAAGACGAGGAATCCGCGCGTGCCTTCTGCGCTGGACTGGTGGTGCGCGACGTGCCGGCGGTGCACTCCAACTGGCGCTCGACCCGCGCGCTGCCCGAGTACCTGGCGGCGCAGGGCGTGGTCGGGATCGCGGACATCGATACCCGGCGACTGACCCGCATCCTGCGCGAAGGCGGGGCCCAGGGCGGTTGCCTGATGGCGGGCGAGATCGACGAGGCGCAAGCGCTGGGCGAAGCACGGAAGTTTCCCGGTCTCGCGGGCATGGACCTGGCGAAGGAAGTGTCGACGCGCGCGTCCTACGAATGGCGCGAAGGCGCCTGGGCGCTCGGACAGGGGTTCCGCGCCGCGCAGGCCGGGGGGCCTCGCGTGGTCGCCTACGACTTCGGCGTCAAGCGCAACATCCTGCGCCTGCTCGCCGAGCGCGGCGCGCAGGTCACGGTGGTGCCGGCGCAGACCCCGGCGCGCGAGGTGCTCGCCATGAAGCCCGACGGCGTGTTCCTGTCCAACGGCCCGGGCGACCCCGAGCCCTGCGCCTACGCCATCGCCGCGGTGCGCGAGATCCTCGACGCCACGCGGGTCCCGGTGTTCGGCATCTGCCTCGGCCACCAGATCATGGGCCTCGCCTCCGGCGCGAAGACCCTGAAGATGAAGTTCGGCCACCATGGCGCCAACCACCCGGTGAAGGACCTCGACAGCGGACAGGTGGTGATCACCAGCCAGAACCACGGTTTCGCGGTCGACCCGGCGGGCCTGCCGGCCACGCTGCGCCCGACCCACGTGTCGCTGTTCGACGGCACGCTGCAGGGCCTCGCGCGCACCGACCGCCCCGCCTTCTGCTTCCAGGGCCACCCCGAGGGGAGCCCCGGTCCGCACGACATCGCCTACCTGTTCGACCGGTTCGCGGCCCTCATGACCAAGGCGAACGATGCCTAAGCGCCGCGACATCAAGAGCGTCCTGATCATCGGCGCCGGGCCGATCGTGATCGGCCAGGCCTGCGAGTTCGATTACTCCGGCGCGCAGGCCTGCAAGGCGCTGCGCGAGGAGGGCTACCGCGTCGTCCTGGTGAACTCGAACCCGGCGACGATCATGACCGACCCGGGCACCGCGGACGCCACCTACATCGAGCCGATTACCTGGCAGACGGTGGCCCGCATCATCGAAAAAGAGCGCCCGGACGCGCTGCTGCCGACCATGGGCGGGCAGACCGCGCTCAACTGCGCGCTCGACCTCGCGCGCGAAGGCGTGCTGGAAAAGTTCGGCGTCGAGATGATCGGCGCCTCGCGCGAGGCGATCGACAAGGCCGAGGACCGCGAGAAGTTCAAGAAGGCGATGGCGCGCATCGGGCTGGACTGCCCGCGCTCGCTGATTGCGCATTCCATCGAGGAAGCGCTGCAGGTGCAGGCGGGCATCGGCTTCCCGGTGGTGATCCGGCCTTCGTTCACGCTCGGCGGCACCGGCGGCGGCATCGCCTACAACCGCGAGGAGTTCGTCGCCATCTGCGAGCGCGGGCTGGAGGCCTCGCCGACCAAGGAACTGCTGATCGAGGAGTCGGTGATCGGCTGGAAGGAATTCGAGATGGAGGTGGTGCGCGACCGGCGCGACAACTGCATCATCGTCTGCTCGATCGAGAACCTGGACGCGATGGGCGTGCATACCGGCGACTCGATCACGGTGGCGCCGGCCCAGACGCTGACCGACCGCGAGTACCAGATCCTGCGAAACGCCTCGATCGCGGTGCTGCGCGAGATCGGCGTCGACACCGGCGGCTCGAACGTGCAGTTCGCGATCAACCCGGCCGACGGCCGCATGCTGGTGATCGAGATGAACCCGCGGGTGTCGCGCTCCTCCGCGCTCGCCTCCAAGGCCACCGGCTTCCCGATCGCCAAGGTCGCCGCCAAGCTGGCGGTGGGCTACACGCTGGACGAACTGAGGAACGAGATCACCGGTGGCGCCACGCCGGCGTCCTTCGAGCCGACGATCGATTACGTGGTGACAAAGATCCCGCGCTTCGCATTCGAGAAGTTCCCGCTGGCCAACGACCGCCTGACCACGCAGATGAAGTCGGTGGGCGAGGTGATGGCGATCGGCCGCACCTTCCAGGAGTCGTTCCAGAAGGCGCTGCGCGGGCTCGAGGTCGGCGTCGACGGCCTGAACCAGAAGACCACCGACCGCGAAACCATCGAACGCGAGCTGGGCGAACCCGGGCCGGAGCGCATCTGGTACGTGGGCGACGCCTTCGAGTGCGGCTTCTCGTTCGAGGAAGTGCAGCGCCTGACGCGCATCGACCCCTGGTTCCTCGCGCAGATCCAGGAACTGGTCGAGATCGAGATGGACCTCGACGACCGGCTGCTGGCGGACATCGAACCGGCCACGCTGCGCGCGCTCAAGCGCAAGGGCTTCTCCGACCGGCGCCTCGCCTACCTGTTCAACACCACGGAGAAGGAAGTCCGCTCCAAGCGCCACGCGCACGGCATCCGCCCGGTGTACAAGCGGGTGGACACATGCGCGGCGGAGTTTGCCACCCAGACCGCCTACCTGTACTCGACCTACGAGGAGGCGTGCGAGGCGGCGCCCAGCGACAGGCGCAAGATCATGGTGCTCGGCGGCGGGCCGAACCGCATTGGCCAGGGCATCGAGTTCGACTACTGCTGCGTGCACGCGGCGCTCGCGCTGCGCGAGGACGGCTTCGAGACCATCATGGTCAACTGCAACCCGGAGACCGTCTCCACCGATTACGACACCAGCGATCGCCTCTACTTCGAGCCGGTGACGCTGGAGGACGTGCTCGAGATCGTCGACCTGGAAAAGCCCTGGGGCGTGATCGTGCAGTACGGCGGCCAGACGCCGCTGCGCCTCGCGCGCGACCTCGCGGCCGCCGGCGTGCCGATCATCGGCACCAGCGCGGACATGATCGACGCCGCCGAGGACCGCGAGCGCTTCCAGAAGCTGCTGGAACGGCTCAAGCTGCGCCAGCCGCCGAACCGCACCGCGCGCTCGGCGCCGGACGCGCTGCGTCTGGCCGAGGAGATCGGCTATCCGGTGGTGGTGCGCCCGAGCTACGTGCTGGGCGGACGCGCCATGGAGATCGTTCACCACCAGGCCGACCTCGAGCGCTACATGCGCGAGGCGGTGAAGGTCTCGAACGACTCCCCGGTGCTGCTCGACCGCTACCTCACCGACGCCATCGAGGTCGACGTCGACTGCATTTCCGACGGCAGCGCGGTGTTCGTGGGCGGCGTGATGGAACACGTCGAGCAGGCCGGCGTGCATTCGGGCGATTCGGCCTGCTGCCTGCCGCCGCATTCGCTCACCCCCGCGCTCGAGGCCGAACTGTGCCGCCAGACCGAGCGCATGGCGCGCGCCCTGAACGTGGTCGGCCTGATGAACGTGCAGTTCGCCATCCAGCGCGGCGCGCAGGGCGACGTGGTCTACGTGCTCGAGGTCAACCCGCGCGCCTCGCGCACCGTGCCCTTCGTGTCGAAGGCCACGGGCCTGCCGCTGGCGAAGATCGCCGCCCGCTGCATGGCGGGCACCTCGCTCGCCAGCCAGGGCGTGGTCGAGCCGGTGCGGCCGCCGTACTTCTCGGTGAAGGAGGCGGTGTTCCCGTTCAGCAAGTTCCCGGGCGTGGACACCATTCTCGGCCCGGAGATGAAGTCCACCGGCGAAGTGATGGGCGTGGGGCGCACCTTCGGCGAGGCCTTCGTCAAGTCGCAGCTGGCCGCGGGGATCCGTCTGCCGAAGGGCGGCAACGTGTTCATCAGCGTGCGCGACGGCGACAAGCCGGGCGCGGCGCAGGTGGCCCGGGACCTCGTGGCGCTCGGCTTCTCCATCCTCGCCACCCGCGGCACTGCGGCCGCGATCGGCGCCCTCGGCGTGCCGGTGAGCGCGGTGAACAAGGTCGCGGAGGGCCGGCCGCACATCGTCGACATGATCAAGAACGGCGAGGTGAGCCTGATCCTGAACACCATCGAGGATTCGCGCACCGCGGTGTCGGATTCACGCTCGATCCGCACCACCGCGCTCGCGCAGCGCGTGACGTATTACACGACCCTGGCGGGGGCGAAGGCGGCCTGCGCGGGCATTTCGCACCTCGCGCAGCTCGAACCCTATCGCCTGCAGGACCTTCATGCGACACTGTCCGCAGGGAGAAGCGCCGCCAACCCGGGCGCCTGACACATGGCCAAGACCCCGATTACCGTACGCGGCGCGGAACTGCTTCGTGTCGAGCTGCACCGGCTGAAGACCGTCGAGCGTCCCGCCGTGATTGCGGCGATTGCCGAGGCGCGCTCGCACGGCGACCTCTCGGAGAACGCCGAGTACGACGCCGCGCGCGAGCGTCAGGGCTTCATCGAGGGCCGCATCTCCGAGATCGAGTCCAAGCTCGGCAACGCGCAGATCATCGATCCGGCAAGCCTCGATGCGGAAGGGCGCTGCGTGTTCGGCTCGACGGTCGAGGTCGAGGACGAGGACGGCGGATCGATCGCCTGGCAGATCGTCGGCGAGGACGAGGCCGACATCAAGGCCGGCCGCATCTCGGTCACTTCCCCGATCGGGCGCGCGCTGATCGGGAAGTCCGCGGGCGACTCGGTCGACGTGCAAACGCCGGGCGGTCTGAAGCACTACGAGATTCTCGACGTCCGCTACGCGTAGGCTTCTCCTTCGGCCTGCCGTTTTCCCAGGGTGAGGTCTTCTTTGTCGGGCGCGTGATCCTCGGTTTCTGCATTACCGGCTTCGGGCGGTAGAGTACCAACACCTTGCCCAGGTGCTGCACCGGCGCCGCCCCGGTCTGCGCACAAAGTTCCGTCATCGCGGCCTCGCGCGCCTCGCGCTCGAGGCCGGCGGCGCGCACCTTGATCAATTCGTGCGCCGCCAGCGCGCGCGCCGCCTCGGCAACGACGGCGGCCGTCAGGCCGTCGTTGCCGATGGCGACGACGGGGGAGAGGGCATGGGCGCGGGCCTTGAGGGCGCGGCGTTCGGCGGCTGAGAGGGCGTGCATTGCAGCATTGTACGCAAGCGTGCCGTGCGGGACGTGCGGACAGGTGCGTATCGCACGGCAGCCGGCGCGCCTTCTGTTGACGCCGAAGGGCTGGCCGGACAACAATTCCGTGCCGCCTTCGTGTCAAAAAAATGGAAGTGCGGCCTTCGTCTGACCGGGGGGGGACCGTCTATGCCGATTCGAGCCGTCATTCCATTGTTTCTCGCTCTGTTGATGGCGGGCGATCCTGCGCTGGCCCAGGGCTTCAACGAGGGCTATCGCAAGTGCGAGAAGTGCCACGAGCCGGAGGTGGAGGTCTGGAAGCAGACCGCGCACTCGAAGGCCTACCAGACGACGCACCGCAAGGACGAGGCGAAGAAGATCCTCGAGGCGGGCGGGGGCGGGGCCAGCATGCGGCAGAACAGTAACTGCGCGATCTGCCACTACACCGAGACGAAGAGTTCGGCGAGCGCCAAGCCTCAGGTCTCCTCGGGCCCGTCCTGCGAAAGCTGCCACGGCGCGTCCTCGGAATGGCGCGACATCCACAACTTCTACGGCGACAAGATCGACGACCCGGCCAAGGAGCCGCCCGCCAATCGGACCAAGCGTCTCGCCGACGCGCGCAAGGCGGGCATGATCTGGTCGTTCATGACCTATGACATCGCCGCCAACTGCAACGAGTGCCACGGCCTCGCGCACCCCAGGCTGAAGGGTGAGGTGCTCTCCAAGATGCTCGATGCGGGGCATCCGGGCGAACCCGATTTCGAACTGGTTCAGTATTCGCAGGGCAGTGTGCGCCACCGCTTCTATCCGCCGGACATGGCGAAGAACGCGGAAATGAAGCCGGCTGAGCTTGGCCGGCTCTACGTCGTGGGGCAAGCCGCGAAGCTGGTCTCGGCAACCGCGGCGCTCGGGAAGTCCACGCATGCGAAGTACCAGGCGCTGCAAAAGAAGCGCGCGGAGGACGCGCGGGCGGCCCTGCAGCCGGTGGCCGATCTCGCCGAGGTCAAGGCGCTGCTGGCGAAGCCGAGCCACGACACCGCGCGCAAGGTGGCCGATGCGCTCAAGGACAAGGATGTCTCGGCAAAGCTGAAGCTGCCGGCCAAGTCGACCTACAAGTGATGAGCCGCCGCCGACGCCTTCACGGCGTCCGGCGGGTGACCGTTCGACCAGTCGTTCGGGTGATCCGATGAACAGCGCCGCACAACTCATGCAGCGCCCGCGGCGCTGGGATGCGCCCTTCGACGCGTCGATGTCGGACGCGCTCGTCGCGGAACTGCTTGCGCGCCCGGAATTCGCGTCCATTGACGCGTCGCGCTTTCCGTCGGCAGCGCCGCTGCACGGGATCCTGAAGAACGACTGCCGGATCCGGACCTATCGACCGGGGGACATCGTGGTGCGCGACGGCGACTACGGGAACTCCGCGTACATCGTGCTGTCGGGCGTAGCGCGCGTGGTGCTGCCGCCGGGCCTGCCCGACCATGTACTCGGTCGCAGCGCCGTGCGCAAGCGGGGCCTGTTTGACGCCCTCGGGGACTTGCTGCGCCGTCCGGCGTTTCCGGAAGTGCGCGAAACCGCCCACTATGAGACGAACGCGGGACGTCCTGGCGCGGCGGTCGAAGGGCACAGTTCGCTGCTGGATGTCCGCGATCCCGAGGAACTGTTCGGCAAGGGCGTCAAGCCCGGTGCACGGCCGGAACGCCTGCCGCCGCTGGCCGCGGCGTTCAAGACGGCCGTGCTGTCGCCGGGCACGCTGTTCGGCGAAATCGCCGCGCTCGGGCGGGTGCAGCGCACCGCGACCGTGTTTGCAGAAGGGGAATGCAGGATTCTCGAGATGCGCTGGCAGGCGCTGCGCGACATCAAGAATCGCGACGAAGGCTGGCGCCAGCGAATCGAGCAGGGCTACCGCGAGAATCAATTGCGCATCCACCTCGTCGAGCACCCGATGCTGGCCGGACTCGATGCGACCGTCCTGCAGAAAATCGCCGACCGGACGCTGTTCGAGACCTACGGTTCCTACGAGTGGTATGTCGAGTACAAGATCGGCCGGGCGGACGAGGGCGGGCGCGCCGTCATGGAACCGCCGGTGGCGATGCAGGGCGATTATCCGGACGGCCTGCTGCTCGTGATCGGCGGCTTCGGGCGGGTATCGAGCGGTCTGGGGCATGGCGCACGCACGCTCACCTACCTCCGGAACGGCGACCACTTCGGGCTCGACGAACTGCTGGAGGCATGGAAAGGCGGGCATGACTGTCCGTACGAAACCAGCCTGACCGCGCTGGGCTACCTGCACGTCCTTCGCATCCCGTTCGATGTTCTGGCGGAACTGGTATTCCCGCGTGTCGCGCCGCCTGCGGGGCGGATCGTGGACGCCGCGGCGCGACCGATCGCGCAGGACGCGTTCCTCGAATGGGCGGTCGACGAGCGATACATCAACGGCACGCGCACCATGCTGATCGACCTGGAGAAATGCGTGCGCTGCGACGATTGCGTGCGCGCGTGCTCCGACACGCATGGCGGCAATCCGCGCTTCGTCCGCCACGGCAACACCTTCGGCAGCTGGATGGTGGCCAATGCCTGCATGCATTGCGTCGACCCGGTGTGCATGATCGGCTGCCCGACGGGCGCTATTCACCGTTCGACCGCGGGCGGCTCGGTGGTGATCAATGACCTCACCTGCATCGGTTGCGGAACCTGCGCCAACTCCTGCCCTTACGACAATATCCGCCTGGTGCCGATTCGCGAGCGCGACGGTCGCGCGGTGCTCGACCCGGCCTCGCACGAACCGATCCTGAAGGCGACCAAGTGCGATCTTTGCCACGAGCTGCCGAGCGGCCCGTCCTGCGAACGGGCGTGCGCGCACGGGGCGTTGCGTCGTGTCGATATCCAGTCGCTGATCGCGCACGTCGGGGCTTTGTCGCATTGAGCGCGCGATGAGCACGACGGCCACGGGACGAACGGCCGCGGGACGCAGCGCGACGGGCGAGCCGTCACGCCCGTGGCGGACCATCGCGATGTGCTGGGCGGTCGGGGTGACCAGCTGGGCCCTGGTGGCCGGGACCGCGATCTGGTTCGAGCGCAGCCTGCGCAATGGCGCAGTGGTCACCGGCTACGCCCTGTTCGCGCTGATGCTGGTTCTTTCGCTGTTCAATCTGCGCAAGCGCCTTCTGGTGCTGCCGGTTGGCACCGTGCGCAGCTGGATGATCGCGCACGGCGTGATCGGCGTGCTCGCGATTCCGATCTATTTCCAGCACACGGGCACGCTCTGGCCGGGCGGGTTCTACGAGCAGATCATCGCCATTGCCTTCTACGCCGCCACACTCTCTGGAATCGCGGGCTATGCGCTCGAGCGAATCCTGCCCCGTCGACTCGCCCACCTCGGTGGCGAGATCATTCAGGAGCGCATCCCCGGCGAGATCGCCGAATTGCGCGCGCGCGCCGAAGCCCTGGTGCTGAAGGCGGTGGCGGACACCGGCTCGGATACGCTCGGGCGCTATTACGCGGAATCCCTCGACTGGTATTTTTGGCGGCCGCGCTTCCTGCTCAGCCACCTGGTGGGGGGCGGGCGGGCGCTGCGCTGGATCGAAGGGCACCTGGTCGCCTTGCGTCGCTACCTGAACGAGGCGGAACGCGAGCGCCTCGATGCGCTCGAGGCGCTCGCTCTGCGCAAGAACCGGCTGGACGCGCACCATGCGCTGCAAAGCGTGCTCAAGCTGTGGTTGTTCGTGCACATTCCCGCCGCCGTACTGCTGGTGGCGCTGGCCGCCTGGCACTTGCTGGTCGTCAACATCTACGCCCGATGAGCACGCCGCGCCGCTTCGGCCACGAAACGAGCGCCTATGAGCGCCCGGTCCAGATCCTGGTGTGCGGGCATGGCTCGATGTGGCGAAAGCCGTGCTGGCAGGGCCCCGGGGCGCAGGGGCAGTGCGGCGGCACGGCGGAATGCATTCCGGTTCGGGTGGGCGATCGCTGGGAATGTCGCCGGCCGAAGCAGGCCGGCGGGCGCTGCACCGAAGGCCCCCTGCCCGACGGCGCCTGCGCGCATCGCCACCTGCCCTGCGTGCCGCAGTCCAGCCTGCGCCGCCGCCGCGGGCGCTGGTCGCTGGCGGCGCTGGTGGCGCTGTTCGTGCTGCTGATACTCGGTCCCGATCCGACGGCGAAATCGGTGATCAACCCCGCGGCGATCGATCCCGGTGCACTTACCAGCGTGCACGCGGGGTTCACGCGCGACCAGGGCTGTCTCGCCTGCCACGAGAGTCATGGCCGGGATGCCCTGGGCTGGCTCGCTGCGGCGTTTCGCAACAACGACCCGAGTGCGAAGTGCACCGAGTGCCACGATTTTTCCGGGCCGGTGATGCGCGCGCACAATCTCGCGGCCGTCGCCAAGGTGCCGGCCGGCGAGGTGTCTTGCGTGCGCTGTCACAGCGAGCATCGAGGCGCGTCCGCGGCCATCAAGTCCGTGCCGGACACGACCTGCGCGAACTGTCACGCAAAGGCCTTCGACAATTTCGAGCGCAAGCATCCGGCGTTCGGCGCGCGTTATCCCTACGTCCGGCCGGGGGCGATCAACTTCGATCACGCAAAGCACCTTCGCGAGTACTTCAGCGATCCGCGCCATACCAAGA
Organism: Burkholderiales bacterium; assembly: GCA_036526195.1. Taxonomy (GTDB): domain Bacteria; phylum Pseudomonadota; class Gammaproteobacteria; order Burkholderiales; family SG8-39; genus DATCYZ01. The sequence continues at coordinate 24,514 of DATCYZ010000165.1, forward strand.
AACCGAACCGGGACGCGAAATTCGCCGCGCTGGCCAAGGACAAGTGCACTGCCTGCCACGCCGTCGAAAGCGCGACGCGCGAAGTGCGGCCCAAGCCGTACGCCGAGATTTGCGCGGGTTGCCACGAATCGCAGATCACGAAATCCGAACTGGTCCTCATGCAGCCGGAGCGTCTGACCCCGGCGGCCTCGATGCTGCTCGGGCTGGATCCCGAGGGCGACGACGCCGTGATCCTGCAGCGCCTGAAGAAGCTCTCTGCGGACCTCGCCCGCTCCGGCGCGGACAGCCTGGCTGCGCTGGCCTCCGGTCTCGAGGTCGAGCGCAAGAAGCGCGCCCCGGCGCTGCTTGCCGGACTGGGGGCCCAGACCGCGCAGGCGGCCGGCGCGGCATTCTCGGCCGGCCGCATGCCAGAGGGGCCGGCCGAGCTCCCGCCCGGCAGCTGGGCGGCGGGAGAAAGCGCCGAAGGCAACCCGGCGCTGTTCTATCGGCCGACAGGACACGCCGACCCGGTAGTGCGCGCTTGGAACGAGTTCGCGCGCCGGGGAACACTGGACAAGGACGAGGCCCGGGCGGGCATCGCCAAAACCGCGTCAGGCGCTTTCCTAGACCCGGAAACCGGGCCGGGCGTGTGCGGGAAATGCCACGGCGCAGCGCTGCGGACCGCCGCCCCGTCCAAGGTGGAGGCCGCCTGGCAGTATGTTGGCGCCGTGCACGCGCCGTATACCCGATACAGCCATGCGCCTCACCTGGGGCTGGTGGACCCGGATGCCGGGTGCACCGTGTGCCACGAACTCAGTGCGCAGTCCCGTTACGCCAAGTACCACGGGGCGGAGAAACCGTTGCCCGCAAACTACGAAAGCAATTTCGCGGGCATCCGCAAGGACGCCTGCGTTGAATGCCATCAGGAAGGGCGGGTAAGATCCGCGTGCCAAGTCTGCCACGCCTATCATTTGCCGCACCAGTTCAACCTCGGGTTCCGCCAAAAGGCCTTGAAGGAAGGGAACAAAAAATGACCTTGGTCCGTGGGAAGGACGGCGAGCGCTCGGGTGGGCGCTTCGTCTGGTTCGCGCAGATCGCCTGCGTGGTTGCCGGCGTGGCACTCGCCGGTGCTGCCGATGCGCAGCGCAAGCCGCGCGGCGCGGCGCCTTCGGCCGCGCCGAGCGAGTCGGCCCCGGCCCCGGCGCCCGCCGAGACCGTGCCGGCGGCCGCGCCCGCCGAGGCGACGCCTGCGGCGCGGGGCGCGCGCGGCGCACGCGGGGCGGCCCCCGCGGCGGCGCCAGCGACGACGCAGGCCGCCGCCCCGGCGGCCACGGTCGCCGCCGCGGATCCGCACGCGAAAGTGTTCAATGAAGACGCGTTCCCGAGCGCCACGAAGTGCGCCGGGTGCCACGAAGACATCTACAATGAGTGGCGCGCGTCGAACCACGCGTACGCCGGCATCTCGCCGATGTTCCACAAGTTCGAGCAGCGCATTTCGGAACTCGCGCCCACCATCGGCACTTTTTGCGTGCGTTGCCACATGGGCGTGGGCACGACCCTGAACGAGCCGCGTGACCTTCCGCTGTGGAAGCGCAGCCAGGTGTCGCGCGAGGGGGTGACCTGTGTCAGTTGCCACCGCGTCTCGACGGCCTATGGCAAGGTCAACGGCGAACGCAGCATCGAACCGGGCTCGATCCATGAGCCGGTCTACGGGCCGTACGGCGGCGACGGCGTTGCCGAAGCGGTGAAGAATCGCGGTCGCTACCGGGTCGCGACCGGGCCCGGCCAGCGTGGCACCCCGATGCACACCAGCGCCATCAAGTTCGAGCAGATCTCGAAGTCCGAGTTCTGCGTGTCCTGCCACCAGGTCGCGGTCAACCTCGGCATCAAGCTGGAGGTCGTCTGGGATCAGTATCGCGCCTCGCCGGCGCACAAGCAGGGCATTTCCTGCCAGGACTGCCACATGGGCAAGGTGCCGGGCAAGGCGGCGGGGTATGCGACCGGACCGGCGGCGAAGATGGGGCGCGAGACGGTGAATCCGAACCGCAAGCGCTCGAACCACGCGTTCTACGGTCCGGGGTACCCGATCGCGCACCCGGGAATCTTTCCGCACAACAAGGACGTGCCGGAGGAATGGACGGTCGAGAAGTGGCTGAAATTCGACTACCGCGCGAAATGGGGCAGCGAGGCGTTCGAGAAGGCGGTTTCTGACGGTCGGCGCAAGGTCCAGTTTCCGCCGGAATGGGCGGATCCGGCCGAGCGCGCCGATGCCTGGCGCATCGTCGAGTCGAATCTGCAGAAGATCGAGGAGAAGCGGGGGCAGCGCAAGCAGGTGATGGAGAACGGCTCCCGGGTCGACGGCCCGTTCTTCGACACGCCCCCGAAGGCCGGCGAATCGCTTCGGTTCCGCTACAAGGTCACCAATACCGACCCCGGGCACAACCTGCCTTCGGGCTCGCTCGGCGCGCAACCCGAGATCTGGCTGAATGTGGCGCTCACCGGACCGGACGGCAAGCGTGTTTGGGAAAGCGGCTACGTCGACAGTCTCGGCGACATGGCCGACCTGCATTCGATCGACGTGCGCGCGGGCAAGGTGCCGCACGACGGCCAGTTGTTCAACCTGCAGAGCAAGTTCCTGACGAGCAACGTGAAGGGGACCGACCGCGAGATGTACCTGCCGGTGAACTTCGACGTCGACCAGCTGCCCATGCTGCGCCCGGCCCCGCAGCCGGTGAGCGTGCTGAACCATCCCCCCGGCATCCGCATGGAGCAGCGCTCGCTGCCACCCCTGGGCAGCAAGATGGCAAAGTACCGGGTCCCGGCCGAGGCGATCGCAAAGCCCGGGCGCTACTCGCTTGCAGTGCGCCTGCGAAGTCGGGCGGAGCCGATCTACTTCATGCGGTTCGTCAATGCGACCGTGGACATGGAGCGCGCGATGAACGAATGGATGCTCGATTTCCACGCCTACACCGTCGAGTTCGAGGTGAAGCCGTGAGCCCGGCGCAGATCGGTCGTGCCGCGCTCTCGATTTCGCTTGCGGCGTCGCTCGCATTCGCGCTGTCCGCGAAGGCCGCGGACGAGGGCGGGCCGACGCAGATGTCGCCCGAGGCAAAGCCTGCGCCACACCGCACGGAGGCCTTCGGTCCCGATCCGTCCTATGCCGACAAGCCGTACAACATCGACGACCAGTTGAAGATCTACGGCGGAAAGTACTCGATCCAGAATCCGCGGCCGATGCTCGAGCTCGGCCGGCCGATGTATCACGGGGGGCCGATTTCCGGTGGCGGCAGCGGGGCGGGGGCGCTGAATCCCGCCGACCACCAGTTCCTCGTCTATGGCGACTGGCGCACGGCGTTCGCGCGCAACGTCAACGGCGGCGCGGCCAACAAGTCCGTGCTGGCGACACGGCTCAACCTCGACGTTGACTGGAAGCTGACCGCCACGGAGCGTGTGCATGCTTTTTTCCGGCCTCTCGATCGCAACGGCAGCTTCACGCGCTGCGAATTCCAGCAGAATCGCACGCGCCGCTGCTTCGATGAACTGGACCTGAAGGCGGAGACCTTCTTTTTCGAGGGCGACCTGGGCGCCATCGTGTCGGGCGGCCGTGATCGCTACACCTCCTGGGACCTGCCTTTTGCCGTCGGCAAAATGCCGTTGCTCTTCCAAAACGGCATCTGGCTCGAGGATGCGCTGACCGGCGTGGCGGCCTCGATTCCGGCGCGGCACAGTGCGGCGCTCGGGATCTCGAACCTGGATGTCACGTTCTTTGCGGGCTTCGACGACGTGACGACGGCAGGCGTCCGCGATCTTGCCGGGAACATCCCCAAGCACAAGGTGAACGTCTACGGCGCCACCACCTTTCTCGAGGCGAACCAGGGCTACTGGGAACTCGGCTACGCCTATACCGATCCGCGTCGCGAGTTCGCCGACCAGAGTTTCCACAACGTCGGTGTATCGTTTACCCGCCGCTACGGTGGCTGGCTTTCGAACAGCGTCCGCTTGATACACAATTTCGGCCAGAAGCTCGCCAGCGGTGCGCGGCAGAATGCCAACGGTACGCTGCTGGTGATCGAGAACTCCCTGGTCACCTCGAAGCCGCTCACGCTGGTGCCCTACTTCAACGCCTTCCTCGGAAAGGACCGCCCGCAATCGGTTGCCCGCGCGGCGGACGCCGGCGGCATCCTCAAGAACACCGGGATCAACTTCGAGACCGACGGGCTCACCGGGTTCCCGAAGCTGGACGACACCGCGAACAACACCTACGGCGGCGCGCTCGGCGTGCAGTATCTGTTCGATCTGACCCAGCAGGTCGTGGTGGAGGTGGCAACGGTGCGGCCGCGCGGCGATGCCGCCAGCCGCACGCTCGCGGGGCGGCAGACGGCGCTCGGCATGCGCTACCAGAAGACGCTGGACAAGGCCTGGATCTTCCGCGCGGACGCCATTGTCGCGAACCGCGAAAACGCGAAGGATATCGCGGGCCTTCGCTTCGAATTGCGGCGCAAGTTCTAGCTCGGGGTCCCGGACGATGACCATCGCGGTTCATTCGATTGCGCTTGCTGCCGCGGTGCTTGCGCTGGTCTATCTCGGGCTGCTGCTCAGGGGCGCACTCAGCCGGCAGGCACGCCTGGCGCAGTTGTTCGTCGACGAGCGGGCAATCTTCCGCGCGCAGCTCGAGCGACTGTCAATGCCGGTGCTGCAGGGGGCGGGTCCGAAAAGCCAGGCCTGGTCCGGATTCCGGAAATTCCGCGTCGACGGCAAGGTGCTGGAGGCCGAGTCGCTTTGCTCGTTCTACCTCGCGCCCCACGACGGGCGACCGCTGCCCGGATTTCTTCCCGGACAATACCTGACTTTCCGGTTGTCGATTCCCGGGCAGACGCGCGAGACCACGCGCTGTTACTCGCTCTCCGAAAGCCCGGACCACCCCGACTATTACCGCGTGACGATCAAGCGGATTCCGCCGCCGCCGAATACGCCGGCGGCGCCGCCAGGCCTGGTGTCGAGCCATTTTCACGACCGGATCCAGGTTGGCGACATCCTCGATGTCAAGGCTCCGGGCGGCCATTTCCACCTCGATGTCGAACGGCGGGACCCGGTGGTGCTGATCGGCGGCGGCGTCGGCGTGACGCCGGTGCTCAGCATGCTCAATTTCATCGCCACCGCGCCGGGCAATCGCGAGGCCTGGTTCTTTTACGGCGTGCGCAACAGCCGCGAGCACGTGATGAAGGAATACCTGAAGGAACTGGCCAGCCAGCACGAGAACATTCACCTGTGCATCTGTTATTCGGACCCGCTGCCAGAGGATCGCCTCGTCGAGGACTACCATTTCAGCGAGCGCGTGAGCGTCGAGTTGTTCAAGAAGGTGCTCAAGGTGAACAATTTCGATTTCTACATTTGCGGTCCGCCGCCAATGATGGAAACCTTGACACGCGATCTGGGCGCCTGGGGCGTGCCGGACGCGCGTGTTCATTTCGAAGCCTTCGGCCCGGCCACGGTGAAGAAAGTGGCGCAGAACGTCGATGCCGCGGGGCCCGGGACCGGCGGCTTCGAAGTGCACTTCGCGCGTTCCGCGAAGCGATTGCAATGGAACGGGACGAACGGCTCGCTTCTCGAGTTCGCGGAAGCCAATGGCATCCATATCGATTCGGGCTGCAGGGCGGGCAGTTGCGGCAGTTGCGCCACAGCCATCCGCGAAGGCCAGGTCGATTACCTCAAGAAGCCCGATGTCGACCCCGAGAAGGGGAGTTGCCTTGCCTGCGTGTCCGTGCCGAAGGGCGCGCTGACCCTGGACGCGTGATGCGCACGGGACGGCCCACGCCCGGGGCGCGAAGGGATCGTCAGGAGAGGTCGGGTCATGCGATACTCGTCGACAAAACATGTCCAGACTGAGTAACGCGCAGGCGCTGCTGTTCACCGAGATTGCCGCGGAGGAGGCCAGGGCGGACGCCTCGCCATCGACCACGCTGACCGGATGGTTCGGCACGCAACAACTCGGTCAGGCCAAGGCCCAGGTCACCGATTCGGTGGTCGCCAACCGCGGGGTGGTCACGCACACGGTCGGCGATGCGCTGCTCAGCAGCTTTTCGGACCCGTCCGCGGCCATGAACGCGGCGCTCGACATCCAGCGCAAGATTGCACAGGGGCAGGGGAAATCCTCTGGCATGGTGGTGCGTACGCGCATCGGCATGGCCTATGGACCCGTACGCGTCATCGCCGGCAAGGTGTCGGGCGACGCGGTGGCGGCCGCAGGCGTACTGCTGGAGAAGTCCCAACCCGGCGAGATCCTCCTTGATGGGGCAATGCACGAGGCCCTGAAAGGTGCCAAGGACACGACGTTCGAAGCGTGCGGGCCGTTCGACGGCCTGAAGGCCTTTCGCGTGCTCGTGCCGGGGGGCGTTTCCGCGTCCGTCGCGACCACTGTGACGCGGGCACAGGCCGGTCCGTCGCCGACCCGGACCGCATCCTCTCCGGTACCGAAAGCGCCGCCGCCCGCGGCCCCGACGGCCGCATCCGTTGCTGGCGCGGCGCACGCGCCTGGCTCGCTCGTGCTGCGATTCCGAATGGTTGAGCAGCGGTTCGGACCGGCCGACGCCGAGGTCACGCTGGGTCGCGGCAAGGACAACACCATCGTGGTGCCCTCGATGCACGTGTCGCGAAAGCACGCGCGGATCGCCTGGGAGGGAATGGAGGGGCCGTTCCTCTTCAACCTGAGCAACAACGGCAGTTGCGTGCAGTTCGAGCCCAGCGGACGGGTGCAGACCTGTCAGGGCGAGAAGATCCTGCTGGATGGCAGCGGCAGCATCGCCCTGGCCGGTCAATTCGGCCAGGCGGCGGCAGACAACGAAGTCGTCCACTTCAAGGTCGTCCGGCAATAGCCGGGACGCGGCGCGCTCTCCGGGGCACGCTGCAATCACGACGGGAGAGGTCGGCATGGCCGGTTCGAAATCCGACAAGCAGTGGTTGCGGCGCCAGGCCACGGACCCGTACGTCCAGCGCGCGCGCGACCAGGGCTATCGCTCGCGCGCCGCCTTCAAGCTGATCGCCATCGACGAGCGCGAGCGGCTGCTGCGCGCCGGGGGCCGCATCGTCGACCTTGGCGCTGCGCCGGGGAGCTGGTCGCAGGTGGCGGCCGCGCGCGTGCGGCCCGGCGGCCGGGTGGTGGCGGTCGACCTGCTGGAGATCAGGCCGATCGACGGGGTGCGGGTGCTGCGCGGGGATTTCCGCGACGCGGCGGTGCGCGCGCAGGTGGCCGAGGCCCTCGACGGGGTCGCCGACGCGGTGTTGTGCGACATGGCGCCGAACCTCTCCGGGATCGCCGGGGTGGACCAGGTCCGCCTGGCCGAGCTGTCGCAGCTGGCGGTCGATTTCTGCCGCGCGCACCTGAAGCCCAAGGGCGCGCTGCTGCTCAAGGCGTTCCACGGCGAGGCCTTCGACGAGGTGCGTGCCGGCCTCGATGCGGCCTTCGGTTCGGTCGTCGTGCGCAAGCCCCCGGCCTCGCGGAGCGAAAGCGCGGAAACCTTTGTAGTCGCCCGGGGTCTGAAGCGAGGCGAAGGGTCGCTGCCTGCGGGCGCCTGACCGGTGCTTGAAGTGCGGCCCCTGCGCCCCGATATTCCACTGTTCGCGGGGCTTTTTTGCACCGCGAAAACCGCGTAGCATAGTGCGCTTGCCGGGACGCCCCCGGAAGGAGAGCAAGTCCTTGAACAATATGCTGAAAAACCTGGTCGTGTGGCTGGTCATCGGACTCGTGCTGATGACGGTCTTCAACCAGTTCAATACCCGCCAGACCGCGCAGGCGCCGATGGAGTACTCCCAGTTCATCGAGGAGGTGAAGGCGCAGCGCATCACCAAGGTGACGATCGAAGGCCGCACGCTGAAGGCCACGACCACCGAGGGCAAGCGCGTGGTGAGCTATTCGCCCGGCGACATCTGGCTGGTCTCGGACCTGCTCAAGTACGGCGTGAAGATCGAGGCGAAGCCCGAGGAGGAGCCCTCGCTTCTCATGAACATCTTCGTCTCCTGGTTCCCGATGCTGCTGCTGATCGGCGTGTGGATCTTCTTCATGCGCCAGATGCAGGGCGGCGGACGCGGCGGCGCGTTCTCCTTCGGCAAGTCGCGCGCGCGCATGCTGGATGAATCCACCAACACCGTGACCTTCGCTGATGTTGCCGGCTGCGAGGAAGCGAAGGAGGAGGTCTCGGAACTCGTCGACTTCCTGCGCGACCCGAGCAAGTTCCAGAAACTCGGCGGACGCATTCCGCGCGGCGTGCTGATGGTCGGCTCGCCGGGCACCGGCAAGACGCTGCTCGCGCGGGCCATCGCCGGCGAGGCGAAGGTGCCGTTCTACTCGATCTCGGGCTCGGACTTCGTCGAGATGTTCGTCGGCGTCGGCGCGGCGCGCGTGCGCGACATGTTCGAGCAGGCGAAGAAGAGCGCGCCCTGCATTGTCTTCATCGACGAGATCGACGCGGTCGGCCGCCAGCGCGGCGCCGGCCTCGGCGGCGGCAACGACGAGCGCGAACAGACGCTGAACCAGCTGCTGGTCGAGATGGACGGCTTCGAGGCCACGGTCGGCGTCATCGTGATCGCAGCGACCAACCGGCCGGACGTGCTCGACCCGGCGCTGCTGCGCCCGGGCCGCTTCGACCGGCAGGTGGTGGTGCCGCTGCCCGACATCCGCGGCCGCGAGGAAATCCTCAAGGTGCACATGCGCAAGGTGCCGCTCGGGCCCGACGTCAAGGCCGACATCATCGCGCGCGGCACGCCGGGCTTCTCCGGCGCGGACCTCGCCAACCTGGTCAACGAGGCGGCGCTGTTCGCCGCGCGCGGCAACAAGCGGCTCGTCGACATGGACGACTTCGAGCGCGCCAAGGACAAGATCATGATGGGCGCCGAGCGGCGCTCGATGGTGATGTCCGAGGAGGAAAAGCGCCTGACCGCCTACCACGAGGCCGGTCACGCCATCGTCGGGCTCAACGTCCCGGAGCACGACCCGGTCTACAAGGTCACCATCATTCCGCGCGGCCTGGCGCTCGGCGTGACCATGTTTCTGCCCGA
>DATCYZ010000166.1:0-8337 GCA_036526195.1 Burkholderiales bacterium
TCACGCCGCGGTTCTTGACGTTCGCCAGCACCCTCTTCAGGTCGCCCACCCCGGCAGCCAGCGTCTGCATCTCGCCCAGCCCCTTGTGCACCTGCTCGAGCCGCTCGGAGACCTGCTTGAAGGATTCGGTGAGACGCAGTTCCAGCGTCGCGTGCAGCTTCTCGTCCACCGTGGCGCGCATCTGCTCGAGCTTCGCCGCGTTGTCCTGCTGCAGCTTCTGCAGCTGCGTCTCGAGCGTCTCGCGCGTCTCGCGCGCGGCGAGCCGCTGCTGGTCCTGCACCCGGCCGAGGCTTTCTTCGAGGGTCTTCCTGAAGTTGTCCATGCGCGCCTCGTTCGCCGCGGAAAGCGCGGCGAGGCTCTGCGCGAAGCCGTCGATCTGGTTGTTCTGCACCGTGGCGATCGAGCTCATCTGGGTGGAGACGTTCTGCCCGAAGGCGCCGAGGCTCTTCTGCAGTTCCTCGCGCGATTCGCGCGCCGCCCGCTCCGCGTCGCTGCGCGCCTCGCGCGCGACGCGCTCCGCCTCGCGGGCCGCGACCGCGGCGTCTGCGCGCGCCGCGCGGTCGCGCCCGAGCAGCACGAACGCAAGGACCGCGCCCGCCACCGCGGCGAGCGCGGCGACCAGCGCGATGTAGGGCAAGGCCTCGCTCAAGCCTGCCCCGGCATGTCGCCGGGCCGGTTGCGCATCCAGTCCGCGGTCGCGAACAACTGGCTGAGCAACCAGGCGCGGAAGGCGGCGTTGCCCGCCTGCGTGTCCTCGAGCGCCCGGCGCATGCAGTCGAGCCAGGCGTCGCGCTCGGCGCGGCCGATGGCGAACGGCAGGTGGCGCGCGCGCAGCATCGGGGGGCCGTGCTTCTCCGTGTAGAGCGACGGCCCGCCAAGCCAGCCGGAGAGGAACATGAAGAGCTTCTCGCGCGAGCCGGCGAGGTCCCCGGGATGGAGCTTGCGGATGCCGTGGTACTCGGGCTCGCTGTCCATGAGGTCGTAGAAGCGCTCGATCAGGCGGTGCAAGGCAGGTTCCCCGCCGAGGATTTCGTACGGGACGGGCTGTGCCACCAGCTTACACCGAGTCGCGCAGCGTGAGCGCGGGCGAGGCGCGCAGCACCGTGCGTGAAGAGAGCCACGCATTCAGCGCAAGCAACGCGAGCCCGGCGAGCGGACCGGCGACGAGCAGCGCCGGGGCCGGCGGCAGGTCGAGTTCGAACACGCGCCGCGCCAGCAACTGGCCGATGGCGGCCGCGCCCGCGGTGGCCAGTACCCCGGCGAGCAGCCCCATGGCGAGGAACTCCACGCGCTGGCTGCCGATGACCTGCGCGCGCGACGCGCCGTAGACGCGCATCACCGCCGCCTCGCGGCGGCGCTCGTCCTCGGTCGCCACCAGCGCAGAGTAGAGCACCAGCAATCCCGCGCCGAGCGCGAACAGGAAAACGAACTGCACCGCGGCGATCAGCTGGTCGATCACGCCCTGCGCCTGGCGCACCGCGGCGCCGACGTCGACCACCGTCAGGTTCGGGTAGGCGGCCGTGAGCCCGTTCATCGCCTTCTCCTTGTCCTCCGGCAGGCGGAACGCCGTGATGAAGCTTGCGGGAAAAGGCTTGAGCAATTCCGGCGGCGTCATGACGAAGAAATTCACCTTCATCGAGTCCCAGCGCAGCTTGCGAAGCGAGGCGATGCGCGCGCTGAAGGCCTCCCCGCCGACGGTGAACGTCAGCACGTCGTCCAGCTTCCAGCCGAGCGTACGCGCGATGCCGGTCTCCACCGAAAGCTCGCGCGGCGGATCGCCCTGCCCTTTGGTCCACCAGCGGCCGGCCTCGATGACGTTGTGCCCGGGCAGTTCGTCCGCGTACGACAGGTTGAACTCGCGCTCGACCATGCGGCGCGCGCGCTCGTCCTGGAAGTCGTCCGAGGACACGGCGCGGCCGTTCACCTGCGTGAGCCGCGCGCGCACCATGGGGTACAGGTCCGGCGCGACGATGCCGTGTTCGGCAAAATAGCGCTTCACGCCCTCGAGCTGGTCGGGCTGGATGCCGATGACGAAGCGGTTCGGCGCATCCGGCGGCGCCGCGCGCCGCCAGGCATCGACAAGATCGTTTCTAGTGATGCCCAGCAGCAGCACCGCGGTGAGGCCCACCGACAGGCTCGCGACCTGGATGGCATTGCCGCGCGCGTGCCGGCGCAGGTTGGACAGCCCGTAGCGCAATGCGAGGCTGCCGGCCCCCACGCGGCGCGCGACGACGGGGCTGGAGACCATGCGCAGCGCGACCCAGGCGACGACGGCAAAGGCCGCAAGCGCCACCACGAAACCGCCCACCACGATCAGGCCCAGCCGCAGGTCGCCCGCCTGCCAGACGAGCAGCGCGCCGAGCGCGCCGAAGCCGGTGGCGTAGGTCGCCAGCGTGCCGCCCTGCAGGGTGCCCGATTCGCGGCGGATGACGCGCACCGCGGGCACGTTCTTCAGCTGCACCAGCGGCGGCAGCGCGAAGCCGAGCAGCAGCACCAGTCCGACGAGGAAGCCCTGCAGCGCGGGCAGCGGCCCGGGGACCGGCAGCGTGGCGCGCATCAGGTCGGCGAGCGCGCCGGCGATCGCCTCCTGCGCCACGTAGCCCATGGCGCAGCCCAGGGCGCTCGCCACCGCGCCGAGCACCAGGAACTCGAGCGCATGGAGCGAGAGCAGGCGCGACTGGGTCGCCCCGAGGCAGCGCATCACCGCGCAGCCGTCGAGGTGCCGCTCGACGAAGCGGCGCGCGCCGAGCGCGATCGCGACGCCGGCGAGCACCGCGGCAAGCAAGGCGGTGAGGCCAAGGAAACGCTGCGCCCGGTCGATCGAGGCGACCACTTCGGGCCGGCCGCTTTCCAGCGTGTCGATGCGCTCGCCGCGCCCAAGCCGCTCGCGCGCCCAGGCCTCAAAAGCGGCGAGCGGCTCGCGCGCGCCGGCGGCGTAGAGGTAGTACCAGATGCGGCTGCCGGGCTGGATCAGCCCCGTGGCCGGGACGTCCTCGTGGTGCATCATCAGGCGCGGCGCGATATTGAAGAAGTTCGCGCTGCGCTCGGGCTCGAGCGTCAGCACCGCGGCCACCTCGAACTCCGAACGCCCGAGCCGGATCCTGGAGCCGACCGGCGCCTCCAGCGCGGAGATCAGCCGCTCCTCCATCCAGACGGTGCCGCGTGCAGGCCCGGCTGCGGTCGGGGCGTCGGGCCTGTTCAGCGCCGGCGCCGTGCGAAGCTTTCCGCGCAAGGGGTAGTTTCCGGTGACGGCCTTGACGCCGGCCAGCTGGCCGCGCATCGCATCGCCGGCGCCGACCTGCGCCATGCTGATGAAGTTGTAGGCTTGCGCCCCACGCAGCCCGCGACGCTCGATCTCGGCGCGCATCGCCGGCGCCCAGGCGTGGTCCGCGACCATGACGAGGTCGGCGCCGAGCAGCTGGTGCGCGTCGCGCACCAGCGCCTGGCTGACGCGGTCGGCAAAGAAGCCCACGCTGGTAACGCTCGCCACCGCCACCACCAGCGCCCCGGCGAGCACGCGCAGCTCGCCCGCGCGCCAGTCGCGCGCCAGCATGCGCATCGATTGGACAAGGAGCGACATCACGCCAGCATGCGCCCGGCCGCGAGCCGCACCACCCGGTCGCAGCGCGCCGCGAGCGACTCGTCGTGCGTCACCATGATGAGCGTGGCGCCGGATTCCCGGTTGAGCGAGAACATCAGCTCGATCACCGCGGCGCCGGATTCGGCATCGAGGCTTCCCGTCGGTTCGTCCGCGAGCAGCAGCTTCGGACGCACCACGAAGGCGCGCGCCAGCGCGACGCGCTGCTGCTCGCCGCCCGAAAGGTGGCGCGGCGCATGGTGCGTGCGCTCGCCGAGTCCCACGCGCTCCAGCATGGCGCGCGCCGCAGCCGCGGCGCCGGGATCCCCGGCCAGCTCGAGCGGCAGCATGACGTTCTCCAGCGCCGAGAGCGCCGGCAGCAGCTGGAAGGACTGGAAGACGAAGCCGACCAGGCGCCCGCGCAGTTCGGCGCGCGCATCCTCGTCGATGGCGAACAGATCGGTGCCCTCGAGCGCGACGCTGCCGGTGCTGGGCGTGTCGAGTCCGGCGAGGATCGCAAGCAGCGTCGACTTGCCCGATCCCGAGGCGCCGACCACTGCCACCGCCTCGCCCGGCGTGACGCTCAAGTCGATATCGCGGAGAATCACGAGGTCGCGGTCTCCGCTCTTCACCGTCTTGCCGATGCCCTGCGCGCGCAGCACCAGATCGTCATTGCGCCCCGAAGGCGCCTTTTCCCGGGCGCTGGTTTCGCTCGTCATCTGGCTGGTGTCCATGCAGTGCGCATTCGCCGCGCCCGCGGCGGGAAGCATCCTTGTTTTCGGTGACAGCCTGTCCGCTGCGTATGGCCTCTCGCAACACGAAAGCTGGGTGACGCTCCTCGAGAAACAGCTTCGAAAGGAGCACCCCGATTATAACGTCGCCAACGCGAGCATCTCCGGCGAAACCACGGGCGGCGGGCTGGCGCGGCTGCCGGGCGTGCTCGCGCGCCAGCGCCCGCAGGTGCTGGTGCTCGCACTCGGGGCGAACGACGGCCTGCGCGGCCTGCCGGTCGGGCAGATGAAGCAGAACCTCTCGGCGATGGTGGACCTTGCGCGCAAGGCGAAGGCGCGCGTGCTGCTGGTGGGCATTCGCATGCCGCCGAACTACGGGCCCGAGTACACCGCCGCCTTCGAGGCGGCCTTTGCATCGGTTGCGAAACAGCACGGCGTGGCCTTCCTGCCTTCGCTGCTCGGCGGGATCGGCGACAAGCCCGAATATTTCCAGCCGGACCGGCTGCATCCCACTGCGGCGGCGCAGCCGCTCATCCTCGAGGGCGTTCGCAAGGCGCTTGCACCCTTGCTCGGCGCGCCCGGCGCCCGCCGCTAGCGCACGCCGACCCCGCGCTTGACCTGCGTCAAGCGGCGCGCAGCGCAGCGTCCTAGTGTGGAGCGATGGACAACGCACCCCGCGCTGAGCGCCGCGCGCTGCTGCGCGCTGCGGCCCTGCTCGGTCTGTACGTGAGCCTCGCGCTGCTACCGGTGGTCCTGGCCTGGGCACAGGGCCTGGCGCGGCGGCCCTGGCACGAAGAACTCGCCTCCGGGCTTGCCATGGCGGCCTTCGCGATGCTGCTGATGGAGTTTATCCTCGCCGGCCGGGGACGCGCCCTGTCGCGCGCCCTCGGCATGGACCTCACCATGCGGATGCACCAGTTCGCCGGCGTTACGGCGCTCGCGCTGCTCACCCTGCACCCCATGCTTTACGGACCGATGTACTCGGAGCCGCAGTTGTGGGATCCGCTGCGCAACCGCAGCGTGGTGCTCACCAACGCGGCGCTCGCCAGCGGGGTGCTCGGGCTGCTGCTGCTGATAGCGCTGGTGCTGCTCGCCGCGCTGCGCGCCCGCGTGGCGATGGCATACGAGACCTGGCGCCTCACCCATGTTCTGGGATCCCTGCTGGTGGCGGGCGCCGGCCTGCACCACACGCTGGACACCGGCCGCTATGCGCAGGATCCGCTGAGCGCCGGGTTCTGGATCGGCGCCACGGCGCTTGCCGCGGGCGCCCTGTTGAAGGTGTACCTCGTCGATCCGCTCCTTGCCGAGCGGCAGCCCTATCACGTCGCGTCGGTGGAGCCGGTCGCCGAGCGCACCTGGCGCCTGCGTCTCGAGCCGACCACGGCGCGGACGCTGCGGTTTCGCGGCGGGCAGTTCATCTGGCTCAAGCTCGGTCGCGCGTTCGCGCAGTTGAGCGAGCATCCGTTCTCGATCGCCTCGGGTCCCGCGCCGGGCGGACGCATCGACCTGCTGATCAAGGCGGCGGGCGATTTCACCAGCACCGTCGGCGCCCTTGCGCCCGGAACCCCGGCGTTCCTCGACGGGCCTTACGGCAACTTCACCCTGGCCGGACGCGAGGGCGAGGGCATCCTGCTGGTCGCCGGCGGCATCGGCGTTGCGCCGATTCTGTCGATCCTGCACGAGCTTGCCGCGCAGGGCGACACGCGCCCCGTGCGCCTCGTCTATGGCAACCGCAGCGTGGCGCAGGTCGCCGCGCGCCCGGAACTGGAGGCGCTCGCAACGCAGCTCGACCTCACGCTCGACCTTGTCCTGAGCGAGCCGCCGCCGGACTGGAACGGACGCCGCGGGGTGCTGGACAAGAACACCCTGGCCGCCTGCATGCCGCCGACGCGCCGCGCGCACTGGCTCTACTTCGTCTGCGGGCCCGGGGAAATGATCGATGCCGTCGAGTCATCGCTCGACGCCCTTGGCGTGCCGCTCGAGCGCATCGTGTCCGAGCGGTTCCGGTACCAGGGCGGCGCGCCGACCCCGCGCGAGACGTTGTTGCGCCGGATCGCCGGTGCTGCGCTCGGCCTGATCCTGCTCGGCGTACTGGCCTTCGCCGTGCTGCGCTGAAGCGCGCTCCGGCGGGCGTGGTCGAACCGCTCCGGGGCGTAGAATCGCAGGCGATGCGATACGTCAACAAGACTTCGGTCTGCATCGGCCCCGACGTCCTGACGGACTGCGACACCGTGATCGACGTGCGCTCGCCGGCGGAGTACGCCGAGGACCACATCCCCGGCGCGGTCAACGCCCCGGTGCTGGACGACGAGGAGCGCGCGCGCGTCGGCACGATGTACAAGCGCGCCTCGCCCTTCGAAGCGAAGAAGCTCGGTGCCGCGCTGGTGGCGAAGAACATCGCCCGACATCTGGAAACCTGCTTTGCCGCCATGCCGAAGGGCTGGCGCCCGCTGGTCTACTGCTGGCGCGGCGGAAAGCGCTCGGGCGCGCTCGCGCACATCCTGCGCGAGATCGGCTGGGACGCAAGGACGCTGGAAGGCGGCTACAAGGCCTACCGGCGCCACGTGGTGGATGCGCTTTCGGAAGTGCCGCTGCGCTTTCGCTTTCGCGTGGTGCACGGCGCCACCGGCTGCGGCAAGAGCCGCTTGCTGCGCGCGCTTGCGCTCGCCGGCGCGCAAGTGCTCGACCTCGAGGACCTCGCGGCGCACCGCGGCTCGGTGCTCGGCGGGCTGCCCGAGCGCGCCCAGCCGTCGCAGAAGATGTTCGAGAGCCAGTTGTTGCGCGTGCTCGAAGCGCTCGACCCGGCGCGCGTGGTCTGGGTGGAAGGCGAGAGCCGCAAGATCGGGCAGGTGCAGATCCCGGAGGCGCTGATCGAGACCATGCGCGCCGCAGAATGCGTGCTGCTCGAGGCCGACACCGCGGTCCGCGTGCGGCTGCTGACCGATGAATACCGGCACTTCTTCGAGGACCGCGCGGCGCTCGACGCGCAGCTCGAGTGCCTCGCGCCGCTGCACGGCAAGGGCGTGATCGGGGAATGGAAGGCGCTCGCCGCGGAGGGCGACTGGGACGCGCTGGTCGAGCGGCTGCTCGCGGAGCACTACGACCCCGCCTACCGGCGCTCGGCCGCGCGCAACTTCGCGCGCCTGCCGGGCGCGCAGGCGGTGCGCGTCGATGCGGCCGGCGCGGCGGCGTTCGAAACGCTGGCCAGGGCGCTGGTGGCGCACGACGCGGCCGTGACGACGGCCTGAGCGCCGGCTCCGCGATGATGGTAACTTATATGTTACTATATGGGCGGTTTCGGCGTCCGGCCGGTCGCGGCAGGCGCACATGACCCCTCCTGCACCGCTCGATCCCGCCGCCCTGCGCGCCGCGCTCGAGGAGGCCGACCTGCGCGTGCTGCTGCTGGTGCTGTTCCAGCTGAGCGGCGAGCGGCGCTGGCTGCAGGATCCGTTCCGGCCGAAACGCGACGTGCGCCTGATCGCGGACGCCGCCGCCGGTTTCGACCCCGCGCTCCAGCGCCGCATCCGCGAGGCGGCCTTCGACCTGCTTTCCGGCCCGCTGCCGGCACCGGCCATCGCCGCGCCGGACGAGACCTGCCTGCTGGAGATGATGCGCGCCTGCCTCGGCGAGAACGTGGACCCGGCCTACGCGCCGCTGGTGCGGGAGGACCTGGGATTTGCCGATGGCGGCACCCGGTGGCGCGCGCCACCGGAGGCCGGCACGCTGGCGCAGAACCACGTCGTCATCGTCGGCGCCGGCCTTTCGGGGCTCGGCCTCGGCATGCAACTCGCGGCGCTCGGCATTCCGTTCACGATCCTTGAGCGCAACCCGGAGGCCGGCGGCACCTGGTTCGAGAACCGCTACCCCGGCGCCGGCGTCGACACGCCGAACCTCTTCTATTCCTGGTCCGGGCACCCGAACCCGCGCTGGCGCCGCTACTTTTCGCAGCGCGACGAGATCCTTGCCTATATCCGCGACACCGCCGCGAACGCCGGCCTGATGGCGAAGGTGCGCTTTTGCACCACGCTG